>JBCCVT010000158.1:0-7139 GCA_039195015.1 Pseudomonadota bacterium
CGGCCGTCCGCGTCAGCTTTATCTGGGGGATACCACGCGCGATTATGTGGATATAGAAAAACGCTGACGTTTGACATTCTGTTGGAGAAGAACCCGGCTTCCTTTGAGGCCGGGTTTTTAATGGTCGGCCTGATGTGAAAAACCGTCATTGTTTCGTGGCTCCACACAACGCGGCAGAATGCTTTGACAGCATTGGCCATTCTCTGCCAGTTGGCCCAGGCCATTGAAGATAATGGGTAATCGGCGCATGGCCGCTATTATGTTGCGGGCAGTTGAACTGCTGTGGCTGGTGACTCCAATCGGATGCGCATCATTTCGTGCATGCGCTTTTTTTTGCAAGCCGCCCCCGCGCGGCGATACGCGCGCGCGGTGCCCCGGGCACGGAGGCAACCATGCTAGGCATCGCTGTCGCGACTGTCGCTCTCTGGACCGCAGGTTGTCTGATTTACAACGGCTCCTGTGATGACAACGACAACAACAATGACACTGAAGACGTCGCCAAGGATCACGTTGTGCACGGCGGAGCGGAAGACGACGTGCTGACGGGCGGTGCAGGTGATGATGTGTTGATTGCGGGCGATGGGTCGGACACGCTTGATGGTGGCGGCGGCAACGATTTGCTCGCTGACGCGAATGTGCTGGAACGCGGTTTGACGACAGCCGAACTGGACGCAGTGCGCGAGACCTAGACCGAAGCCGACCTGATTGCCCTCCTCGGCGGATTCCCGGTGACCTGACCAGCGACGGCGATGCGGACACGGTCAACGGTGGCGATGGAGATGACTTCCTGCTGATCGCTGCGGGTGACACAGCCGATGGTTGCGAGGGAGCCGACGCGCTGACGCTCTTGCAGTCTTCCGAGACCGTCGCAGCCAACATCTTGAATTTCGACGCTACCGAAGATTCGCTGATCTACGCCTATGCGGCGGGGAGCACGGCGCCGGTTCTCGATCTTGAGGACAATGGCGATGGCACCCGGATCCTGAACGCGCATGGCGTGGCCGTTGCCATCATCGAATCGCCGGATCTTATGCTTTCGGACATTTCGATTCTGGAGCTGGCGCCGGGCACCAATCCCTTTGTCTGAGACGTTCTGTGAACAGATTGCGATCCGTGCCGAAGCACGGTTCGCGAGTGAGTTCGCGTGACAGCCCTCTTCAGGTGGGCACGGCGGGGCTGACGGCCTTTTGTCCTAGCGCCCTTCGAAACTTGCGCTGCGCTTTTCGACAAAGGCCATCACACCTTCCTTAAAGTCGCGCGTGCGGCCACATTCCCCTTGCAACGCGGCCTCGGCCTGTAGCTGCTCGCTCAGCCTGTTGCCCCAACTGTCGCGGATCGCCTGCTTGGCTGCGCGAAAGGCTTGTGTCGGCCCGTTCGCGAGATAGGCCGCGCGCTTTCGCCACTGATCTTCGAACGCGTCATCGGCCACGGCTTCCCAGATCAGGCCCCATTCGTCAGCCTGCCTTGCGGTGATCTTTTCGGCAAAAAGCGCGGCCCCCATCGCCTTGGCCATGCCCATCGTGCGCGGCATCACATAGGTGCCCCCGGCGTCAGGCAGCAAACCGATCCGCGTAAAGGCCTGCAGGAAGTACGCGCTTTCCGTTGCGATCACCACATCGGCGGCCAGCGCGATGTTGGCCCCTGCCCCGGCGGCCGCGCCGTTCACGGCGGCAATTGTCGGCACAGGACAATCGACGATTGCGCGCAGGACGGGTTCATATTCGTCCCGCAAGGTTCGCTCCAGATCGATACTGCCACCGCCCGCGCGATCGCCCAGATCCTGACCGGAACAGAATGCACGACCTGCACCGGTAACAACCAAGACACGCGCAGTCTTGCCGCCTTTGGTCACCGCATAGGCAAGCTCGGCCCGCATTTGCGTGGTCAGTGCGTTCATCTTGTCCGGGCGGTTCAGCGTGATCAGCGCCACACCGTCGGTCACGTCAAATGTCAGGGTTTCGTAATTCATCGCCGCCTCCGAAAGCTTTGCCGTCACGTTAGCGAACTGGCGGCCAAGCGCCAGCGGAACGGCACGTCAGTCGTCGAGTATCTCGCGCAGGCGGCTTTTCTCAGCCTCGGACAGGCTCGCTTCGGTTACCGGCTCGGCTCGCTGCCGACCGCGCAGAAAACCAAACCCGACCCCCGCCGCGACCAACAGCATGAACGGCCCCGCGGCCCAAAGCAGCCAGTTCGACCCGTCGATCGTGGGTTTCAACAAGACGTATTCTCCGTAGCGATCGACCACAAAGGCAATGACTTCGTCATCCGTATCACCAGCCACCAGCCGCTCGCGCACCAAAAGCCGCAGGTCGCGGGCCAGATCAGCATTGCTCTCGTCGATGCTCTCATTGCGGCAGACGAGACAGCGCAAACCCTTGCTCAGGTCGCGGGCGCGTTCTTCAAGCGCGGGGTCGTCCAGAACCTCGTCGGGCTGCACAGCCCAGACCGGCGCGGCCAAGAGCAGCAGGATCACCAGCAGACGTTTCATTCTGCCGCCACGCCTGCAGCAGGTGCGCGCCGCGCGCCGGCCGCCACGCGAAACCGGCGGTCGCTGAGGCTTAGAAGGCCACCAAACGCCATCAGCAGACAACCTGCCCACATCCAGTTCGCGAAGGGCTTGATATAGGTCCGTACCGTCCAGCCACCGCCGGTCTGTTCATCCCCGATTACGACGTATACGTCGCGCATCACCCGGTAGTCGATCGCTGCCTCGGTCGTAGGCATCTGCGCCACAGGGTAAATTCGCTTTTCCGGGTGAAGCATGGTGAGCGCGCGGCCATCCCGCTCCAATCGGACAAAGCCCATCGTTGACAAATAGTTCGGACCGCGCACATCTTCGACCTTATCGAGCGTCAGGGTGAAACCACCCACATCGAAGGGCGCGCCAAGCTGCGCGACACGGATGTCTTCCTTTTGCCAGGCCACAAGCCCCGAGATGGCGAAGATCGTAACCCCCAGCCCGGTATGAGCCACCGCTTTTCCCCAATCTGCGCGCGGCAGACGCAGCAGGCGGGCTGCTCCGGAGGATCCCGTGCGGCTCCAGAGATCGACCAGCGCACCCGCGACAACCCATGTGCCCAGCAGGACGCCCATCGGCCCAATGGCGGAACGATCCGTCTGGATCGCCCAGACCAGCGCCCCAAGAGCGATCGCAAGAAGACATGCAGCGCGCAGAGGTCGAGCGGTCTTGAGGATCTTGCCCCGTTTCCACGGCAGCATTGCGCCCACGGGCAGGATGAGCCCCAGCACAACCATGAAAGGCGTGAAGGCCAAATCGAAGAACGGCGGCCCCACGCTCAGTTTTCGGTCAAACGCCATCTCGGCGATTACGGGCCACATCGTACCGACAAAGACCACGAAACAGCTTACCGCGAGCAGGATGTTGTTGGCCACCAGCGCGCTTTCCCTGCTGACCATGCCAAAGACACCCTTGGCCTCCATCGCCTGCGCGCGCGCGGCAAAAAGGATCAGCGCCCCGCCCGTGAAAAACACCATGATCGCCAGGATAAAGACACCCCGCTCGGGATCGTTGGCGAAGGCGTGAACGGATGTCAGCAACCCTGACCTGACGATGAAGGTGCCCACCAGCGAAAAGCCGAAGGCGAGGATCGCCAGCAGGATTGTCCAGCTTTTCAGCGCCTCGCGCTTCTCGACCACGATCGCCGAATGCAGCAACGCGGCCGCAAGCAGCCAGGGCATGAAGGACGCGTTCTCGACCGGGTCCCAGAACCAAAACCCACCCCAGCCGAGCTCATAATACGCCCACCAGGAGCCGAGCGCGATCCCGATGGTCAGAAAGATCCAGGCTGCGAGCGTCCAGGGCCGCACCCAACGACCCCACGCCGCGTCGACCCGACCTTCGATCAGCGCAGCCACGGCGAATGAAAACGCCATGCTGAGGCCCACATAACCGAGGTAGAGAAACGGTGGATGGAAGGCGAGACCCGGATCCTGTAACAACGGGTTTAGATCCTGCCCATCAAAGGGCGGGACGGCCAGGCGCAGAAATGGGTTCGATGTGAAAAGTATGAAGGCGAAGAACGCGACGCCAATGGCCCCCTGAACCGCCAAAACACGCGCCCGCAGCGTGGGCGGCAGGTTACTTCCGAAAAGCGCGGCCATCGCTCCGAACAGCGACACGATGAGCACCCAGAGCAGCATTGAGCCCTCGTGATTGCCCCATGTTCCGCTGATCTTGTAGATCAATGGCTTGGCCGAGTGGCTGTTCAGAACCACAAGACGCAGGCTGAAATCAGAAGTGATGAACGCCCACATCAGCGCGCCAAAGGCCGCAGCCGTAAGCAGAAACTGCGCCATCGCCGCCGGTTCCGCCACGGCCATCCAAGACGGCCAGCGTCGCGCCGCGCCAACCAGAGGCACGGTGCATTGAACGATTGCGACCAGAAACGCCAGAACCAGCGCAAAGTGACCAAGTTCGGTAACCATGCACGGGACTATAAGTTCCGCGCGCAGGGCGGCCAATGGAATTCGGCCGCCGCTCCGTATCAAATTGTCGCGCGTTCGGCCTTCCAAACCTCCAACGCCGGGTTGTCCGACGGCTTTGTCGCAGCCAGAGTCAGTGGCGCATCCGGTGCCGTATCAGCCGAGCCGATCCCTTCGGCACGCATCTCGCGAAGCGCGCCGAGGTTCTCGGCCACCTTCGGCACACGCGCCATGGTTTTGGCGATGTCGCGCTGAAACTCCTGCGTTTTACGCTGATGGCGCGCGCCAAAGTAGAAGGAAACGACCACACCCAGAAGCCACCAGAGCGGCTCCGGTACCAGAGCAAGGCTTTGCATCCGTTCGGAAAACCAGATCGGATCAACCATCGCCGAAACAAAAAGACCAAGCGTGCCCAGGGCCATCGCCGGGCGTGGCAGGCGGTTCAACCCATCCATGAAACGGTCGAACCCACCTTGCCGTATCCCGGCGAACTCGGCACCAAACTGCGCCATCGCCTGCCCTTGCATCTGCACGCCCCTTTGCGCGCCGGCCTCGGCGTTCTCGCGAAAGACTTCGGCGGTTTCGCGCAGCACGTTGCGGCTATTACCGAACAGCATGGAAAACATGTCTGCGATCATGCCCATGCCTTGACCCTTTGCTGAAACGCCGCGTCGCTGAGATGGAATCGCGGTGACAGAAACTCCTCGGCACGTTTGATCCAGCCCCCTTTGCCGCCCGCGCGTGTGCGCGCATATTTACGGCTCGCCGGACGACGATCACCGATCCCGAAATAATAGTTACGGCGGGCGATCCCGTAGGCATCGCGCAACAGCACCGGGTCGTCACCTTGCGCAGCGCGCACCGCACCCAGCGTCTTGGGCCCGATGACACCATCCGCTGCGATGTCGTAGCCCATCTGTCGCAAGAGCCGCTGCAAAATCTTCACCGCATTTGCGCCAGCGTTGACATACATGTCGAACACGGTTGCCTGCAGGGCTTGAGGCAGCTCGTCCAGCCGGGGCTTTTCAAAGTAATGCCGGATAAAGATCTCAACCGCGTCGTCTCGGGTCAGTGCCCGCACATCCGCAACATCGATCGTACCGTTGCCGGTCAAATCGAGCCCCAATCGACGCATCGTGTGGATCGTCACGCCGTATTTTGTCGCACCGCCCGGATCGTCGGGGTCATTTACGAAACCGCCTTCGCGCCGCACGATTTCTTCCGCAATCTGTCGTACTGTCTGCATCGCGCCACCTTTCCGCAACTCGCGGAAAATCTCGCGCAAATGGGTTAACGCGGCCCGATCTGACCGCACGCTCCTGCTTCTTTCTGGTCAAAATTCATCCGCCGGAGGCTCGCGCTAGGGGCGCGTCACCCTTCGTTGTCACCGCGATAGACGCCTTGGTCCTTCAATGCGTCCACGACCTCGGCCGGCATATAGGTTTCATCATGTTTCGCCAATATTTCAGATGCTTCAAAGACACCGTTGATGTATCGACCTGTCCCGACCATCCCCTCGTTCTCCGAAAAGAGATCTGGCAGCACGCCGGTAAAGACCACCGGAACCGTCGCACCGCCATCCGTTACCGAGAATCGAACCGTCTCGCCTTCGCCACGTACAATCGAGCCCTCCGCGACAAGCCCGCCGATCCGAAACACCTCGGTCGGTGCGGGAGGTTCGGCAATCACCTGACTCGGCGCACGGAAAAAGTTGATGCCGTCGCGCATCGCATATCCGATGAGAGCCGTCGATACAGCCAGTGCCACAATTGACACTAGGATAACTTGGATCCGACGCTGTTTTTTCAGGCTCTTCATCGTGACCTCACGGGAATAGCGGGGCCAACATCAAGCCCGTCGTCTCCTCTTCACCTAACATCAGATTGGCGTTTTGCAACGCCTGCCCGCTGCTGCCTTTCGTCAGGTTATCCAGAACTGCGACAACGATCGTGCGCCCGGGCAAACGGTCGGAAGCGACACCGAGATGGCAGAAATTCGACCCGCGCACGTGATGTGTGCTTGGGGTCTCGCCAAATGGCAGAACTTCGATGAACGGCTCGCTCGCATAGGTCGCGTCAAGCGTCTCATGGATCGCCTGCGCGTCGCCTTGGACATAGGTCGTCGCCAGAATACCACGGTTTGCCGGGATCAGATGCGGCGTGAACTGCACCTTGACGGGCCGTTCGGCAAGAGCACTGAATTCTTGATCGAACTCACCCAGATGACGGTGTGTGCCGCCGACGGCATAGGCATGATAACCTTCGCTCAGCTCTGCATGGAGAAGGTTTTCCTTCAGGCTTCGTCCCGCCCCACTGACTGCACATTTGAGGTCGATAATGATCTCATCCAGATCGATCACGCCGGCCTCGATCAGCGGACGCAGCGCGTATTGCCCGGTCGCCGCATTGCACCCGGTGCCCGCCACCAACCGCGCGCCACGGATCTGGTCACGGTAGAATTCGGTGAGGCCATAGACTGCCTCGGCCTGCTGCTCCATCGCGCTGTGCGGATTGCCGTACCAGGTCTCGTATTCCTCAGCCGAACGCAGCCGGAAGTCGGCCGACAGATCAATGACCCGCAAGTCATCCGGCAGGTTGCGGATGACCTCCTGGCTTGTCCTGTGCGGCAATGCACAGAAACACAGATCGACATTGTCAAAGTCAATCTCGCCGATCTTGCACAGGCGCGGCAATGCC
>JBCCVT010000159.1:0-7094 GCA_039195015.1 Pseudomonadota bacterium
CCAGTTGGATCTCGTGGCGGCATTGCGCGCCGGTGACGGGGTGTCAGCCCGCGCGATCATGGCCTCTCACATGGCCATCGCCGAAGAGCTCATGCAAGCGCAGGAGGCCGAGCTTGCCCGGCGCTTCATCCCAGACTGATCTCGATCTGCATGAGATCCTCAACGGCATCGACGCCCGCATCCGCGCCGAGGCCGATTGGGGCAAGCCGGCGCAATACATCCCTGAATTGGCCTCAATCGACCCCGCGCAGTTTGCAATTTCCGTCTGCGATGCAAAAGGTGACTTGTGGAGCGCGGGGCAAGCGCAAAGGCGGTTCTCGATCCAGTCGATCTCCAAGGTTTTCGCGCTGATCTCGGCGCTCGGGCGGATTGGCGATACACTCTGGCGCCGCGTCGGGCGCGAGCCGTCGGGGACGTCGTTTGACTCGGTTGTTCTGCTGGAAAGCGAAGCGGGTCACCCGCGTAACCCGTTCGTCAATGCCGGTGCGCTGGTCACCACGGATGCACTTTTGGCCGGTCGGGCGCCGGGTCAGGCTCTGGCCGAGATGATCGGTCTCGTACGTTTGATGGCCGAGGACGAAGATATCCATATCGATGCCGATGTCGCGCGGTCCGAGCAAACCACCGGGGCGCGCAACAAGGCGCTGGCGCATTACCTCGACAGCCATGGAAACCTCATGAATGAACCCGAACTGACGCTCGGAACATACTTCCACCAATGCGCCATCGAAATGACGACCGCGCAACTGGCACGCGCCGGGCGGGCGCTGGCGGGGCTTTCCGACGCGCCCAGGGTCATGACTTCGGCGCGGACCCGCCGGGTTAACGCGCTGATGATGACCTGCGGACATTATGACGGGTCAGGTGAGTTCGCTTTTCGGGTCGGTCTACCGGGCAAGAGCGGCGTGGGTGGCGGGATCCTGATCATTGCGCCCGGGCGTGCGTCGATCGCGATCTGGTCGCCCGGGCTGGATCACTACGGCAATTCAAAGGCCGGCACGCGTGCCGCAGCACTGCTCAGTGAGGCGACGGGATGGTCGGTTTTCTGATGCGGCTCAGCTTTCGGCTGCATCGATCGAACGGGCAGGGGCGGGCGCGCGCGTGCGGTCCTCGCTTACCGGCACCACGTCCAGCCAGCCTGAATAAGGTTGCGCGCGGGTTCTCGCGAGCAGATCAGCCAATGCCGGGACGGGGTCGGCCGCGTGATCAATCCGCAGATCGAGCGGCGGCGCGTCGGGCGAAAGCATCAGAAGTGCTGCAGATTGCAGACCACGGGAATCGCCGCCTGCAAGCTCGGCCGCGCGCAACGCGCTGATCAGCCGATCGGGCAGGGTGTCATTGGCCGCAAGAAACCCCTCCAAAAGCGCGTCGAGCACGTGAGCGCCCGCCAGCATGTTTCCTGCGACGACCATGTCCGCGCCGGCCTTATGGCCCGCAAAGGCAACGCTGTCGGCGCCCGTATGTGCACCGGTGCCGCCATTTTGGTCGAGCGCAATGACCTGCCTGTACCCGCGCCCCGGATCTGCGCCGGTCACCGTGGCGACGGCTTGATCGGCGGTTGCGCCACCCTCCATGCGGCGCAGGATGTCGTCCCGCCAGAAGGTCGACGGCGCGGTTCCCTGACTGGCCACAAGGCCCGAGGCAACACCGCCGCGCAGGACCCAGCCGCCAACGCAAAGGCTTCCGGTGGCGGCCGCGCCCGCCAAAGCGCCTGATTTGCGGTCACATACGAGAATCGAAAAGGTCATCGGCACCCAGCCTTACATTTTTCTTGAAATTATCATGATAATTTGCGTGACTGCAATTAATCATGATAAATTTGACGGGAGTGGATTACAGATGACACTGTTCAATCTGACACGCAGGATGATGCTGGCAGCAGGTGCCGCGACTGCTCTGGCGTTGTCTGCGGGTGTTGCGTTGGCCCAGACGCCTCCGGGTGTGCTGATCATCGGTCAGATCGCCGAACCAAAGGCGCTCGACCCCGCGGCGGTCACCGCCGTCAATGACTTTCGCATCCTGATGAACGTTTACGACGGGCTGGTGCGCTACAAGTCCGGCACGCTCGAAGTCGAACCGGCGCTGGCCACCGAATGGAACATCAGCGATGACGGCATGCAGTACACCTTCTCCCTGCGCGAAGGCGTTCAATTCCACGATGGCAGCCCGTTTGACGCCGAGGCTGTCAAATTCAATTTTGACCGGATGCTGGACGAGGCGCACCCTTATCACGACACTGGACCTTTCCCGCTTTCCTTCTTCTTTTCCGCGATCGAAAGCGTTGATGTGGTCGACCCACAGACCGTGCAATTCACCTTGAACGCGCCTTATGCGCCGTTCCTGTCCAATCTCGCATACCCAACCGGGCTCATCGTTTCGCCGGCAGCGGTGATGCAACACGGCGCTAACTTTGGCCGCAACCCGTCAGGCACCGGCCCGTTCAAGTTTGCCGAATGGCGGTCAAACGAGGCCGTCGTGATTGAGGCCAACCCCGATCACTGGGATGGCGCACCCGCCTTGCAGGCCGCCGTGTTCCGACCCATCACCGATGCGAACACGCGCACGGCCGAGATGCTGGCGGGCGGCATCGACCTTATGGTCGAGGTTCCCCCGGTTGCACTGTCACAATTTCAGGCCGACCCTTACGCGGTGCATGAGCAGGCCGGGCCGCATGTGTGGTTCCTGATCCTGAACGCCAAGGAAGGCCCCTTTGCCGACAAACGCGTACGTCAGGCCGCCAATTACGCGATCAACAAGGAGGCAATTGTCAACGATGTGCTCGAAGGCACCGCCGAGGTTGCCGCGGGCCCGACGCCTCCGGCCTTTGCCTGGGCTTACAATGACGCGCTCGAGCCGTACCCCTATGATCCCGAGAAAGCGCGGGCGCTCATTTCCGAAGCTGACGCCGATGGTGCGGAGCTTACGTTCTACGTGACCGAAGGCGGCTCGGGCATGCTCGACCCCGTAGCCATGGGCACCGCGATGCAGGCCGATCTAGAGGCCGTGGGGTTTGACGTGAAGATCGAAACCTACGAATGGAATACCTTCCTGGGCGAGGTGAATCCCGGCCTCGAAGGCAAGGCCGACATGGCGCAGATGGCCTGGATGACCAACGACCCCGATACGCTTCCGTTCCTGGCGCTGCGCAGCGCGGCCTGGCCGGATCAGGGAGGGTTCAACTCGGGATACTACTCCAATCCCAAGGTCGATGAACTGCTGGAAGCGGCCCGCGTCTCGACCGATCAGGCGGAACGCGCACAACTTTATCAGGAGATGCAGGCCATCGTGCAGGAAGACGCGCCTTGGGTTTTCGTGGCGAACTGGAAGCAGAACGCGGTCACCAGTGACCGGGTCGAAAACTTTGCGCTTGAGCCCTCGTTCTTCCTGTTGCTGGATGATGTCGTGAAAAACTGACCAAAGATGGCCGGGGCCAATGGCCCCGCGCCGAACCCCGGGGGCTTGTGTCTTCGGGAACACGCACGTCCCGACCCTGCGGAGGCGCAATGGCAGGCTACATCGCAAAAAGACTGCTGTCGGCGATACCGGTCCTGCTGGGCATCTCGGTCATTGTCTTCCTCATCATGGCGATGATCCCGGGCGATCCGGCGACGGCGATCCTCGGATCCTTCGCCACGCCGGAAAATGTCGAGAAGCTGAACCGCGACCTCGGGCTCGATCAGGGCCTCGTTCAGCGATATGTCATCTGGCTTGGAAACACGTTGCAGGGCGATTTCGGCCGCTCCTTTGCTCTGAACCGGCCCGTGCTGGACGAAGTTCTCGAGCGGTTCAATGCAACGCTGATTCTGGCGGGCACCTCGTTTGTGATCTGTTCGGTGCTTGGTGTCGCTGCGGGTGTCGTCTCGGCCGCCCGACAATACGGGTTTGCCGACAAGGCAATCACGTTCGCCGTACTTCTGGGGATCTCGGTGCCCTCGTTCTTTCTGGGCATGATGATGATCCTGCTCTTTTCGGTGAACCTGCGCTGGTTCCCGGTCTCGGGCATGTGGCCCATCTACGGCACGCGGGACATCTGGGCGCTGATCGATCACCTCACCTTGCCCGCGCTGGCGCTCGCAGTGGTGGCGACCGGCGTCATCGCGCGGCTCTCTCGTTCAGCGATGCTCGAGGTGCTGCGACAGGATTTCATCCGCACCGCCCGCGCCAAAGGTGTCAGCGAACGCCGCGTGATCTGGGGGCACGCGCTCCGTGCGGCCATGGTCAGCATCATCCCGGTGCTGGGCGTACAGGCCGGGTTCGTTCTATCGGGCGCGGTCTATATCGAGATGGTGTTCCAATGGCCTGGTGTCGGGCGGATGCTGGTCGACGCGATCCTCAAACGGGACATCCTTCTGGTGCAGGGTGGCGTGGTTTTCGTGGCCGCGTGTTACGTGCTCTTCAATATCGCGGTGGATGTCGCCCAGAGCCTGCTGGACCCGAGGATCAGGACGTGAGCGGTTTCCTTGCCCTTCTGATCCGAAACCGCCTCGCGGCGGCTGGCCTGATCGTTATGAGCCTTGTGGTTCTGCTGGCCCTTGTAACGCCGCTCTTGCCGCTGGCTGACCCGGACGTGACCGATACCGCCAACCGGTTCAAGCCGATCTTCTCGCCCGGCGCGGTGCTGGGCACCGATCACCTTGGCCGCGATCTGCTGAGCCGCTTGCTCTGGGGCACGCGGCTCTCGCTCGCGGTGGGCTTTGCGGCGGCGGTAATCGCCGCGACGATCGGAGCGGCGATCGGGATCACTGCGGGGTTCTATGGCGGTCGGACCGACAACGTCATCATGCGCGGCGTCGATATGCTGATGGCCTTTCCCTACATCCTGCTGGCGCTCGCCATCGTTGCCGCGCTTGGCCCTGGGCTGATGAATGCGCTGATCGCGGTTGCGGCAGTGAACATCCCGTTTTTCGCGCGCAACATCCGCGGCGTCACCGTGAGCCTTGCACATAAGGAGTTTGTTGACGCCGCGCGGCTTTCGGGGATTGGTGACGCGCGGATCATCCTGACCGAAATCCTGCCCAACGTGATCCCCGTCATTGTGATCTCAATGTCCACAACCGTGGGCTGGATGATCCTGGAAACCGCCGGCTTGTCCTTTCTTGGTCTTGGCAGCCAACCGCCGCAGGCGGATCTGGGTTCAATGCTGGGCGAGGCGCGATCGGCGCTGATCACCAACCCGCATACTTCGATCGTGCCGGGCGCGATGATCCTGATCATCGTCATGGCGATCAATCTGCTGGGCGATGGCGTGCGCGACGCGCTGGACCCAAGGCTCAAATCCGGGGCGCTCAGTCGGCCGATGCCCACGACCCGCGTCGCCCGTTCCGGCCCCGTACCAGACCCTGCGGGTGATGCGCTGCTGCACCTGCGCGGCCTTAGCACGGAGTTCCATGTCAGGGACCGTATCTACAAAGCGGTCGGAGGCGTCGACCTCCACATTCGTCCCGGCGAATGCCTCGGCGTGATCGGCGAGAGCGGATCCGGCAAGTCGGTCACCGCGCTCAGTGTTATGGGCCTTGTCGCCTCGCCGCCAGGCGTCATCACCGGTGGAGCGGTGCATTACAAGGGCGCGGATCTGGTTGGCGCGCCGTACGAGACCCTGCGCCATCTGCGGGGCAACAAGATAGCTTACATCTTTCAGGATCCGCTCGCGACGCTCCACCCGCTCTACACCGTCGGCCAGCAGCTGATCGAGGCCGTGCAGTCCCATAACAGGATGCCTTCGGCCGAGGCGCGGAACCGCGCAATCGATCTCTTGCGCTCGGTCCGCATCCCGAACCCCGAAAGCCGGGTGGACAGTTGCCCGCACGAGATGTCTGGCGGCATGCGGCAGCGGGTCGGTATCGCGATGGCGCTCGCCAACGACCCCGAGGTCATCATCGCCGATGAGCCCACCACCGCGCTGGATGTGACCGTACAGGCGCAGATCCTTGCTTTGCTTGATGACCTGAGGCGCGACTGGGGTCTCGCAATCATCTTCATCACGCATGATTTCGGTGTGGTCGCGCAGTTATGCGATCGTGTGGCCGTGATGTATGCCGGCCGGATCGTCGAGACGGGTCCGACCGACCAAATCCTGAAGGCGCCGGCGCATCCATACACCGCCCGATTGATGGAGTGCGTCCCGGAACTTGGCGCCGGGCAGCGGCGGCTCAGGGCGATACCCGGGCTGCCTCCCGTTGTTGACAGTCTGCCCGACGGCTGTGCCTTTGCCGCGCGGTGTCATCGGGCGAGACCGGCCTGTGAGGGGACGGCCGTCGTGCTTGCCGATCGTGCACCTGGCCATGCGGTCCGGTGTCTTTATCCTGAAATCACCTCACAAGATGCCGCCGAATGACCGCCGCGCTGAAAACCACGGATCTGTCGAAATCCTTTCCCGTAGGCCAACGCCTGTTCGGGCCGCCGCGCGCACGCGTGCAGGCCGTGCAGCCTGTATCGCTAACCGTGCAGCAGGGCGAGACGCTTGGCATCGTTGGTGAATCCGGGTGCGGAAAGTCCACATTGGCCCGGATGCTGGTCGGTCTATTGCCACCAAGCTCGGGACAGATCGAAATCGAGGGCGCGACGCTCGACACTGCTGATCCGGCGGCGTTTGGTCGCAAGATTCAATACGTGTTCCAGGACCCGATTTCGTCCCTGAACCCGCGCAAGACGATCCGCGAGATCATGGATGCGCCTTTGAGGCACCTTCGCGGCATGGACGCGACCGCCCGGCGGCGGCGCATTGCCGAGATTTTTGAGGCCGTGAACCTGCGGGATGAATTTCTCGACCGCTATCCGCACGAGTTTTCCGGCGGGCAGGCGCAACGGATCGGGATCGCGCGCGCGCTGGCTGCCGATGCGCGGATCCTGATCCTGGACGAGCCGGTCTCGGCGCTTGACGTGTCGGTGCAAGCGCAGGTGCTGAACCTTCTTGCTGATCTGAAACGGGACCTCGGTCTGACCTATCTTTTCATCAGCCATGATCTGGCGGTGGTCGAGGCAGTCAGCGACCGCGTGGCGGTTCTTTACTTCGGTTCCGTGGTCGAGATCGGACCAGCAAAGGGCATCTTTGCCGCGCCGCGCCACCCATATACGAAACTACTCGCCGACAGTGC
>JBCCVT010000160.1:0-7057 GCA_039195015.1 Pseudomonadota bacterium
CCGCAATCCGGGTATGATTGTTGCCGAAGTCCCGGATCGAGGTCACGTTCCGTTTCTGGACGAACCGCAAAGCCTTTCTGTGATTCATCAAATTCTGGACCTCTGCAAATGACCGATATCTCGATGATCGAAGCGGCCGCCACGCGGCTTGCGGGCCGTGCCCGGCGCACACCCTTTCTGTCGTCACCATTCCTGGACGACATCGCAGGTCGGCGGATTTTCGTGAAACCGGAATGCCTGCAACACACCGGCAGCTTCAAGTTTCGCGGTGCTTGGTCTGCGTTGTCAGCGCTGGACAAAGATACGCGCGACCGTGGTGTTATCGCGTTTTCCAGCGGCAACCATGCGCAAGGCGTTGCCCTTGCCAGCAAATTGCATGGATGTGCGTCGGTGATCGTCATGCCCTCGGACGCACCTACGTTGAAGATTGAAAACACCCGTGCACTTGGCGCCGAGGTTGTTCTCTATGACCGCGCGACGCAGGATCGCGACGAGATTGGCAGCACCCTTGCAAAGGATCGCGGCCTCACTCTGATCAAGCCCTTTGACGAACCGCAGGTGATCGCCGGTCAGGGCACGTGTGGTCTTGAGATCGCTGATCAAGCCCGCGACGAGGGCGTGACCGAAGCCGAAGTTTTGATATGCTGTGGCGGAGGTGGGCTGACCGCAGGCATCTCGCTTGCCCTGGAAGGGCGGGCACCTGGGCTGCGACCTCGCCCGGTGGAACCCGAGAAATTTGACGATGTCACACGCTCACTCGTCTCAGGCAGGATCGAGCGCAACGACCGTGTGTCAGGCGGCCTCTGCGACGCGATCATCACCCCGGAACCAGGTCGGATCACCTTTCCGATCATGCAGCGCTTGTGCGGGCCCGGAATCGTCGTCACCGAAGATGACGCCCTTCATGCGATGGCTCTGGCCTTTCAAAGGCTCAAAATCGTTGTTGAACCGGGGGGGGCGGTGGCCCTGGCGGCCGCGCTCTTCCATCCGCAAGCCGTAACCGGAGATGCCGTGATTGCCGTTGCCACGGGTGGCAATGTCGATGCAGAGGTCTTTGCCAAAGGCCTCGCCATGCTCGACCAAACGAGAGAGCCGGCCAGCCTTGCCGCCGCCGATTGAAGGAAGAGAGACCGGAATGCAAATCGCTAAGCTGAACGGCGTTCATCTGCACTATCGAATTGATGGCGACATGGACGGCGCGCCAGTGGTGTTCGCCAATTCCCTAGGCACGGATATGCGGCTGTGGGATGGCATTCTGCCTTACCTGCCGGATGGTCTGAAACTCGTGCGGTTCGACAAGCGCGGCCATGGGCTATCATCGCTGCCTGAGGGCCCATATTCGATGGGAGCGCTGGTCCGCGATACCGAAGCGCTGCTCGATCATCTCGGGATCCGAAACTGTCTGTTTGTGGGCCTCTCGATCGGCGGGATGATTGCGCAAGGTCTGGCGGTCAAGCGGATGGACCAGGTCCGAGCCATGGTCCTGTCGAACACAGCAGCCAAGATCGGCACGTCCGAGATGTGGGATGCCCGGATCAAAGCGGTTCAGGATGGCGGAATCGAAGCCCTGGCAGACGCGGTCATGGAGCGTTGGTTTTCGTCCGCATTCCACGCCACACCCGAGCTCGCGCTTTGGCGCAATATGCTGGTGCGGCAGCCTGAAGCAGGCTATGCGGGCTGTTCGGCGGCGATTTCCGGAACTGATCTGTATTCACCCACAAGCGGGCTACGCCTGCCATGTCTGGGGATCGCGGGCGACGCCGACGGATCGACGCCGCCCGATCTGGTGCGCGAGACGGTTGATCTGATCCCGGGTTCTCAGTTCCACCTGATCCGAGGCGCTGGACACCTGCCCTGCGTTGAGAAACCGCAGGAATACGCTGCGGTTTTGACCGAGTTCCTCCACTCAACCGGACATCTGGATCCGCGCTGATGGCCGGTTCCGTATTCGACAGCGCACTTTACCGCGATCTTTTTCCGACCGGAGACACGGGACGGCTCTTTACCGACAACGCCGAGATCCGATCGCTGATGCTGGTCGAAGGCGCGCTGGCGAAGGTACAGGGCGACTTGGGTGTGATCCCCGAAGTGAGCGCCGCCGCAATCCATCGTGCCTCGCTCGAGCTGCAGATTGATCCGTCAGCGTTGGCCGGTAGCACCGGGCAAAACGGCGTGTCGGTTCCGGGTCTGGTCGCGGCGTTTCGAGAGGCTATGCAGGCACCGGAACACGCGCAGTTCCTGCATTGGGGCGCAACATCGCAGGACATCATCGACACCGGGCTGATGCTGCGGCTGCGGCAGGTGTTGGCCGCGCAGGAAGAGGACATCCGTGCTGTCCTCGCCCAACTCGCAACGCTAGCGGCGAAACATGCCGAAACCCCTATGACCGCGCGCACTTGGGGCCAACACGCGACGCCAATGTCCTTTGGATCGCTCGTGGCGCAATGGGGATGTCCGTTGCTGGTGCTTGCGCGGGATCTGGAAAGCCTTCGCCAAAACACCCTGATGGTGTCGCTGTCGGGCGCGGCGGGGACCTCATCGGCGCTTGGCACAAAGGCAACCGACACGCGCAGCGCCTTGGCCGATGCGCTCGGATTGCAGGATCCCGGCCGCAGCTGGCACACGGACCGTACGCCGGTTCTCAGAATCGCAGACTGGATGGTCAGATGCGGGATCGCGCTTGGCAAGATGGGCGAGGATTTAACCGAGCTCTCAATGTCGGGCATTTCCGAGATCAGTTTCGGCGGCGGCGCCTCATCGACCATGCCGCAAAAGCAGAATCCCGTTGCGCCATCATCAATTGTCGCGCTCGCCCGTCACGCCACCGGTCAAAACGCTGTACTACAGCAGGCCGGTCTTGCCCGCCACCAAAGGGACGGAGCCGCGTGGATGTGCGAATGGATGGCTTTGCCTCAACTCGCGCTGGCCACGTCGGCAGCGCTTGAAATCGCGACGCGGCTCACCGCGTGGCTTGAACCCCACGGCGCACGGATGGCCCGGTCCGTGGATGACCCGCTTGGATTGATCCATGCCGAGGCGCTGAGCTTTGCGCTGGCCGACGCGCTTGGCCGGCCCAAGGCGCAGGCGGTCACAAAAACGCTTTGCAAGGAGGCCGCAGCGACCGGAACGTCACTCATCGAGCTTGCAGTAAAACAGTACCCCGAACTGGATCCGGCTGCGTTTTCGGCCAATTATCAGATGGGCATGTCGGCACAGGCTGCACAGCAATTTGCGGATCAGGTCCGCGCCTTGCAGGTCTGATCCATGACCCGCGCGCCGGTCGCTTTCGTTATCATCACGGTGATGCTCGACGCGATGGGCATCGGGCTGATCGTCCCGGTGATGCCCGACCTCATTCGCGAGGTACAGGGCGGTAGCCTCGCCAACGCGGCGATCTGGGGCGGTGTCCTATCGACCGTCTTCGCCGTCATGCAGTTCTGCTTTAGCCCCTTGGTCGGCAACCTGTCAGATCGCTACGGACGACGACCAATCCTGTTGATCTCGCTCGTGGTCATGGCGCTCGACTACATCGTGATGGCGCTTGCGGGCAGTATCTGGCTGCTGCTGGCCGGACGGATCGTGGGCGGGATAACCGCCGCCACGCAATCAACCGCCACGGCCTTTATCGCCGACATCTCAAAGCCCGAGGAGAAATCCGCCAATTTCGGACTGGTGGGCGCTGGCTTTGGTCTGGGTTTTGTGCTTGGACCGCTGATCGGGGGTGTCCTCGGAGAATACGGCACGCGCGCGCCGTTCTATGCAGCTGCGGGGCTTGCCGCCCTGAACGCGGTCTTCGGGTTCATTGTCATGCGCGAAACCGTGACCGACGGCATCCGCCGATCCTTTGACTGGCGTCGTGCCAATCCTTTGGGCGCGTTCCAGCAGATGCGAAAGCTGCCCGGTATCCTGCCGCTTTTGGTGGTCTATTTCCTCTATTCCGTTGCCTTTTTCGTTTATCCCGCGATCTGGTCCTACTACACGCAGGAGCGGTTCGGTTGGTCACCGCAAACCATCGGGCTGTCTCTGGCGCTCTTCGGGATCATGATGGCCATCGTCCAAGGTGGGTTGATACGACTGATCCTTGCGTGGCTCGGCGAACGCAGGACGGTGGTCTTTGGCCATGTCTTCGACTTTGCGGTGTTTGGCCTGATCGCGGCGGTTTCGAACGGGACATGGGCACTGATCCTCACACCATTGGCTGCACTTGGCGCGGTGATCACGCCCGCGCTTCAGGGCATAATGTCAAAACGGGTGGGAGACGACGCACAGGGCGAATTGCAAGGCGTGTTGAACAGCGTCAATGCGCTGGCGATGGTGCTCTCTCCGCTGATGATGACCGGCACGTTTGCCGCATTTACGGGAGAGGCTGCCCCCGTCTACGCGCCAGCTGCCCCGTTTCTTTTGTCGATGGCGCTTATCCTCGCCGGATTGGCGGTGTTTGTGCGGAGCAGATCCGCCGCGGCATAACCGCGACCAAACCTGCCGTTTTCCGACTTGCCGTTCCAATGCGCTGCCTCCACGCTGTCCGTCAATAACGTGAAGACCCACGAGGCGATCCATGCAAACTGTCAAGGCCGCTGTATGCCATGCGTTTGGCGCGCCACTGGTCATCGAGGACATCCGTCTCGCCGGTCCCGAAACGCGCGAGGTCGAGGTGACCATCGACGCGGTCGCGATCTGTCATTCGGACATCTCGTTTGCCGAAGGGGCGTGGGGTGGGCATTTGCCAGCCGTTTACGGGCACGAGGCCGCCGGTCGCGTGACCGCGACGGGCGCCGGTGTCGATGGCTTTGCCGCGGGAGACGCCGTCGTGGTCACGCTGATCAGGGCTTGCGGTCATTGCCCGAACTGCGCAAGCGGTCGACCGACAATCTGCGAAATACCAAACGACGGGACCAAAGGACCGATCAAGACGGCCGAGGGAGATCCGCTGCTGCAAGCCATGGATTGCGGAGCCTTTGCGGAAAAGGTCGTCGTCGATCAAAGCCAGATCGTCAAAATCCCCGCTGACATGCCCAAGGATGCGGCCAGCCTGCTGTCCTGTGGCGTGATCACCGGCGTCGGCGCGGCGGTGAACGCCGGCGCATTGCGCGCGGGTCAGGACGTGGTGGTAATCGGCGCCGGGGGCGTCGGGCTGAACGCGATCCAGGGTGCGCGTATCGCGGGCGCGCGCAGGATTGTCGCGGTCGACCTGACGGAAGAGAAACTTGAGATCGCCAAGGAGTTCGGCGCGACCGATGGGGTTCTGGCGAGCGGACCAAAGCCTTGGAAGGCGGCCAAACGTGCTCTTGGGGGACGGGGCGCGGATCTTGTGATGATCACCGTCGGCGCAACCATCGCCTATGATCAAGCGCCGCGATACCTCGGCTGGGGAGGCAAGGCGATCATGATCGGTATGCCGCATGCAGGCGCGATGGCGCAATACGAGCCGATGTCAGCCTCGTTTCAGGGCCACGCGCTGATCGGCTCCAAGATGGGCGATGCAGTGATCCAGCGGGACATTCCGTGGATGGTGGATCTTTACCAACAGGGTCGGCTGAAACTGGATGAGCTGATCTCGGGTCGGTGGCGGCTTGATCAGATCAACGAGGCAATCGCTGATACCAAAACTGGCAGTGCCAAACGCAATGTGATCCTTTTCTGATCCTTTGACCTTGGACCCACAGGCGATTGCACACACACGGTATTCTGCCAGACTGCTGCCGCCACGGGGCCGCACAGACCGGCACAAAGAATGAGGCGCTGATGAAGCTTGAGACCGTCGATGTCATCGTGACCGCGCCACCCGCACCGGGATGGGGCGGGCGGTACTGGATCCTTGTGAAAATGACCACCGATACGGGCATTGTCGGCTGGGGCGAATGCTATGCCGCGTCAGTTGGGCCGCAGGCCATGACTGCCGTGATCCACGATGTATTTTATCGGCACATGGCGGGCGGCTCGCCCGAAGACATCGAGCTGATGTTCCGCCGTGTTTATTCCAGCGGGTTCACCCAACGTCCCGATCTGACGGTCATGGGCGCGTTTTCGGGGCTTGAGATCGCATGCTGGGATATCCTCGGCAAGGATCGCGACCGCCCGGTCTGGGCACTGATCGGCGGGCGGATGAACGAACGCATTCGAGCGTACACATACCTCTATCCACTCCCGCAACACGACATGACGGCATTCTGGACATCGCCGGACATGGCGGCCGAGTGCGCCGCCGAGATGATCCGGCAGGGCTATACGGCGGTCAAGTTCGACCCGGCAGGCCCCTACACGCTGCGCGGAGGGCACCAACCAGCTATGACGGATATCGAACTCTCCGTCGCGTTCTGCCGCGCCATCCGCGACGCGGTCGGTGATCGCGCCGACCTGCTTTTTGGCACACACGGTCAGTTCTCGACAGCTGGCGCCATCCGTTTGGGCCGGGCAATCGCGCCTTATGCACCGCTCTGGTTTGAAGAACCCATACCCCCGGATGCCGTGGAAGAGATGGCCAAGGTCGCGCGGGCCGTAGGCATTCCGATTGCCACCGGCGAAAGGCTGACCACCAAGGCCGAATTCGCCCCCATCCTTCGCAGTGGCGCAGCCGAGATCCTACAGCCCGCACTCGGCCGGTCCGGCGGGATATGGGAGACGAAGAAAATTGCTGCGATGGCCGAGGCCTACAACGCACAGATGGCACCGCACCTTTATGCTGGACCAGTCGAATGGGCGGCGAATATTCACTTTGCGACGTCGATCCCTAACATCCTGATGGCCGAAACGATCGAAACACCGTTTCACACGGCCCTCATCAAAGAGTCTATCTCTATTGATGAGGGGTTCATAACTCCACCAGACGGTCCAGGCCTCGGGATCGATGTGGACGAGGAACTGGCCCGCGCGCATCCCTACGCGGGCAGCGATCTGCACCTACAGATGCAGGAAGCCCCGTGCAATTATGTCGATGGCAACGCATTTGAAGGAGGGGCGCCCGCGCCTAAGGAATGACATCGCGCCATCCAATGACCATGGTGTCGAACTCCTGAAACCGACGATCTATCGAAAAACTGGCCCGTAACAAGCTAGC
>JBCCVT010000161.1:0-7033 GCA_039195015.1 Pseudomonadota bacterium
ACCGTGACTGATGTGGGATCGGTCAAACATCACGTGATCCAATCGGTCGCTCCGCATTTGCCGGAGGGAGTGCATTTCGTGCCGGGCCATCCGCTCGCCGGAACCGAGCATTCGGGACCAAAAAGCGGGTTCGCCGAACTCTTCGACCATCGCTGGTGTCTGCTTGTGCCGGTCGAAGACAGCGATGCGGACGCGGTCGACCGGCTACGTCAGCTCTGGGAAGGGATGGGGTCATACATTGATGTCATGGATCCTGATCACCACGATCTGGTGCTCGCCGTGACAAGCCACGCGCCGCACCTTATCGCCTATACCATGGTGGGCGTGGCGGACGACCTGCGTCGCGTGACCGACACCGAGGTCATCAAGTACTCCGCGGCCGGGTTTCGCGATTTCACCCGGATCGCCGCCAGCGATCCCACGATGTGGCGCGATGTGTTTATGACCAACAAGGACGCGACGCTCGAGATCCTGGGCCGGTTCACCGAAGAGCTCTTTGCGCTCCAGCGTGCGATCCGGACCGGTGACGGCGACCACCTGTTCGATTACTTCACCCGGACGCGCGCGATCCGTCGCGGTATTATCGAAGCGGGTCAGGACACGGCTGCACCGAATTTCGGACGGGGGAGGACATAGTGAAGGCGCTCTTGACCGCAGTATTACTGAGCCTCGTTGCGGGTGTCGCCAGTGCCGGCATCCTCGACACCTCGCTGCGCCCCCTGGCGCGCCCGGCCCTCGAAGCCGATGCTGTGATGGTTGCGACGTCCGGTCCAATCCTGCCGCTCCGTCCCTTGACGCGGCCGTTGTCGGAACAAGAACGCGCTATGGCTGAGATTGATGCCTCCTACGCGCCGGTGCGTCCAAGTAAATCGCTGCGCCCCTGGGCGCGTCCCGAGTCGTTGTTAAAGCTGGTGATGGCGAAGAAACGGGCCAAGCGAAAGGGCTCGGTCTGTGGGGATCTGGACATCCAGGGCGAAGTTGTTGGCTCGGTGCCCGGCCGCATCCGCGCCTGCGGGATCAAGGATGCGGTGCGTGTGACGTCTGTCTCGGATGTGGCGCTCAGCACCGGTGCTCTGATGGATTGCACGACAGCCGATGCGCTGAAGACCTGGACCGAAAAGAGCGTCAAGCCAACCTTTCGCGACCGCGGACCGGTCGTCAGCATGAAGGTCGCCGCTCACTACGCCTGCCGCACGCGCAACCACCGACCCGGCGCGAAGATTTCGGAACATGGCAAAGGGCGCGCGATCGATATCTCTGCCTTCAGAATGCAGGATGGCGAAGTGATCACGGTTTTGAACGGCTGGCGGTCCGGTTCAACGCGCCGCCTGCTGCAAAGCGTTCACCGCGGTGCGTGCGGCCCGTTCGGGACCGTGCTCGGCCCAAACTCGGATCGCTATCACCAGGATCACTTCCACTTTGACACTGCGCGTCACCGTGGCGGGCCATACTGCCGTTAAACGGCAGGCGCTCTAACGCAGAATGATCCGCGGAGCCTGACCCAACGGGATTGGGCCGACCGCGATAAAGCCGTCGCGCAGGTTCAGCTTGACGTCCAGCGCGTTGGGATTGCCACCTAGTCCTGATATCAGGTTTAGCGCTCGTTCAATGGGTCCAACGGTGTCGCGTGGCAGAGCGCCGCTTTTCTGGGCGATTACGAGCATCTCGCGCCAGTTCTCGGCCTTGATTGTAATTGATCCGGTTGGTACGCCGGTTTGGTCCACGTCCAGATCGCCGGCCGCAAGGATCCGGAGTGCCCCCCATTGCGCCTCGACCAGCGTAAGGTCGATCGCGACTGGCTGAGGGCGGCGCTCTTCAAGCGCGGCCCGATCCCAAGGCCGATCGAAGGTCACCGTCATATCCAGTTGCAGCGCGTCGAACGCGTCGGGCAGCCGTTCCGAACCCCGCAGGAAACGCCGCATCTGCGGACCAGGCGTGAATTGATCGGCCTGAATGTCGAAATGATAGGTCTCTGCGATGTCCTGCTGGTCCATCGCAACCGTCAACGTGTCCGCCTTCAAAAGCGGCTCGTCATCCCCTGTCATGGCCCAGGCACCTGAGGTCAGCGCCATCCGCTCCAGTTCTAGCGCTGCGCCGGGTTTGAGATGCAGATCCGCCTCCATACCGTCCGCTGTGAGCGCGACAGTTTGGTCGAAATAGGACAACCGCTGAGGCGTCTGCGCGAACCGCGCCGTGATCCGCCCCGGCCAGATTGCACCGCTTTCGAAATCCAGGCTGTCTGCCTGCCACGCGGCGCCGGTTGCCGGATCGGCCAGTGCTGGGCTTTCAAGCGTTGTCAGGTGACGGGTCGGAAAGCCGCCCGAGGTCATGTCCGCAAATTCCGCGCGCCATCCTTCGGCAGCCCGCATTTCGAACCAGCTGCTGATCGAACTCCGCACCAGAAATCCGGCGCCCCACCACAGCCCTGACCACAGGACGACAAGTGCCAGAAGAACACGCAGCACAACCTTCATATACCCACCTCTTTCACCCTGCTTCGCTTTGCTGTTTATAGACGCCGGTGGTCAAGAGCCAGTCACGGGAACAAGAGGACGGCGCGGCACGATATGAGCATGTGGGTGTTCGGATACGGCTCGCTTTTGTGGGATCCGGGTTTTCCGGTGGCCGACCGTCTGGTCGGCACCTTGCATGGCTACGCCCGGTCATTTTGCATGCGCTCGATCCATCATCGCGGTTCGGTTGAAGCACCGGGGCTGGTTTTGGCACTCGATGCCCATCCCGATGGTGCGTGCCGTGGCTTGGCCTTGAGGGTCGAACACGGTCACGAAGACCGGACTCTGGCCGAGCTGCGCGAACGCGAGCTGATTTCCTCGGCCTATCTGGAACGTGAGCTACCGGTGGCGCTTGACCAGGGTGACACCGTGCACGCCATCACTTATGTGATCGACCCCGACCACGGACAATATTGCGGCGGTCTGCCGCTAGAGGAACAGGCCCATATCATTGCGCATGCCGTGGGCGGTCGCGGCCCGAATACCGAGTATCTTTACAACACTGCCGCGCATCTGAGCGAAATCGGGTTAACCGATCCCGATCTCGACTGGCTGACCGCCCGCGTGCGGTCGTTGACGGCATAAATCCTTGGCCGGCCGAGGTTTTTTGGATAGGGTCCAAGAGGAGCAGACGATCGTGTCAGGACAAGCCCGTATGGCGCAGCCCGATCAGGAACGCAGGTTACAATTCTCGCAGCCCTTTCGTCAGATCGTCATGATGCTGACCGTGCTCGGGCTGAGCGGCGCGCTGGTGTCCGTTGCCCTGCCGCGCGTCCTGCCGGTCTTCCAGGCCAACCCGTACCTCAATGGCTTCATCGTCTTTGTCTTTGTGATTGGCGTGATCGCCTGTTTCTGGCAGGTGTTCCAGCTGATCGGCTCAGTGCGTTGGATCGAGCACTTTGCCTACGGGCAAACCGAGCAATACCGCAAGGCGCCACAATTGCTTGCGCCGCTTGCGTCATTGTTGCGGCAGCGCGGCGCGCGGATGCGGCTCAGCGCCTCGTCGACGCGGTCGATACTCGATTCTGTTGCTACGCGTGTCGATGAGCAGCGGGAAATCACCCGCTATATCGTCAACCTTCTGATTTTCCTTGGACTTCTGGGAACCTTCTACGGGCTTGCAACGACCGTGCCAGCCGTGGTCGACACGATCCGCAGCCTCGCTCCTCGGGAGGGCGAAGAAGGCGTGGCCGTCTTCAACCGCCTGATGACGGGGCTTGAAACGCAGTTGGGCGGGATGGGCGTGGCTTTTGCATCGTCCCTCTTGGGCCTCGCCGGGTCTCTTGTTGTGGGTTTGCTCGAGCTCTTTGCAGGGCATGGTCAGAACCGCTTTTACCGCGAGCTCGAGGAATGGTTGTCGTCGATCACTCGCGTCGGTCTGAGTTCCGGGGATGAAGGCGGGTCAGACGAAACCGCCGCACTCGGCGCGGTGCTCGACCAGATGGGCGAACAGATGGACGCGCTACAGCAGATCTTTGTGCAATCCGATGCCAGCCGCGCTTTGGTGGACGAAAAGCTGAGCACACTGGCCGATGCAGTGACCGCGATGACCGCGCGCATCGATCGGACCGAGACGACATCGGATGCACTGGACCGCGTCGCCTTGGGGCAGGAACAACTGATCGAGCTCTTGCGCACCCAGAGCGCGGGCGAAGGTCTCGATGCGGAAAGCCGCATGCGGTTGCGATCGATCGACGTTCAGATGCTGCGTATTCTCGAAGAGATCTCGGCTGGGCGTCAGGAAAGTCTCAGCGAACTTCGCAAGGATATCGAAACCCTCGTGGCTGCTCTGAACCGGCCCCGGCGTGCTACAGACAAAAGCATTGTTCAACAGGGGCCACGTTCGCTGCGCGCCGCGCGGCAGAGCGGGTTGGGAGAGGACTAGTCAATGGCGCTATCCCGCCGGACAGGCCAGCGGTTCCAGGGCTCGATCTGGCCGGGATTCGTTGATGCCATGACCGGTCTCTTGCTGGTGCTCATGTTTGTCCTGACGATCTTCATGATCGTTCAGTTTGTCTTGCGCGAAACGATTTCGGGTCAGGCAAGCGAGTTGGACGAACTGGCAGGCGAGGTTGCAGCCCTGGCCAATGCGCTTGGCCTGCAGGAACGGGAATCCCGCCGTTTGGAAGCGCGGGTCGGCGCATTGAATTCAACACTGAACGACACGTTCACGCAGTTGGAAGACGCGCAGGACCAGATCTCGGAACAAAGCGGGCTGATCGCGGCATTGACGCGGGAACGAGACAGCCGGTTGGCCGAACTGGAGGCCGCACAGACCCGGATCACGGGGTTCGAGGCGCAGGTTGCCACGTTGCTGGCCGATCGCGATCGCGCGCTCGGCAACGTTGCAGAGTTGACCATAGAGCGCGATGCGCTTCGGGCGGAACGGGTGGATTTGCTTGGCGAACAAGAAGCGCTGAACCTTGCGTTGGCCCAGTCGCGCAGCGAGATCGACGCTCAGAGCGAAGCCGCGCGTTTGGCGGCTGCCCGGCGCGAGGCGCTTGAAGCCCTGGTGGCGGACTTGCGTGAAGAAAGCGCGACCCTCGGCACGCAGGTGAGCGATCTGCAGGCGCAGCTTGACGATGAAACCGCGGCGCGGTTGGCCGATGCCGCAGCGGCCGAAGCACTGCGCACGCGGCTCGAGAACGCCGACGCGGAGCTGACGGCGATGACCTTGGCGCTTGAGGCACAGCGCAGGGATGCCGAAGAGACATTGACGCTGCTGGCCGCCGCGCGTGCGGCCGAAGCGACCCTGGACCAACGGCTCGGCGCGACGCTTGCGGAATTGGAGGCGTCACAAGCGGTGGCAGATGAGCGCGATGCCTTGGTCCGGCGGTTGACGGGTGTCTTGGCACAGATGGAAGCGCAGCAGGCTGAAGCTGGCAACCGCATAGATGAGCTTCAGAGCGCCCTGACCCAGTCTCAGGACGCGGCCCAATCGAGCGAACGCGATCGCGCCGGTACCGAGGCGCGCCTGTTGCAGGCGCTGGAAGAGCTGGAACGCGCCCAGGTCGCGGTATCCGATCAAGAGCTTTTGCGGTCACGTTTGCAGGCGGCCTTGGCCGCACGGCTCGAAGCGGAACAGGCTGCATCAGACCAGCTGTCCGTTGCGGATGAGCGTGCAGCCCTTCTGGCGGCAGCACAGGCCGAGCTTTCCGAGCAAGAGACGATCTCGACCGAGGCGCAGCGGCAGACCGAATTGCTGAACCAACAGGTTGCCGCATTGCGTGAACAGCTTGGCGGCTTGCAGGCACTTTTGGATGACGCTCAGGCCCGAGATGTGGCGGCGCAGGTTCAATTACAGACCTTGGGTAGCGAGTTGAACACGGCATTGGCCCGTGTCGCCGCGGAAGAGCGCCGGCGCCGCGAGCTCGAAGAGGCCGAACGCCAGAGGCTCGAAGAAGAGGCGCGACGGCTTGCAGCGGAAACCGAAGCGCTTGCCGCCGAAGCCGAGGATCTGTCGCGATACCGGTCGGAATTCTTTGGACGACTGCGCGACGTCCTGGGCAACCAAGAAGGCGTTCGGATTGATGGCGACCGGTTTGTATTTTCGTCCGAGGTATTGTTTCCCCCCGGTGGTGCGGTTCTGTCGTCCGACGGGCAGCTCGAGGTTGCCAAGGTCGCGCGTATCCTGAGCGGTATTGCCAATGACATCCCCGAAGGCATTGACTGGGTCATCAGGGTCGACGGCCACACCGACGACACGCCCCTGTCAGGCGGTGGCCAGTTTGCGGACAACTGGGAGCTCAGTCAGGCCCGCGCCCTTTCGGTCGTGCGCTACATGACCGACTTCCTTGAAATCCCGCCCGGGCGGCTTTCGGCCAACGGCTTCGGCCAGTACCAGCCCGTGAACCCCGCCGATTCCGAAGAGGCCCGCGCCCAAAACCGCCGGATCGAGCTGAAATTCACCGAAAAATAGCGCGTTCAAGCTTAATTTTGGTGAGAACCGCATCGCGCAACGCGACCTTA
Organism: Pseudomonadota bacterium; assembly: GCA_039195015.1. Classification (GTDB taxonomy): domain Bacteria; phylum Pseudomonadota; class Alphaproteobacteria; order Rhodobacterales; family Rhodobacteraceae; genus JBCCVT01. Next base: position 6,483 of record JBCCVT010000161.1, read on the forward strand.
GGTTGCAGCGCTGGTGCCAAAGCATCTCCCAGGCCAGCTTGGTGGGGCGAATACTCCTAGCCCGGCAGGACATTGCGCAGAGTGTCCCGAGAAAACCGTCGCGTTATGACAGATGCAGCGACCGCAATGTTGTCATGTCCAGTCGTTTTAAGGACGAGCGCTGCGCTAAAGTCGCCATTAAGTTGCCCCGAAAGGCTCGCTAACAGCCCTCCCTCTTGCGGCCGAAAATCCTCACCAGATCACCATCACGTTAGTCAAACGGAAGCTTGTCACAATCGCAGATGCGCGTTGAACTTCGCGCCAAAGGCAGACACTTATTCAAGCGCGTGAAATACGGTTGCCATACACCTATTATGCCGCAGTACTTTCCGCAGCTAGCTAACTGGTCACCTCTCAAAGCCGCACGGACTAACAACTATCGCAGATGTCGAAGGTTAGAGACTTGTCTGACCAGAGGTCGCCTGCCCAGCGGACAAACTGCGATTCATACCGAACGAAACGCCATGCAAGATTGGCTGGGGTGGTAGGATTCGAACCTACGATACACGGTA
>JBCCVT010000162.1:0-7031 GCA_039195015.1 Pseudomonadota bacterium
GGCACATTCATCGGCATGCTGCCCGGCCTGGGTCCGATGTCGATCATCGCCATCATGATTCCCGTTGCGATCTCGATCGGGGATCCATCGGCCGCATTGATCCTTTTGGCGGGCGTCTACTATGGCGCCATTTTCGGTGGATCCACGTCGTCGATCCTCATTAACGCACCCGGTGTGGCATCAACTGTCGCCACCTCGTTCGACGGCTACCCGCTGGCACGGCAAGGCAAGGCCGGCAAGGCTTTGACCGTGGCCGCGATCTCGTCTTTTTCCGGTGGGACCATCGGCGCGATCCTTCTGATGATCTTTGCGCCTGCTCTCGCGACGGTGGCGCTGCTGTTTCACTCCGCCGAGTACTTTGCCCTCATGGTCGTTGGCCTCTCGGCGATTGCGGCCTTTGCAGGCAGCGGCCAGGTCGGCAAAGCGCTTTTGATGACGCTTCTGGGGCTCATCATGGCCACGGTCGGCGAAGGCGCGCTTTTCAACCTCCCGCGCTTCACGAGGGGGGTCATGGATCTGCAATCCGGGTTTAGCTTCATCACGCTCGCGATGGCCATGTTCGCTTTGCCCGAGGCGGTGTATTTGGTTCTGGATCCGAGCCGTTCAAATTCTGGTAGCGGCAGTAACGAGATAAAGGATCTGCGCATTACGCGAGATGAGGCCCGCGCCATTACGCCCGTTATAGGGCGGCAGTCGATCCAGGGGTTCCTGATTGGTGTTCTGCCCGGCGCGGGCGCCACCATCGCGTCATTTTTGGGCTACGCCGTCGAACGCAACATCGCGCCCAAAGAGGAACAGGAGCAGTTCGGCAAAGGGTCGGTCAAGGGCCTCGCCGCCCCCGAAAGCGCCAACAATGCCGCCTGCACGGGATCGTTTGTGCCGTTGCTCACCCTTGGCATTCCGGGGTCCGGCACGACCGCCATACTTCTGGGCGCGCTGATTGCGCTCAACGTGAGTCCGGGGCCGCGGCTGATGGTGGATGAGCCGCAGATCTTCTGGGCCGTGATCATCTCGATGTATCTCGGAAATCTGATCCTGCTGATCCTGAACCTGCCCCTGATCCCCTATATCGCCAAAGTGTTGGCGGTTCCGCGCAACTACCTGATTCCGTTTATCCTCTTTTTCACCTTGATGGGTGCCTATATCGGGCAGAACAATGCAACCGAGCTTTTGATCCTGGTCGGCCTTGGCGTCTGCGCGACCATCCTGCGGTTTGCGGATTATCCGCTGGCACCGCTGCTGATCGGGTTCATTCTGGGCCGCATGCTCGAAGATAACTTTGCGCGCTCCATGCAGCTTTATGACGGGATCGGATTCATTCTTGAACGACCGATGACACTCGGCCTTCTTGCGATCGCAGTGCTTCTGGTGTTCCTGCCGAGCTACCGCGCGCGTCGCGCCCGGGCACGGGCCCGGGGCGTGGCCGATGCGGACTGACAGGGACGCGACAAAGCCTCTGGCGGGCATGACGGTTCTCGATTTGACCAACGTGCTCGCCGGGCCCTTTGCCTGCCACCAACTCGTTCATCTGGGTGCCGACGTGATCAAGGTCGAAGCCGTCGGGCGCGGGGACCTCGCTCGCAATCTCGGGGCCGACGCGGAGCTTAACGCGCGTGGCATGGGCATCAGCTTTCTCGCCCAGAACGCCGGAAAACGATCGATCACGGTGAACCTGAAAACGGACGCGGGACGGGATGTCCTGCTCAGGCTTGTGAGGCGAGCGGATGTTCTGATTGAGAATTTTCGCCCAGGTGTGATGGATCGGCTGAACGTTGGATACGCGCAATTGTCCAAGGTCAATCCGCGCCTGATCTATTGCGCGATCTCCGGCTTTGGACAAGACGGGCCTTGGGTGCATAGGCCGGCCTATGACCAGATCATTCAAGGTGCTGCCGGCGTCATGGCAATCACCGGCGACGCCGGCAGCGCACCCTTGCGGGTCGGATATCCGATCGCCGACACGATCGGCGGACTGACCGCGGCAATGGCGGTAACTGCGGCACTGAACGCGACGGAACGCGGATGTTTCATCGACGTCTCGATGCTTGAATCTGTCCTGGCGACGATGGGTTGGGTCGTATCGAACCACCTTGTCGGCGGCGTGACGCCCTCTGCGCATGGCAACGAAAACCCAACATCGGCACCGTCGGGCGCGTTTCAGGCATCGGACGGATTGCTCAATATTGCGGCCAACAAGGACGAGCAGTGGCAGCTGCTGGTCCGCCATCTGGATCGCTCAGACCTTTTGGAAAACCCGGACTTCAAGACGCGGGAAGACCGCAAGCAGCACCGGCTGCGTTTGAAGGCCGAGCTCGAGACCGTTCTGACGCGTCGGCCGGCCAGGGACTGGGCCCGGGAGTTGAACGCGATTGGCGTGCCTTCGGGTCCAGTTCTCAGCGTGCCCGAAATCCTCGCCCATCCTCAGATTGCGGACCGGGGCCTCGTTGCGCGGTTCGATAACGTTCCGGGTGTTGATCACCCGATCGAACTTGTGCAGATTGCCGCGCTCTTCGACGGTGCGCGCCCCTCGGTCAACGCGCCGCCACCCGAGTTGGGACAGGACACCGACTCGGTGCTTGTCAGGTTGGGATTTGCCGCAGACGCGATTGCCGATCTGCGCAGGCAAGGGGCGGTTTGAAGGAGCACCCCTTGTGACGAGATCGACCGCGCATCTTTTTCTTTTACAAACCCTGTCGCGGTTGGGGCTCAGCCCTAACCAACACCCGTCGCCTGCTGTGCCCGGCCCGACGACGGACGCAGACGGAGCGGCTTGCCCGCCAGTCGCAAGCATATCACCGAAATGGCGATCCCAAGCAAAGATGGCACATAGAGCAGCCACCACAAGTCCACATCACGCAACACGAATTTGGATGCCACGCCCCGAATACCTTCAAGCGCAATAAGAATACAGAATGCCAACAGCACCTTTGGCCAGAGACCGAACCGGGAAAACCCGCCCAGCAACAGAACCGCAAAACCCACAAGCGCCACTGCCACGCAGATCAACGGCCAGGACACGCGCTGATGCAGTTCCTCGACAACGACATTGGCCGAATAACCCTGTTCGTTAATCAGCCGGTCCCGTTCGAAAAACAGATCCGACGACGTAATTGCCCGAACGTTCTTGCGTTCACTAACGGACTGACGGGTCAGCTCGGTGATATCATAGGAAAAGTCTTGAAAGAGCGTCGTCGACAACGTGTTAGACGCAACATCCATCCGCTGAGCCATTCCGTCGACCATGACAAGGCTCGCCCGCTCGTCACTCCAGACCAGAAAGGCGCGGGATCCGGTATAGGTGACCGGTTTGGTGGCGTCCCGACGATCCGACAGGAACACGTCATGCAGTGTTCCATCGGGATCTAGCCGCCCGATGTAAAATGTCACGCCGTCCGCCGGGTGCATGAAACTGCCCTCGCGTAGCAGTTGCGCTGCGATATCGCGGGACACCTCTGCCTCGCGCCGGTCGAGCTGCTGGACAGATGCAGGGCGCAGATAAAACACCACCACCGACATCATGACCGCGGTCAACAGGCCAAACAAAACGACCGGTCGTGCGAGACGCCAGGGGCTCGACCCGGTGGCCAGCATGACCGTCAGCTCGCTCTCCCGTTCGAGTCGATTGGTCACGTAGACGGCGGCTCCGAATACCGCCATCGGCATAACCGTGCGAACAAGGCTGGGCAGGGAAAGCGCTGTGAACTCCAGAAAAACCAATGCGGTCTGGCCGTTGCCGATCAGGCGATCGAACAGGCTCACCGATCGGCTGATCCAGAACACGCTGACCAGAACCAGCGCGAAAAAGCAAAAGAGCACCAGCAGCTGGCGCAGGAAGTATCCGTCAAATCGCGACACGCGCGCGCCCCGCAGGTCCTGGGTTCTACAAGACGCAAGCCTATGGCAATTGGGTCTGGTTTGAAAGCACCCTCGGGCGCGCGCAATCAGAGCGTCACTTCGGTGCCGATCCCGGCCTCGACCGCCAATTCGACGACCCGCGACGCGCAGGCCAGATCCTGCAGACCGACACCGGTGCCGTCAAAAAGCGTGATCTCCTCTGCATTGCGCCTTCCGGGATGCGCGCCGGTGACGACCTCGCCGATCTGGGTGATATCCCGCGCACTTACCAGTTCAGCGGCGATCGCGTGCTGCGCTTCGCCGATCGAGATCGACTGCGCGACCTCGTCTGTGAAGATCGACGCGCGCGCGACCAGATCGGCCGCGACCTCCTGTTTGCCTTTGGTGTCCGTGCCCATACAGGCCAGATGTGTCCCCGGCGTCACCTGCGTGCTTTTGAGGATCGGGTCGAAAGACGACGTGATCGTGATGATCACGTCAGCCTCTGCGCCCATCCGGTCGAGATCGACGGCCTCGAATGGCAGCCCGAGCTCCTCGGCCGTATCCGCCAGGCGATCCAGCATGGTCGGATCGATGTTCCAGCCGATGACACGTTCAAACGCGCGCTGCTCGACCGCGGCGCGCATCTGGAAGGTAGATTGATGACCAGCGCCGATCATGCCGAGCACACGGGCATCGTCGCGGGCCAGATACCGGATCGACACCGCCGAGGCCGCCGCGGTGCGCAGGGCCGTCAACAGGTTGCCACCGACAAGAGCACGGCACTGGCCGGTATCTGCGTCAAACAGAAAAACCGTCGACTGATGATTGGTCAGACCGCGATCGGCATTTCCGGGCCAGTACCCCCCGGATTTCAACCCAAGGGCCAACCCTTGTCGGTCGAACCCCGATTTGAACCCGTAAAGCGCGCCAGCATGGCCAATGGATTCTCGAATGACCGGGAAATTATTCGCCTCCCGGCGCGACATGGCCGCAAAGACCTGTTCAACCGCCTCAAAGGCATCCGAACGCGTCATGAGACTTGCGATCTTGTCTTCGGGAACGATGCGCACCATCGCACTTTGATCAACATGCTGCAGCATCAGAACGCCTTTCCACGCGCCGATACCGGCCAAAGCGTTTCCACCTTGCCGCCGCGCACGCCGACATACCAGTCATGCATGTTGCAGGTCGGATCGCAGTGTCCCGGCACAAGACGCAACGTGTCGTTCACCTTCAGAACACCATCAGGATCTGCAACCACCCCGTGTTCGTCCGAGCATTTGGCATAAACCACATCCGTGCGCCCGTAGATCACCGGCAGACCGCTATCGACCGATTGCGCCTTGAGCCCGGCATCCACGATCGCCTTGTCGGGTTTGGCATGGGACATCACGGTTGTGAGGATGAAGAGCGCGTTTTCCCATTCACCCTGATCGATCCGGTTGCCCTCCTCGTCGAGGATGCGGCCGTAATCCGCGTCCATGAAGGCATAGGATCCGCACTGCAACTCGTTGTACACGCCGGATGTGCCTTCGAAGTAGTAAGATCCGGTGCCGCCACCGCCGACGATGTCGCACTCCAGCCCGACCGCCTTCAGCGCCTCGACCGCGTCGCGAACCATGGCCACCGCAATATCGATCTTGGCTTTGCGGGCGGCATAGTCGTCCAGATGTTGCATCGCGCCCTGATACGCCTGAAGACCGGCAAAGGTCAGACCAGGCGCCGCATCAATGGCCTGGGCAATCTCAACCACGGCAGGTGTCGTCGTCACACCGCAGCGGCCCGCACCGCAGTCGATTTCAACGAGGCATTCAATGTTGGTTCCGTGCTTGGCCGCACCCGCGCTCAGATCGGCCACATTGCCGGGATCATCGACGCAGCAGATCGCCCGCACCCCCAGCTTGGGCAGCCGGGCCAGCCGGTCGATCTTGGCCGGGTGGCAAACCTGGTTCGACACCAGAATGTCCCGAATGCCGCCCCGCGCAAAGACCTCGGCCTCGGACACCTTCTGGCAGCATACGCCGCATGCGCCGCCAAGCTCCTCCTGCAGCTTGGCCACATCCACCGACTTGTGCATCTTCCCGTGCACGCGATGACGCATACCGTGCGCCTTGGCCCAATCCCCCATCTTCTTGATGTTTCGCTCAAGCGCATCGAGGTCGAGGATCAGGCAGGGCGTCTGGATGTCCGCCTCGTCCATGCCGGGCAAGGCAGGGACGTCATAGCCCACTTCCAGTGCATCGAGATTGGTTGCGTCTTTCATCTCATCATCTCCTGTTCTGGGAGGTTTCGAGGCCTCAGGCCGACATCCAAGGCAGCCGGTCGAGATCGACATTTCCACCGGTGATAATGACACCGATACGCTTGCCGGCAACCCGGTCTTTGTTCTTGAGGATCACCGCCAGCGGAACAGCGCATGAGGGTTCAATGATGATCTTCATGCGCTGCCATGTGAGCTTCATCGCATCGATGATTTCCGTCTCGTTCGCGGTCAGGATGTCGGTCACGTGGTTCGAAACGAAATGCCAGGTCAGTTCTTTCAAGGGGACCTTGAGACCATCCGCGATGGTCTGCGGCGCATCGTCTGCGATGATACGACCAGCCTTGAAACTGCGGTACGCATCGTCTGCCTGCTGAGGCTCGGCCGCGATGATCTCGACCTCGGGCGCGAGTGTCGACAGCGTCAGGCAGCTGCCCGACACCATGCCCCCACCGCCGATCGGAGCCACCATCATGTCAAGGCCATCGGTTTGTTCGATAAACTCGCGCGCGCAGGTCCCCTGCCCGGCAATCACGCGCGGATCATTGTATGGATGGACAAACTCGGCCCCTGAGCGCGCCTGAACTTTGGCGAATGCCACTTCGCGGTCCGTCGTCGACGGTTCGCATTCGGTGATGATGCCGCCATATCCACGCACCGCCGCTTTCTTGGCCTCGGGCGCGGTGCGCGGCATGACGACATGGCACGGGATCCCCCGGCGCTGCGCCGCATAACTCAGCGACAGCGCATGGTTGCCCGAGCTGTGGGTTGCAACACCTGCCCCGGCCATTTGGTCCGACAGGCCAAAAACGGCGTTCGATGCACCACGCACCTTGAAAGCACCCGCTTTTTGAAAGTTTTCGCATTTGAAGAACAGCTCAGCGCCCGTCAGGTCGTTGAGGTATTGCGAGGTCAGAACCGGCGTGCGGTGAAC
>JBCCVT010000163.1:0-7027 GCA_039195015.1 Pseudomonadota bacterium
ACAGTCAAGCTGGAGAAAATTCGGCGGCCTTCCGGGATCAGGCCAATACCCATCCGAGCGATCTCCTCGGGCGGCCGCCCCATAATGTCCTGGCCTTCAAAGGTGACCTGCCCCTGCGACGGAACCAACCCGCAAATCCCCGCAAGAGTCGAGGACTTTCCAGCGCCATTGGCACCCAAGATTGCATGAATCTCACCGCTGGCAACACCCAGATCGAGACCGCGAACGGCCTCGATCGCACCGTAGCGCACCGTAAGTGATGCGACGTCGAGCACCTTAGGGATCCGGCATCGTTTCTGCATCGGCCAGTTGACGACGGATGAAGACCTTTTCGCCACCTTCGATCCGCGCAAGCACGACCTCGCGCATTGGCATCCGGTCGGTGCCCTCAAAGGTAAAGCTCGACATGATGCCCGGCGTTTCCGGCAGGTTTGCGAGTGTCACACCCACCTCGGCGGACTCTGTCGTGCCGGCGGCCTGAACGGCTGCATCGATCATTGTGAGGATGTCACAGCCGTTGACCACATAATTGGTATCGGCGGCTTGCCCTGTCGCCGCCTCGAACGCCGCGTTGAACTCCGCATGGGCGCTCCCCGGTTCGGCGTAACCGCCCGAGGTATGCACGATCCCTTCGACAACATCACCAAGCCCGCGCACCGTCGGCGTATCAAGCACATCGGCGCCCATCACGGGGATGTCGACGCCCGCGCCCCGCAAGGCACGGATGAAGGCGGGAAAATCCGGTTCCCAGGCCGAGGTCATGATCACATCGGGCTGCGGGTCGAGGCTCTGGATCGTGGTGACAACCGCGTTGAAGTCAGGCTGACCCATGCTGAACGAGCCCTCACCAAGAAGCGTGCCGCCATTGGCCTCGAATGCAGCAGCAAAGTAGCGAGGCCCGAATTGGGTATAGGCTGCGTCGGGCGAGGTCATGATCCAGGTCGACTCGTACCCAAGCTCGGCTGCATAGGCGCCAAGTACGGCGGCCTGCTGGTTGTCAGCCGGGTAGCTGCCAAAGACATATTCCCCGCCATTCAGTGTCAGGATAGGCGCGGTGCCCGCAAAGGTCATCGTTGGGATCTGAGCGGGTGTGGTGATCTGGCCCATGGCAATGGTCGGATCACCATCGGGCGGGGCGACGATGAAATCGACGCCCAAATCAACGAATTCCTGTGCAAAGCGCACCGCTTCGGCGATATCCGAGCGCGTATCTCGCACTTCCAGTCGAATTGGGTACTGCCCGGCAATCCCGCCCTCTTCATTCATCTGATCCACGCAGTAGCTAAAACCGTTGAAGGCTGGCTGGCTGAAAGGGGCAAGACCCCCGGAATTGGCGACAGCGACGCCAATGACATATTCCTCCTGCGCCGATGCCGCGAGCGGAAGGGTCAGAACGCCTGCGGCCAAGATCGCCGCGCCCTTGGTTACATGTTTCATGGTCTTACCTCCTGTTGGTGGATCTTATCTGCTGTTGGTTTGAAACTGTCCGTCTCGGTGGACCGGGTGCCAAGATAGGCTTCGATCACCGCCGGAGAGGATTGAACCTCGCCCGGTGTGCCCTCGGCGATCTTCAGACCGCGGTTCAGCACGACGACGCGATCGCAAAGGCCCATCACAAAGCCGAGGTCGTGGTCGATCAGCAGAACGCCGATCCCACGGCTGGCCGCGATCTGACGCAGGCGCTCGGCCAAATCGGCCGTCTCGCTTGGGTTCATCCCTGCCGCGGGTTCATCAAGCATCAGGAAAGCCGGAGCCTGCGCCATGGCGCGCGCGATCTCCAACCGCCGTCTTGCACCATAGGGCAGCTGCCCCGCAGGGCGCGCGGCTTCCTCCGAAATCCCGATCTCGGCAAGTTCACGCGCTGCGACGCGGCGGGCCTCGGACACGGGCAATCCCCGCGCCAGCCCGGCAACGATGGCGTTTTCTTCCGTGGTCAACGCCTCGAAGAGGCGGATGTTCTGGAACGTTCGTGCCACGCCCAGATGCGCGACACGATGGGCCCCCAGGTCATCAATTCGCCTGTGCCCGATCCAGACCCCGCCGGCGGTTGCTGCTGATGCGCCACCGATCGCATTGACCAGCGTTGACTTGCCCGCGCCGTTCGGCCCGATAAGGCCGGTGACATGTCCTGCAGGGATCTCGAACGAGACCGCGTCAAGCGCCACGAGACCGGCAAACCGCTTGCCCACACCCTTCAATACCAAGGCATCGGGCACGCTCAATCCGCCGTCTTCGGCCGGCGGCGGGATGACCGCGATCCGAGGCGGCCATCGCAAGCCTTCTCCAAGCTCGCGCGGCCCGCAAAGACCCTTGGGGCGATACTTCAGAACCACAAGGATGGCGATGCTGACCCCCAGCACCTGGAGGCCAAAAAGCTCCGGCAGCTCGATGCCGCCAACAGTGGCGCCGCCTTCGAACCGGCGAAGTATTTCACGCAATCCCATGACGAGTGCGACGCCCCCCACCGCCCCCGTGACCGTGCCCATTCCACCCAGGATGAGCATCGCGACAAATCCGAATGTCGTTGCCAGGTAAAAGTCGCGGGGGCTGAACGCGCCCAGGGAATGCCCGTAAAGTGCCCCGGCGATCCCGGCCATCGTGCCGGACACCACCCAAGCCACGAAACGCGCCTTGTAAGGCCAGATACCAAGGGCGGCAGCGGCGTCTTCATCGTCGCGAACAGCACGCAGGGTCAGGCCCCAGCGGCTTTCGCGAAAGAGTCGGGCGGCAATGATGAACAAGGCCGCGGCGGCCGTCGCGACGTACACGTTCGTGTATCGGGGAACTCCGTAAAAAGCCTGGTTGCCACGGGTGAAGTCCACGGCTGCGGCCAGCACCGAATAGACAACGATAAGCAAGCCAAGCGTTGCGATGGCCCCCGACGCACCATTCAGGCGCGAAATGCCAAGACCGGTGATGAACGCGAAGACCGCGATGACGACGGCAACGATGGCGAGCGCTGGAAGCAATGGCAGCTCATAGCCGCCCAGACCAGACGGCAGGTTGGGCAAAGCCGTTCCGAGAATGACGCCCGGCATTGTGATCCACGCGGAAATGTAGGCTGCCATACCCATGAATGCCGCGTGACCAAAGGAAACGACCCCAGAGTTCCCGCTGAAGACCTGAAAGGACACAACAGCGCACACATTGACCGCAAAAAAGGTACCAAGCCGGGCACCGGACAACCCCATGATCGCGGCCAGAAAAGCAATCCCCAAAGTCAGCACGGCCGCCAGAAGCAGCGCCTCGACAAGTGACTTCCATGGCGATTGAGCGGTCAGTGCCATCAATACCCCTTCCTGACACCAGTAAATCAAAAAAACATCGGCATGTGGCTGTCAACAGATTTTCTGATTGAGCCAATATTGACATTCTTGAAAATAAAAGAACAACTTTGTCCTGCATGGAAAATGATCAGCGGGCTTTACACGGGCATGTTTTCCGCACTTCACGACGACGACCCATGGCCCTTCGACGTGGTTCGCGAGTACGGCAAAAGCCCGTTTTTCCTGTCTGGTGATCACGCTGGTTGTGCCGTGCCGCAGTCGCTCAACTCGCTCGATTTGCCCGAAACCGAACTTCGCCGGCACATCGGTATCGACATCGGGGTTGCGACACTTGGCGAGATGCTCTCCGAGGCGCTTGACGCCACCTTCATCTCGCAGCCCTATTCGCGGCTGGTGATCGATTGCAATCGTCACAAAGGTCAGGCGGATTCCATCCCGGCGAAGAGTGATGGAACGCGGATTCCGGCGAACGAAAATCTAAGCGCTCGCGCGCGCGCAAATCGCGAGGCCGCGATCTTTGATCCCTACCACGCCCGTTTTCGTGACCTGCTGGATCAGCGCGCCGCCCAGGGTAGACAATCGGTCCTTGTCGCATTGCACAGCTTCACGCCACATCACGGCGATTTCCCCCAGCCTCGGCCGTGGCACATCAGTGTGCTTTACAACCGTGACACACGGCTTGCGCTGCCACTTCTTGAGCGTTTGCGCCATGAAACGGACCTCGTGATTGGCGACAACGAGCCTTACGTGGTCTCTGACGAACTGGATTATGGTATCCCGGTTCATGGCGAGGCGCGTGGCATTCTGTCCGTTGAAATCGAGATCCGTCAAGACACCCTTAGCGACGTGGAGTCCTGTCGAACATGGTCTGATCGTTTGATGCGTCTCTTGCCCGCGGCGCTTGATGACTTGAAACCGGCGGGCCAGACCATGTGAAGGAGACGGCGATGCCAGAGCACTTTACCTTTCTCGGAAATCAGGAACTGAACGGCATTCTCAGGGGACGATCCGTACCTTCGGCGCGGTCCGAGACGGCCCTGACCGAGGGCCTGCCCTGGGTTCCGGCAAACATCACCATCGGGGCATTGAACACGCTTCCGGCTGACAACCCGTTTGGCCCAATCGGCGAAATCAGGTTGATGCCCGATCCCGAAGCCAGGATCACCTTGCATCGGCCGGATAAACCGACCTTTGATCTGGCCCTTTGCGATTTCACCATGCGGGACGGAAGCAAATGGGCTTGCTGCCCAAGAACGGCACTTAAAGCGGCTGTTCAGGATCTCGAAACCCATACCGGCCTCACGATGAAGGTTGCCTTCGAGCATGAATTGACACTGCATGGATTGAACGAACCAACCCATGTCGCCTTTTCGCTTTCAGCAGGGCGGGCCGGTGCGCAACTGGCAGATCAAGTGCTGTCGATCCTTCAGACAGGAGGCTTCAGCCTAGATCAATTTGTGGCCGAATATGCGCCCAGCCAGTATGAAATTGCCGGGCAACCCACTGATCCTGTCGGCGCCGCCGACCGAACCGTGCTGACGCTCGAAGCGATCCGTGCTGCGGCCCGCGACCAGAACATGCGCGCCAGTTTTCTGCCAAAGGCGGATCCGATGGCGGCCGGCAATGGTGTGCACATCCACATCTCATTTTGGCGCGACGGGAAGAACATCACACTCGGCGGCGACTGGGTTGCAGACGATGTCGGCGCCTTTCTGTCCGGTGTCTTGAACGCCGCTGAACCGCTGACACTTTTGTCGAACACGACTTGCAATTCCTACGCGCGATACCGGCCTCAATCCTGGGTCGGAACCTATATTTGCGCTGGCCTGATGAATCGTGAAACCATGGTCCGCGTCATTCCACGACAGACCGCGCCGGACGGAACCCACCCCGGCGCGACGCTGGAGTTCCGCACCAGCGACGCCACAGCCAACGCCTATCTGACGCTTGCCGGTGTTATCCGAGCTGGTCTGGCTGGCATATCCGCGCAACTTGATCCCCCGCAGAACATCGCCGTCGACCCTGCCACTCTGGACCCTGCAACGCGCGAAGCCCATGGCCTTCGGCACCTGCCCACCCAGATGGCAACGCTTTTGGAGGAAGAAACGATCTCCATCATCGAAAGCTGGCTCGGTCCAGAACTGTGCGCAGCCTACATATCGTGCCGGAGAAACGACGTGAAACATCAAGAAGAGATGGATGAAGCGGACCTTCTCTCGCAGGTTTCGCTTGTCTACTGACCATCCGCGTGTCATCGGCAATCTGGACGAGATTGCCCATTTGCTCAGGCGGTCCCCACGCCTGCGCAGCTGCTAACCTGTTCGGAAACGAATTTGGCAGTCTGTTGCTCGCTGGATCGCCGTTCTTCCGGCTTCATCGTTTCACTCAAGCGCATGACCAGCCCCCTGTTTCAGTACCGCGGATCAGACATCGCCTCATGCCAATCTGCTGCGGGCAGTGGCGCAGCGTAACCGCCAGGCAGCAGGACGGTGCCGGGCGGATCGCGCCATCACTTTCAGCACCCGATTTCCAAGCGCCCTCTCGGTGGGCACCGGGTTTCACTGCGGCGGCGTTTTGAGAAGCTACCTGTTGATCGCGCTGGTCCGTTCCGCAATCGTGCTGTCCGAATTGCGATTGTGGCGGGGCGCGGACAATGCCCGATAATCCGGATGTGATAAGGTTCTTCCGCACGAAAGAGCTCGCGGAGGTTGAATTCTTCAGTGCCGAGATTTGCGAGCACCAATTTGCGCCCCATGCTCACGACCACTACGCCGTCGCCCTTACCCTTGACGGAACATTTCATCTGGAACGTGGAACCCACGCGCAGGTGCTGCGCGCCGGAGCAGTGGTGTGCGTCCCGCCGGGCGAGGTGCACGGCGGCCATCGCGTTGGTGCGCGGCGATGCAAGTACCGTATGTTCTATATCGACCGCGCCTTCGTGGAACGCACAAACAATATCCCCGCGCTGACCTCGGAACCGATCTATTGCCCGCGGCTCTTTGGTGATCTGCTGGATCTCCACCGGACCTGCGAGCGCGGTTCCGGCGACCGGACGCGTCACGGGCTTGTGCGTTTGCTGAAGCAGCTCGAGACACAGCGTCAGCACGTGGCGGACGTTTCGGATGACCCCACTGTCCTGGACGCTGTCTTGGCGCTGATGAATGGCGACGGAGACGAGACCCGGACAATGAGCGTCGGTGATCTTGCCGCCTTGGCGGGGCTCCACCCGGCCTATTTCAGTCGCTTGTTTACCGCACGTCTTGGCCTGCCGCCGCATGCCTATCGTATCGACCGCAAGGTGCAGCAGGCGCGCTGGCGCATTTCGTCGGGCGAGCCACTGGCCGAGGTCGCCTCGGATCTCGGCTTCACCGACCAAAGCCATCTCAACCGGCATTTCAAACGCCGCTTCGGGCTGGCGCCGGGCGCCTATGCGCGCCAGGTGCGAGGTTAGGATCGTCCAAGACTGCCCCGCATCGGCGAACATATCCTTGCCGGACATACGGCCAGGAGATCCGACAAGGCGCGCAGCCATCCACATGCCACGCAACGGCGCCAGAGAGACGCGCGGCCTCTCCACGGAAACTGCGACGAAGCTCTTGCCGTTGAGGCCCGACCAAGGGGGCGAAAATGACGATCTGCTATTTCAATGGAAACTACGTCCCCAGGTCCGAGGCCCGGATCGGGGTCGATTCCGGGTTGGCTGGGCGCGGCCTTGGGGTTTTCGAAGGCATCCGCGCCTA
>JBCCVT010000164.1:0-6996 GCA_039195015.1 Pseudomonadota bacterium
GAACGTCGCGGTATCGGTGTTGTCGAAGGTGAAGTCACCCGTGCCGGTCACGGTGGCACCCGCGATCGACAAAAGAAGGGACCGGATCGACAACGCATTCAGCTCACCCGGAGCCATGTCTTCGGGCCGCACTGCCTCGGCGAGGGCCGGATCGAAAAGGTCCTGGTCGAGCGTCGCCTTGCCAGCCAGATCGATATCCAGATCCGCCGCATCCCGCGGCAGCACCGCGCCGGGGTCGAACATGTTCCAGATGATGTCATCCAGTTGCAGACCGCGCAGTTTCAGCCCCAGGCCGAAATCCTGCTGCTCTTCGGATTTGCTGATTGGCATTTGCAGCCGGAACCCGCTTTCAGCCATTTGCCCGCCCAGGGGGATCGGGAAATCCGGGACCACGACCGACACCACGGTGCCAATCTGGCCGAGGTCGTAAACCACGCCATCCCGACCCAAAGACACTGCAAGCGTCCCTCCCGAGGATTGCGTTGTCATCTCAAATGGACCATCGGCGCTAGTGGCGGACACCCGACCCTGGCCACTGGCATATTGAAACCGTCCGCCACCGCTCATGCCGGCCTGGATCATCGCGGCGGGATCGCTCGGGTCGATATTGCCTGGCAGGTTGCCCGAGCCCTGCATCGTCACGCCACTGACTTCACCGCTGACCGCGCCGCTGTCGTTGCTCGACGGGTCGGTGAACTGGAACTCATAGCTTATCTGGTCAGCCGAGACATTCTGCTCGACCAGGCGCGGGTCGCCGTTTGTCATCGTGCTCAGCGCGCGCATGCCTGTCGCCACCATCTGGCCGCTGACCGCATCGCTGCCAAGCGCGTCGCCTTCGACCGTGATGTCGTCCAGAACCACCGACATGCTGCTTGCCGCATAGTCATAGATCTGGTTCTCCGGCGTGCCCGAGGCGAGCATCCGAACGTCGCTATGCGATATTGTCAGATCAAGGTCGAAAGGGCCGTCCGCGTCTTCGCCTCTGATCGACATCGGGAACGTGTCCGGCAGGTCAATGCTCACGGTGCCGTCCCCGTTGTCACTGAGCACGATCTCGGCAAACGAGATGCGGGTCTGAGTGACCGGATCCTCGGCCTCGAACAGCAATTCCACATTCGACGCACGCACGCCGTTCCCGGTGTCCGCCTCGGTCGCGGTCACATCGTAACCGAAATCGGCGAAATATGCCTTCCATTCGTCCCAGACTTCGCGGGCAGAGATCTCGGCCGCCGCCGATTGCGCCAAAACCAGACAGGCAAGGGCCGTGTACCCGGTCCGCCGGAAAAACAGTGTCATCAAGGGATCCTTCCACATTGCCAAGCGCTCAAGCGCATTCGGGGCGCGCCTCCGCATCGCAGCCCTGCACGCGCAGGGCTGGACCCCGCGCCGCGCCCGGACTACCACCGGTATCTGAGCATTTGACCAAGGAGATAGTGTGTCATGGATATGGCAGGCAAGAGCGTTTTGATCACAGGTGCGAGCCGAGGCATCGGCGCCGAGGCCGCGCGCGTCTTTGTCGCAGCGGGCGCGCATGTGGGGCTCATGGCGCGCAACCAGTCCAGTCTCGACGCGCTGGCCGCGGTACTCGGCGATGCGGTCCTTGCTCTGCCCGGAGATGTGGCGGTCTACGCGGATGTCGAACGGGCCGTGACCTCCGCGGTTGAACAGTTCGGCGCGCTGGATGTGCTGATCGGAAATGCCGGCGTGATCGAACCGATCGCGCATCTGCGCGGATCCGATCCTGCCGGCTGGGGCGCGGCCATCGATATCAATCTCAAAGGTGTGTATTATGGCATGCACGCGGCCCTTCCAACCATGCGCGCGGCCGGGAGCGGCACGATCATCACCGTTAGTTCCGGGGCCGCGCAAAACGCGATCGAAGCCTGGAGCCACTACTGCGCCTCCAAGGCTGGCGCGGCGATGCTGACCCGATGCCTCGATTTGGAGGAACGGATGAACGGCATTCGCGCCATGGGCCTGTCACCCGGCACCGTCGCGACGCAGATGCAGCGCGAGATCAAGTCGAGCGGTATCAACCCGGTCAGCCAACTCTCGTGGGAGACGCATATCCCCGCCGACTGGCCGGCACGTGCGCTGCTGTGGATGTGCAGCCCCGACGCCGACGAATTTGTCGGGTCCGAGATCTCGCTCCGCGACGAAAGCATCCGCGCCCGGGTCGGCCTGACATGATCGACCTGGCCAAGGCGGACGGCCTCTGGACGGTCACACTGAACCGGCCTGGCAAGGCAAACTCGCTCACCGCCGCCATGCTGTCGACGCTGTGCGAAATCGCCGAAGGGGCATCGGAAGCCCGCGCGTTCGTCCTTACCGGAGAGGGGCGCGTGTTCAGCGCGGGCGCCGATCTCGACGAAGTGCGGCAGACCGACCTCTCGACCTCACCTCTGTGGGAAAGGCTCTCCGGCGCCATTGCCGATCTGCCCGGTCTCACAATCGCCGCACTCAACGGCACGCTGGCAGGTGGTGCGCACGGCATGGCGCTGGCCTGTGACATTCGGATCGCGGTTCCGACCGCCAAGTTCTTCTACCCCGTGATGAAACTCGGCTATCTTCCGCAGCCCTCGGATCCGGCTCGGATGGCGGCTTTGATCGGCCCCGCCCGTACCCGGCTGATGCTGATGGGCGGCCAGAAGATCACCGCGCACGAAGCCTATGAGTTTGGACTTGTGGACCGGATCGTCGCGCCAGAGGCTCTTATGGAAACCGCGCAGGAACTCGCTGCAGATACGCTTGCTGCGCGCCCCGACATCGCCGCAGGCATCAAAGCCATGTGCACAAGGACGCCCTGACCGCCACATCTCACCCGCGCCGAATAAAAACCCGACCTTTCGCTTCTTTCTGGTCCCAAATACGCCGGAGCGCGAGGCAGAGCCTCGCAAAGATCCCGCCCTCTACCGCTTGCGTCGCCCGGCCCTGCTGCGCGACATGAAAGACGGCGGACGCTTGCGCACCCAGTCGAAGAACCGCGCCAGTCCTGGATGCGCGCGCAGGGTCTCAACCGAATCGTAGTCGCGTGCAAGTTCCGCCTCGCTCAGCGCACGGTGGATTTCCTTGTGACAGATGTGATGGATCAACACCGTCGGGCCGCCCTTGCCCCCCTTGAGCTTGGGCGTCAGGTGGTGAAGGCTCTGCGGAACACCGGGCGGAATGGGTCGGTCGCAAAGCGGGCAGACGGGGTCATCGGGGATGCACATCGCGGCCCATCCTGGCCCGCGGGAACAAAAAGGCAAGGGCGGCATGGCGACGGCATGGGTGATCGGAGGCGGACCGGCGGGGCTGATGGCCGCCGGGGAACTCGCGGCCGCCGGTGCGCGGGTCATCGTGGCCGAGGCCAAACCCTCCATCGGGCGCAAGTTCCTGATGGCCGGAAAATCCGGTCTGAACCTCACCAAAGACGAACCGCCCGCGTCGTTCAAACATGCCTATGCCGAAAGCGAAATCTGGCTCGCCCCGATGATCGACGCGTTCGGCCCGGCAGAGGTCCGGGCCTGGGCGGAAGGCCTTGGCGTTCATCTCTTCATCGGGTCCACGGGCCGGGTCTTTCCCATCGGCATGAAAGCCTCCCCCCTGTTGCGCGCCTGGCTCGGGCGCCTCGGAGACGGCGGCGTCGATCTCCGAACCCGGTGGCGCTGGACCGGCTGGGAGGGATCCTCGCTGAGGTTCGACACGCCGGTCGGACCGCAAGTGGTCAATGGTGATGTCACGGTGCTGGCCTGCGGCGGAGCCAGTTGGTCTCGGTTGGGATCCGACGGCGCCTGGGCACCAATTTTGAAAACGGTCGGAGTGACCCCCGCCCCGTTTGCGCCATCGAACGCCGGGGTCGATCTTGTCTGGTCGCCCCATATGGCACCGCATCTGGGCCAGCCGCTGAAAGGGGTTAGCCTCACCGCCGGTGATCAGGTCTCGCGAGGCGAGGTCGTCCTGTCTGGGCGCGGGCTCGAAGGCGGCGGCATCTATCCGCTGAGCCCGGTATTGCGCCGCGGTGCACCTCTGTTGATCGACCTTGTTCCGAACCTGACGATTGATGCGGTAACCGGCAGGCTCGCCCGTCCACGCGGCAAGGCCAGTCTCTCGAACCATCTGCGCAAGACGCTGGGGTTCAGCGCGGCGAAGGGTGCGGTACTGAATGAATTCGCGCGCCCTCTGCCTGTCGACGTCACCGCGCTTGCAGAGCGCATCAAGGCGTTGCCGGTGCCATATCGCGGCTTGCGCCCGCTGGACGAGGCGATCTCGACCGCCGGTGGTCTGCGCGCGGTGGATCTGACCGGGGATCTGATGTTGCGTGATCTGCCGGGCGTCTTCGCCGCCGGAGAGATGCTGGACTGGGAGGCGCCGACAGGCGGGTATCTGCTGACTGCCTGCTTTGCCACAGGGCGATGGGCGGGCCGCGGGGCCGCGCGCTATCTCGGCCTTACGCCAGTTTCGCCTGCGCCTGCATAAAGGCCGGGCGGTTTCGCATCTCTTTGGAATAGGCTTTGAACACGGGGTTCGTTGTCGGGAATTTGGCCGCATGCGCCCAGTTGAGGCAATGGGTGGCCACAATATCGGCAATTGTCATCTGATCGCCCGACAGGTACGGCCCGACGAACCTTCCGGCCAAACAATCGATATTGCGGTCATATTCCCATTCGAGGCTTGGCCGGATTGCCGGCACGCGGCGATCCTCGGGCAGGATGAACGCATGCCGCGAATTGACCCAGAGCAGGCCTTCGATTTCGTCAAGAAACGCATGCATCAGAGCATCTTGCCGGGCCCGTTCGCGCGTTCCGGCGGGATGGGTCAACCCACCATGTTTGTCGGCGAGATAGGTCAGGATGGCGGTGGAATCGGTGATCTTTGTCTCGCCATCCAGAAGGATCGGCACCTTTCCAGACGGGTTCAACGCACGTGCGGTGTCGCTGCCGGGCGGTGCCGGGTCATGTTCATACTCGAGCCCGAGCTCCTCAAGCGCCCAGAGCACCCGAAAGGCGCGGGTCAGACCCATGCCAACCACCTTGTACATCGTCCTGCTCCTGTTTTGCCGCGATACCCTCAACCTGCGCATCGCGGGCAGCGCGTCAAGCCGTCAGCGCGCGCGTCCCAGCATCGCCAACCGCACAAGTGCGCGTTCGACCACGGCCATGGCAGGCGCCGTCTGTCCGGCCGATCGCAACTGAAGATCGGTGTCGGTCAGCAGCGTCAGCGCGGTTTCAAGCCGCGCCGGACCCCAGTTCTGCGCCTGCCGCAGGATCTGGTCGCGTCGCTTGCCATAGACGGGCGGACGCAGGGCGGACACGCCGGCCGCCGCGCCGCCAGGCGCCGATGCCGCTGCGTAGAGCATGCGGAAATGGCGCGTCGCTCCGATGCAGAGACTCACCGCATTGGTGCCCTGCGATTGCAGCCGTCGCAAGACGGGTCCAATTTCCGCGCTGCGCGCCTCGGCCACGATGTTCAACATCTCGTCCAGACCGGCCTCGGTCGATTGCGGGGCGCAGGCCGCGATATCCTCCAGCGACACAGGCGAGGTATCGCCCAGTTTGTAGAGCGCGATCTTTTCCAACATCTGTGCAAAGTCGCCCGGACCCAGGTCGCCCGCGTAATCCGAGATCGCTGCGAGGCTGTCGCCGGGGATATCGCGTAACCCGGCCGCCGACAGCATCCGTTCGATCTCGGCGCGGCCGGGTGGTTCGTCATAAAGCCCCACGGCATAGGCGTTGGCATGCGCCTCGAAAAGCTTGCGCAGCTTTGCATTGGCACGGAGCTGTCCAGCCGTGACCACGATGCGCGCATCATCGGGTCGCCAATCCTCAAGCGCCGCTGCAACCATAGGAGCGTTTGCATCCGTGGCATCCTCGACAAACACCGCGCGGATGCCGGGGAAGAAGCCGACCGCCTTGACCGCGTCGGTCAGAAGGGTCGCGTCCTTGCGCAGATCGGCACCGGCAATCCGGGTCAGCCGCATTTCCTCTTCGGCGCCCGATCCCAGCAAGGCGGCGAGGAGTTTTTGCCGTGCAACCGCGACCCGCATCGCATCGGCACCGTAGATGAGGATGCCGGTCCGGCTGTCATCCGGTTTGGCTAAAAAATCCGCGGCAGCGGCACCGCTCAGTTTCATGGCCGGTTCATTCCGGCAGATCTGCCGTGGTGACCAGCTCGGCCGTAATGCGATCGGCCAGGATGACCATCAGGCGCTGCAGCGCGTCGCGTTCGGCGGCCAGGGTCTCAACGGTCGAGCCGGTCGCCGAATAGCCGGTGAAGCTTTGGACATTGCCTGTCAGAAACGGCTCTTCCACCCCGATCTCGCGCAGCTCGTAATCGACGCGCCCGAGGATCGAGAACCGGGTGATTTCACCGGTTTGGGTGATGCCCTGACCTTCGTTCTCGACCTCAAGATCAAATGCGAGCGCGTAAGACGGCGCGGTGGCACGGCCGAGGCGCTGCTCCAGGGTTTGCACCAGCAGGTATTCATTGACCTCGTCCGGTTCGGTCACGAGCACCCGGTTGAGCAGGACGTCGCCCGAACCACCCGGTGCATAGACAGGCTCGAACCCGCAGGCTCCGACAACCGCAATCGCGAACGGGGCGAGGCATATGCGGCGGCGGTCAAACAACGACATTCACGATCCGGCCGGGAACCACGATCACCTTTTTCGGCGCTGCACCGTCCAGCGCGCGCTGCACCGCTTCGATCGCCAGGGCGGTCGATTCGATCGCGGGTCGGTCCATGTCCTTGGGCACGTTGATTTCGGCCCGCCGCTTGCCGTTGATCTGCACGGGCATCGTGACTGTGTCATCGACGAGCATCGCCGCGTCGGCCCTGGGCCAGGGCGCGACCGTCACCAGGCCTTGGCCTCCCAGTTGCTGCCAGATCTCTTCCGAAAGATGTGGCGTCATGGGCGCCATCAGTTGCGCGAGCGTCTTCATCGCCTCGCGCCGAGCGGCCGCCCCGGCGGTCGATTTCGCCAGGGTGTTCGTAAAGGCATAAAGCCGGGCAATGGC
>JBCCVT010000165.1:0-6992 GCA_039195015.1 Pseudomonadota bacterium
ACTCGACGGGGGCGATGACGATGCCGGCGGCGGCCCCGCAACGACCAAGTCGGACATCGAAACTGGCGATACGCTGGATCTGTCCGAGCTGGGCTCGGGCGCGCGGGTCGATCTCGACGTCAACAACCAGGGTGTTCTGCAGGGCCCGAACGACAAAAGCGACAGCATCGCCCCGGGACTGTCCGAGTCTGGGCGCGTGTCCGACGGCGACGGAAACGAAGCCGAAGTCAATGATTTCGAGAATGTCATCGGCACCAAGTTCGACGACGTGATCTTTGGCAACGCCCAGAACAACGTGTTGATGGGCGGCGACGGTGATGACGTGCTGCACCCCTTTGCCGGCGACGACCATGTCGATGGTGGCAACGGAACCGACACGCTGCTGCTGAACGGGTTTCCCAAAGGCGTCCATGTGGACATGAAGGCCGGTATTGCCGAGTTCATTGATGGCAGCGGTGGCACAAACACCTTCGTGAACATCGAAAACGTCAACGGCAGTTCGGTTGCAGGTGACAAGATCATCGGAGACCACAAGGACAATGTCCTGAACGGCCTTGGTGGCGATGACACGCTGCGCGGCGGCGGTGGCGACGACCATCTGATCGGCGGCGACAACGTGGATCGCGCACGTGCGGATGCCGAAGGCAAGAACGAAGATCTGCTTATCGGTGGAAAGGGCAAGGACCATCTAGAAGGCGGGCTCGGTGATGACGACCTGCGCGGTGGATCGGGCAGGGACACGCTCGACGGCGGCGACGGTGATGATCGTATGGTCGGCGGTCGCGGCAACGACGTCCAGACCGGCGGCGACGGCATCGATCGGTTCATCTTCCGTGACCATGATGGCCATGACCAGATCACCGATTTTGATGCAGCATACGAGGTGATCAACCTTCGCAAGGTGTCCGAGATCAAGAACTTCCACGATCTTGCGGACAATCACATCTCGCAGCATGGCGACGACGTGGTGATCGACGACCATGCCGGCACACGCATCACACTGCAGGACGTGCACCTGGCTGATCTGGACGCGGACAACTTCCTGTTCTGACGGTTATTTTTGTGAGCAGAGCGACGCGCCGGGGTATCATCGGCGCGTTTTTCTGTTGCACCGACAGGCGCTTAGGTGGCGTCTTTCGGTGCGTAGGTCGCCTCGAGCCGCGAGGCGAGGTAATCGCCTGCTCGGATCGGTTCGTATTTTGCATCGCCCGTGCCGGGCAAAGCGGCCACAACGGCGTCGGGGTTTGCCTCGGTAAAGAACGCGACCGAGCGGCGTTGGCGTTTCGGCGGCAGCACCCGGTGCGGGGTCGAAACGTAGATGTCGTTGGTCCAGCGCATCATGCAGTCGCCGACATTGACGACATATGCGCCCTCAATCGAAGGCACATCGGTCCAGTGTCCGCCACGCGGGCGAACCTGGAGGCCCGGCTCTCCATCCGTCATGAGAAGTGTGATCGCGCCGTAGTCGGTATGCGCACCGGCACCGATTTCATTCGCCGCGCCCGAGGCGGGCGGGTAGTGCAAAAGCCGCATCGCCGATAAAGGTTCGTTGAAGAAGGGCGCAAAGTGATCGGACGCTAGCCCGAGATCATCCGCCATGACACTCAAGATCCCAAGCGCCTGATCCTGGCATGCGTCGTAATAGGCCAGCATTGTGTCGCGAAACCCGGCAAGTTCGGGCCAGCGGTTCACGCCGCGAAACGGCTCGCCCGCCAACACGCGCGGATCATCGGCGGCCAAATCATAACCGATGTTAAAGGTTTCCTTGCTGTCCACCTCGGGGCGGGTTTCATCGAGGGATTCATCACCCGGTTTGGCCCAGCCGCGAAAATGCGGCGTGTCGAGGATCGACAGCTTCGCCTTGTCGGCAACCGGCAAATCAAAAAACGCTCCCGCTTGTGCAAAGACTTCGGCACGAAGCGGGGCGGGGACTTGAGGGTTCTCGAGCAGAAAGAACCCGGTTTCGCGAAGGGCGCGGCCGAGATCGGAGGTAAAACCCGTTCGATCGCGGGCAAGGTTGGACCAGTCCAGAATAGGGATCATGCGGTCAGTCTTTCCATTTTTGCGGCAACTCGCTTCAGATACTCCGCGCGGCTCTCGGGCGTCGAGCTGTCCATCAGGTAATGCGCGGCAAAGTACGTCCTGCACCGTTTGGCGCAGATCGATCGTACGCCGCGTGTCAGCATTTTCTTCCCCGGCGCACCGATCACGGTTGTCAGCCACCACGAAGCGCCGCAGGTCGTGAACACGCCGATCCGTCGAACATGCGTCAGACCGGGGCGAATGTTGTCGCCTTCGCCCTTGGGCATGATAAACGCAACACCCGGCAGCAGAACGCGATCAAGCCAGCCCTTGAGCATCGCCGGCAAGCCATACCACCACGTCGGATAAATGAAGATCAGCGTATCCGCCCACCGCACATCCGCAACATCCTGCGCCACCGGGTCGGAATTCGAGTGCTCGTCCATATAGGTGTCGAGCTCGTGCGCCGTCAGCACCGGCGAAAAGTTCGACCGGTAGAGATCGCGGACCCGGTGCTCCGCTCCCGCCGCGTCAAGCGCCTCGACCACCGTGCCGAGAACGGCGGCGGAAAAGCTGTCTTCCTTCGGGTGGCAGAAGATGACGAGCGCGCGCATCAAAGACGCTCCAGCTTCTGCCCGACCTGGCTGAGAAACGCGCGACGTCGCGCGTCCGAAGCCCGGTTCATGTCGTAAAGAGCAATGTATTGCATCGATCGTGGCCGGCATACGTGCCAGACCGCGCGGGTCACGCATTTGCGAGGTGGGTCTCCGGCAAGTATCGCGCGCATGCGCGTGCCGCCATAGGTGGTGACGGCAGCGAGCCGCTGAATGCGTGTCAGGTTCGGTTTGACCTTCCCGTTTTCAAGGCGGAACGACACGCCCGGCAGAAAGACCCGGTCGAGGAAGCCCTTGAGGATGGCGGGATACCCAAAGTTCCAGACCGGAAAGACCATGATCAATGCATCCGCCGCTTGCAGGCGGTCGACATACGGCTTCACCGGCTCGATGTTGTCCGGCATGTCGTGATAGGCCCGCCGCTCGCCCGCGTCCATCACCGGATCGAATCCTTCTGCGTAAAGGTCGCAGTCATCGACGTCCCACCCGCGCGCGGTGAGTGTATCAACGGTCTTTGCATGCAGCGATTGATTGAAACTTTCGGCCACCGGGTGTGCCGACAGGACCAGCGCTCGGATCTGGTCCGATGAAGGCGCCGGGGCTGCGGTCATCCGCGGGCACTCATTCCGCAGCCCGCATCTTGGGATAGGCGTACATGCGCGAATAGTCCCAATTGGGGTCATCCCATGCAATCATCTTGCCAGGATTCAAAAGGCCTTTGGGGTCGGCTTCACGCTTGAAGGCCAATTGCCGGTCATCTACGGTCTGTCGTCCCCCTTCCTCGAGTGTATAGCGATGCGGGTTGAAGATCATCGCGCCCGCGTCTTCGTGTATTCGAATGATCTCATCCAGACGCTCTTCGGTCGTGAACTTCACCAGCGACAGACCGGCGAACATCACCTTTCCACCTTCCTTCAGCACTTCAAGATGTTGAAGCACCTCGGGCGACAGCGTGTCGCGCATCTTTGCGATCAGGTCCAGATGCTGCGGATAGCCATAGCGCACCTGCAGATAGGTGATCGATGGATCCACCTTGAGGGCTCGCAAGGTGGTGTGGTTCCAGCCGTATTCGAATACCGTGCCGGGAGTGCGATCCCAACTGTGATCGTCGCTTCGGTAGATCAGCTTCATCCCCGGGCGCCGACCCAGAAAGGTCAGGAACCCGTCCATCGCATGCGGAGCAACCATCAGGGCAACCAAAGTATCGTCAGGGCCCACATGAGGCGCGACCCGCTGGAAATAGGCCTGTGCGATGGGCGGTTCGAACACCGTGCCAAGTTTGATCAGAATCCCGTCTTCGTTTGCGAGATCCTCGGTAAAGCGCGTGGCCTCCATGAAATCGGTCGCGGTAACGAACATCTCGACCCAGTCATAGGCGGGAGAAAGCGGCATCTCAATCTCGGTGATG
Organism: Pseudomonadota bacterium; assembly: GCA_039195015.1. Classification (GTDB taxonomy): domain Bacteria; phylum Pseudomonadota; class Alphaproteobacteria; order Rhodobacterales; family Rhodobacteraceae; genus JBCCVT01. Next base: position 4,045 of record JBCCVT010000165.1, read on the forward strand.
ATGCCGTTGGTGCCATAGGCGTGGCTGACGCGGGCGAGCTCTTCGCCACGGAATTCCAGGACGCGCGGGTCTTCCTCCATCGTGACAACACGCAGACGGATGATATTGCCCAGATCCCGCAGCGAACCCCAGGTGCAGGAGCCGACACCGCCGGACCCACCTGCAATGAAGCCACCGATTGTTGCGGTCGCCCAGGTGGACGAGAACATTCGGATCTCCTGCCCCGAGTGTTCCTTGCAGGCGGCATCGAGGTCCTTGAGCAAGCATCCGGGTTCAACGATGACGCGGCCGGGATGGATCTCGCGCACCTTGTCCATATGGCGCAGATGCATCACGCAGCCGCCTGCCAGCGGCATCGCTTGCCCGTAGTTTCCGGTTCCCGCGCCGCGTGTCGTGACCGGCACGTCGTTTGAATAGCAAACCTTTAGGATCTCGATCACCTCGGCCTCGTCGCGCGGGCGCACAACGAAATCTGCGACCACGTGATCCAACCGGTCCTTCAAAACAGGCGAGTACCAGAAAAAGTCGCGTGATGAGGCGCGGATATTAGTGTCACGCTCTTCGATGTCGAGATGCGACAAGGCGGCCTTGGCGGCGTCGATGTTCATGGGGTCTCCCACAGATGATCGAGGGTGGCATAGTCAGGTAAGGAGCGGTCAATCGCCCGGCCCTTGCGCATTACGATGCGGTCCGCTTGCGGCCGGGCATAAAGCTCGGTCCACTCGCGCGCCCTGAAAATCACAAGGTCGGCCGGCGCGCCGGGTGACAGGGTCTGCGGGTCGAACCCGCAGGTTTCGGTCGGTTGCGTGGTGAAGGCGGTGACCCAGTCATCGCGCGAATGGTCAAGATGCGTGATGCGCGTGGCCTGGCGCATGACCTCAAGCATATCGAGATCGCCATATGCGTAGAACGGATCGCGGGTGTTGTCGGACGCAAAGCTCACCGGAATGCCGCGCGCCCGCATTTCGTGCACAAGCGTGACGCCGCGTTGACGCGGTGTGCGGACACCGTCGCCGTCCACGCGGTCCTGAAGGTAGAGGTTGCACATCGGCAGGCTCACCACATGGAGGCCCGCTCTGGCCACCAGGTCCAGCGTATCGAGCGCGCGTGTGCTGTCCTGGGTCGACAGCGAACAGCAATGGCCGACGGTCACGCGACCTGCAAATCCTGTCTTAAGCACGATTTTGGCGATCAGGCGCAGGGATTCCGAGGTGGGATCCATCGTCTCATCGACATGGAAATCGGCATCGAGCCCGCGCGCTGTGGCCATGCGAAAAAAGCCGTTCAGGCGCGCCTCAAGATCGGGAACGGGATAGGTGACCATGCCGAGCACGCCGCGATGTTCAGCGACAAGATCTGCGGTGACCCGGAAATCGCCCTCCTCAGAGAACTGCTCGCAGCCAATTAGGCAAACGCCCTGCAGATCGATCCGGCCCGCCCAGTCCGAACGCAACTCGGCAAAAAGCGGCCAGCTGATCTGAGGTTGCGGCGGGATGGAATCCAGATGGGTGCGGATGGCCCGGGTGCCATGGGCGTAGGCGCAGGCAAGACCAAAGGACATGCGGGCCCGCAGATCCCCGGTTGACCAATTGGAATGGTCGGAACGCACCGCGTTCAGCGCGCCCGCAAAGGTGCCATCCGGATTTGCCGCCCGCGGCCAGACATGCCCCTTGTCGAGATGCGTATGCATATCTGTAAAGCAAGGCAGAACCATCGCGCCGGCCATGTCGATCCGGGCCGCGGGACGGTCGCTGATCCGCCCATCTGCGATGTGCAGATCGGTGCGCAGAAGGTCACCATCCTGCCCCAAGAGGCACGCGGGAGCCGTTACGTTGGCAAGCGTCAACGGACCTTCAGGTAGGGTACGAAAATCCATCACCTCTCCCGCGCCAATGCGCTTTCATGCCATTTGCGCAAAAGCAAATGCGACAAGAGCGAAAGGGCGGCAAAGATGAAGACGCCCATCGCAGCGACAATTGCAAGGGCAGCGAACATGCGTGCGATGTTCAACCTGTATCCGGCCTCTTGTATTCGGAATGCAAGGCCCGTGCCGACGCCGCCGGTGCCTGCGACAAGTTCGGCCACCACAGCGCCGATCAGGGACAACCCGCCCGCGATTTTGAGACCGCCGAGAAAATAGGGCAGCGCCGAGGGCAGTTGCAGCAACCAAAGGCGTTGCCAGCGCGACGCACCATAGATCTGGAACAGATCCCGAAGGTTATGATCGACCGAATTCAGCCCAAGCGTGGTCGAGCTTAGCACCGGAAAGAACGCAACGATCCAAGCGCAAATCAGCATGCCAACAGTTTTGTTGTCGACATAGATGAAGATCAGCGGCGCGATGGCTACAACCGGTGTAACTTGCAGGATCACCGCGTAAGGGTATAGCGACAGCTCGACCATCTTCGACTGGTTAAACAGGATCGCCAGACCGGCACCACCCACCACCGCGATGGCCAGCGCCATCAGGGTGATGCGGCCGGTGAGGATCGCGGCCTCGGAGAGCAGCGCCCAGTCACCGGTCAGACTGCCCCAGACCCGGCCTGGGCCCGGAAGGATGAAATGCGGGATCTCATTCCAGACGACGATTCGGTCCCAAAGCCAGATCGCGAGCACCATGACCAGCATGGGCAAAAGCCACCGTGCGGTCCGTTCGATGCGACGACGGCGCGCGCGGTTGGCTTCCTCCTGATCGACGGCGGGCGTGTCTTTGGGGGCATAGTGTTCTTGCGTGTCGGTGGTGGTCATGCGGCGGCGTCCATCGCGGTCTGCAGCGCGTACGAGGCGGCCCGGCAGTGGGCGGCGTATTCGGCCGAGGTGCGAAACTCTTCATCACGCGGGTAGGGCGCATCGATGTGCAGCTCTTCGATCACGCGGCCGGGGCGGGCGGCCATGACCACGATACGATCCGACAGAAAGACGCTTTCAAAGACGGAATGGGTCACGAA
>JBCCVT010000166.1:0-6957 GCA_039195015.1 Pseudomonadota bacterium
AGCAATCACGATCCAGCGCGAGCGCGAGCTGGCCGATGTCGGATTGACCCCGTTGATCTATGAGCGCAATTCTACACGGGCTTCGCTCTTGAGCGCACCGTCGCTCTACAACGCGCCATTTGCAGGTCCATTGAACGACACAGAGAACTTGGCCGCGCACCAGTTTCAGCATGTGCTGCCCGCGGCGCGCGTGGTTCAATACTTGCGCTGCATGATACGCGATCGCGGGTCGCGTTTTGCCGTTGTCGGCGACCTCAAGATAGAACTCAACAAGTGGCTCGAGGGTTACGTGGATCGCAGTGACTTGCCCCGCACGGATCCTGCCCGTGCGCGGCGTCCGCTGTCGGCAGCCGTGATCAGCATCGACGAAGCACCGAGTGGAAGCGATCTTCACCTCGCCAGGGTCGACCTGACGCCAGCCTACCAGCTTAGGGATACCCAAACTCCGGTGCGCCTGACATTCGACTTCACTATGTAGGCTACGGGGTCTTCGATTGCCCGTTGTGGCACGCCTGACATGGGCTGCGTTTCTTCAGCATTTCGCGTCTCAAAAGCCACGAAGAACATCAAAAAAACAAGTTACGAAAATGCCGGTGGCGCAAGGTCGATTGAAGGACCGGCGCGTCTCACTCCATGAGCATGGCTTCCGTTTCGATCTTTATGGTCACCGTATCTCCGACTAGGCCGTTTTCGACGGCGTAATTCATCCCGAAATCGCTGCGATTGATCTCGGTGGACAGGGACAAGCCAAGCACCTCGCGGCGGTGGCCAAAGGGGTAGGGGGCGGCCTTGTTCAGCACGACGTCCAGCGTGACTGGCTGCGTCTGGCCAAGGATTGTGAGGTTGCCCGTGACCGTGCCGCTGGTCCCTGTCTCGGCATTTCCGCCATTGGCCACAAATGAGATTTCGGGGTGTTGCTCGACATCCAAAAAGTCGCGATTGCGGACGTGACCGTCCCGGGCTGCGTCGAATGTATTCACCGAACCGGCGTCGATCGTCACAGAGACCTCACCCAATTCCTGGGTATCGGGATCGTAGAAAAAACCGCCACTCAACTCCGTGAAAATACCAAGTGTCTTGGCATACCCGATGTGGTCGACAGTGAAGTAAACCGCAGTATGCGAGGCATCGAGCTCATAGCGACCCATATCGGCGTTCGCATGGGAGCCGAGGCAACCAAGCAGGGCAGTGATCGTCACGATACGCATGAAAAGCTCCTTTTGCTAATGAAGCAACGCGCGCAGACTGTCGCCAATGATGCGCGCCGCCTTACTTCTGTTCGGAATAATTAGGGCGCTGCGGGCGTAACCCAACTCATGAAGGGTAAGTTCACACTGCGATGTGCAACTTGGAATGTGCACCGGGCGAAGGGCACGGACGGGCGCCGCGACCCTGCGCGCGTCGAAGCGGTCATTGCCGACGTGATTGCACCGATCAAGCCCGACATCCTTGCCTTGCAAGAAGCGGACGAAGAGTTTCGTCCGCACCGCAGTATCCTTGACCTTGCGAGCATCGCCCAGGCGACCGGGTTGATTTCGGTTCACGATCGACTGGACCTGCGTTGGGGTCCGGAAAGTGATGGTTTTTTGGGCACGGTCCTACTCCTGTCCGCACGCCTAACCTGCGGACATGCCGACGTCATCGACCTTCCGGGCCATTGTCACCGCGGTGCAATCGCGGTTGAGACATGCTGCGACGACGTTTCGCTGCGCGTGATCTCCACGCATCTGTCGCTCGCTCAGCCCTTGCGTGTCATTCAAATGCGTATTCTCGGTCAGTACCTGCGGCGCCGTCCGCCAATGCAAACCATTTTTCTGGGCGATTTCAATGAATGGCGGCCTTGGGGCGGGCTGATGTTTCACCGCAAAGTCGTCGGGACCGATTTGCGCGGTCCCGCCCGCGCAACCTTTCCCAGCCGGCGCCCAGTCTTGCCCCTTGATCGCATTCTGACGGATGCGGGCGGGTATGTACGTTCTGCCAAAACACTTTTAACGCCGACCACAAGGTTGGCTTCAGACCATCTGCCGCTTTGCGGTGAGGTCACAGTTTTGTGAAAGCGCAAAGATGCTCACCTCCAACCATTGTGCTTGTCGATTGCAGCGAACGGGGCATCTGATTGTTCGACGGATTACCCGAAGTCAATGGCAAGAAAGGCCTTTTTGATGTTTCCGACCGAGCCGCACCGCCAAGAAGTGGCATACGCGCCAAAAGCGCCTCTGCAGGCTCTGTTGCGGGTCAGTGTCGGGCTGTCACTGCTTCTGTTCGTTGTGTCTTTGGCGGCCTTCGCAAGCGCACTGGTCCCCTTGGCGGTTTTTGTGTTGGCAACCGCGCTCGTTGCCCTTGGGCTGGTTCAACACTACCCGCACCCTGTTCTTGGCGCGTGCAACGTGATCACGCTCGTCCGCCTTGCCCTCGTCGCACTGCTCTGCGGCGCGTTGTTTGCGCCGTTGGCCTCCACATGGCTGGTTTTCGGCGTTGCCGCCTTGGCATTTTCACTCGACGGCGTTGATGGCTGGTTGGCGCGGCGCACCGGTTTGACCTCCGACTTCGGAGCGCGCTTCGATATGGAAACGGATTCCGCGCTGGCGGCCGTCCTGGCACTTTGGCTGATCTCAGGCGGCATGACCGGATTGGAAATTCTGGTACTCGGATTTGCCCGCTACGCCTTCGTCCTTGCGGGTAGCATGGTTCCAAAACTCACGGCGGATTTACCGCCGTCATTCCGCCGCAAGGCCGTCTGCGTGGTCCAAATCGCGACGCTGCTGGTTCTGCTGTTTCCGATCAGCCCTGAACACTGGGCACCGTGGTTTTCTTTTGGTGCCGCGCTGTTGCTCGCCTGGTCATTTGCGGTCGATATCCGTTGGCTCCTGCGGCACGGCGCATGAAACACGCGATTGTTCTCGCCGTCGCTGCGGGCGTTGTGTTCGCCGCGCTCGTGCTTCCAAACCACCCGGGTACGATGAAATGGTCGGCGCTCAACCGATGGCCGCTGGAGCTGCCCGTGATCCTGCTGGGCCTTATCGCGTTGGGTTGGCGACGAGGCTTCACGCATGTGCTCGCGCTTGTGCTTTTGGCGGCGGTGACGGTCAAACTCGCCGATTTTGTGATGTTTGAAGCGTATAATCGCAAATTTGATGCCATTCTTGACATGTACCTTCTGCACCCCGCCTTTTCGCTTGTTTCTGACAGCATCGGACAGGGTTGGGCAATCCTCACCGGACTGGGTGTTTTGGGTGCCCTGGCGGGTCTCTATGTCCTGTTTCTATGGGCGCTGCAAACCTGGGCCGCGCTGCGACCTGCCTGGCCGGTGCGGCTCTCGGCGGCCGGTCTGGCCGTGGTCGCCTCGGTCTGGGCCGCGGCGGATGTGGCCCACCATTTGAAGGCGTGGACATTCGAACGCAGCCCGCCTGGAACCGCTTGGACTTCGCGTCTTTTGATCACACGTGGGCAAGAGATGCAGTCGGCTGCCGCCGATCTTGCCCGCTTCCGAGTAGAGGCGGCGGAAGACCCCTTTGCCGATCGCGACGGACTTTTGAATACGCTGGCGGGGCGTGACGTGATCCTCATCTGGCTCGAAAGTTACGGGCGCGCCAGCTTTGACAATCCGCTTTACGCCCCAACGCATGGTGCGACCCTGCGCGCCGCCGAGACCGTGATCGCCAACACAGGACTGACCATGCGCAGCGGCTGGCTGACCGCACCGACGGCAGGTGGGCAAAGCTGGCTCTCGCACGCCACATTCGCCAGCGGCATGTGGACGACCGATCAGGCGCGGTACACCGCGCTTCTTGCATCCGGACAGAATTGGCTGTTTCACATCGCGCAGAACGCGGGCTTTCGCACTGCAGCCGTGATGCCTGCGATCACCATGGCCTGGCCCGAAAGCGCAGCCATGGGCTTTGATCAGGTCTTCCCAGCCACCGACATCCCCTATGAGGGCGCGCGCTTTCGCTGGGTGACGATGCCAGACCAATTCACGCTCTCAGCGTACCCAAACCTGCTTGCGCCGGACCCTCGCCCGGATTTCCTGCAAGTCGCGCTGATTTCATCGCACGCGCCCTGGACACCCATTCCCGAGATCGTGCCTTGGGATGAGATCGGCGATGGCACAATCTTCAACGCGATGGCCACCCTTGGACCGACCCCGCGCGAGCTATGGAAGGACCGCGACGCGGTGCGGGAGGCGTACCGGCGATCAGTCGACTACGTGCTTGAGGTGACGTTCTCTCACGTCGCCCGGGTGGCTGCTGACCAGAGCCGGCCCGCGCCGCTGATCATTGTCGCCGGGGATCACCAATCCGCTCCTTTCGTCGCCGGCTCGGAAAACCGCGATGTGGCCGTGCATATGATCGGCACCGCAGACCTGTTGACCCGGATTGACGCGTGGCAGTGGACCCCCGGGCTAATCCCCGACGCCCAAAGCCCCGTCCGAAGAATGGATCGCTTCCGCGACGACTTTATTGACGCATTCACTGAGTCCGAAAAGGCTCTAGGATTACTGCAATGAGTGCGACACTGATCAAGTTCACCATCTCGATTGGCGTGATGGTCCTGGTGTTTTGGTGGGCTGATGGCGCCAAGGTGCTGCAGCATTTGTCCAGCCTTTCAGTCGACTGGATCGTTCTTTCGGTGGTTGCGCTTACAGTTGCCACCTTCTCGATGGCGCGCCGCTGGCAGATCGTGGCCGCGCATCTTGGGCTGCGGCTGAGATATGGGGTGGCGCTCCGCGAATACTACCTTGGTTCGTTGGTCAATCAGGTCCTGCCGGGCGGTGTGACCGGAGATGTTGCACGAGCCGTCCGCGCACGGCATGACGCGGATATCAGGACGGCGGGGCTTTCGGTCGCGCTTGAACGATTCCTCGGTCAGATTGCGATCTTTGTCACGCTTGGCCTGGGGCTCGCGGTGGCCTTGGTGCTGCCCGGTGGCATCGCCTGGCCGCAGATCACCTGGGCTCTGCCTTTGGGTGTTTCGTCGCTTGCCGTGCTTGGCCTTCTGTTTCTGAACGGGGATGGTGCAATCCCCCGGTTTGCGCGTCACGGGAAACGCCTTCAGGCGCGACCGGAACTGATCTTGCATGGCGCGCTTAGCTGCGCCTGTCTCATCTTTGCCTTCTATGCCTGCGCGCGCGCCGCGGGCACTGCGATCCCTCCGACAGGATGGGCGACGCTTGTCCCGCTCGTCCTTTGCGCCATGCTCGTCCCGCTTTCGATCGGAGGCTGGGGCTGGCGCGAAGGTGCAGCGGCCGCACTCTTTCCCCTGATCGGCGCCGCACCGAGCGCAGGCGTCGCAGCCGGCCTGACCTATGGCAGCACATGCCTCCTCGCGGCGCTGCCTGCTTTGCTGATCCTCTTGGCGCAAAGCCTGACAAACCCAAATCTGACCGTTCCACACAGAGGTCCATCATGTCCCAACCCACCCACCTGAACCGTCGCTTTTTCCTTGCCACCTCCGCTGCCGGCTTCGCCGCTTCCGCCGCTGGTTTGCCGGCCCATGCGGCCAATCTGACCGCGGTGAATTTTCAACTCTCATGGCTTCATTCGGTACAGTTCGGCGGCAGCTACATCGCCCAGAATCAGGGGTACTGGGCAGAGGAGGGGCTTGACGTCTCGCTCGCTCAGGGCGGGCCAAACGCGCCGGTTGAACCGCCGGTGGTTTCGGGTGCCGCGCTTGTCGGCATCTCAGCGGCAGACTACACCGCCGCCGCGATCGAGCAGGGTGCTCCGTTCAAGATCATCGCCGTTGCGATGCAGAAAAACCCGTTTGCGATCGCTTCTTTGACATCGAACCCGGTCAACACGCCTGCCGATCTCCTTGGAAAGCGCATCGGTATGGCAGTGGCAAATACACCTGTGCTCCAGGCGCTATGCACGCTCAATGGGATCGACATCGACGGTATCGAGATCGTGCCCACTCAATACGACCCCGCACCGCTGGTAAGCGGTCAGGTCGACTGCCTGCTGAGCTGGGAAACGGATCTGCCGGTCGCCATGGCCACCCAAGGCGTCGACAACACGACGATGCTTATGGCAGACCACGGATATGCGTTGCACTCGCAGACCTATATCGCCACCGAAGACTCGATCGCGACGCGGCGGACGGAGCTTGTTTCGCTTTTGAAAGGCGAGGTGCGCGGATGGAACGACTACCTTGCAGACACCGATGCCGCTGCCGCCCTCACGCTTGAGATGTTCCCCGATGCGGGGCTCGACGCCGAGACGCAAAAGCTTCAGGCCGCCCGCCAGGTTCCGCTCATGTTCACCGATCTGACCAAAGAGTTCGGCTTTGGCTGGTGGACCGAAGAAACCGTGGCTGCCAACATCGAAACGCTTGCCCTGCTGGGCCGGGAGGTGAGCCCCGATCTTTGGGACCGCAGTCTCCTGGAAGAGGTTCACGGCTGACACGCGGAGATCGCGCCATGCCCGGCGTGGACATCGCACTTTCAGACATCAGCAAAGCATTTGGCGCGACAGCAGCGGTCGCGCGGACAACCCAGCGTTTGAATGCGGGCCAGACAACGGCCTTGGTGGGCCCGTCCGGATGCGGGAAATCAACCCTTCTTCGGTTGATCGCTGGCCTTGAGACGCCTGACAGCGGAGCGATCACACTGGGCTCGGAAACCCCGTCTTCCCTTGCCGCGCGGGGGCGTTTGGCGATGGCATTCCAGGATCCGTCGCTTCTGCCGTGGCGGACCGTCCGGGCAAACGTGACTCTGGGCGCCGAACTCGCTGGAACGGCAAACCCACAGGTCGATGCGTTGATCCATTTGGTCGGCCTTGCCGGCTTCGGCGACCACCGGCCTGCCGAGCTTTCCGGCGGCATGCGGCAACGCGCGGCGATCGCCCGGGCGCTTGTGTCTGAACCCGAGATCCTCTTGCTGGACGAGCCGTTCGGCGCAGTCGACGCGATGACGCGGTTGCGCCAGAGCGGCGGAAGATCCTTGCCCAGACGCGCCCG
>JBCCVT010000167.1:0-6896 GCA_039195015.1 Pseudomonadota bacterium
CATGGAAGACATTGCCGACCGCGCCAGAAGCGAGGGTGACGAGGCTGTTCGCGAAGCAAAGGAAATCGCCGAACGTCACCACGAAGCCCTGCAAGCGGCCGTCAAAGCATATCGCGATCACCTCGATCAGGTGGCGGATACCTAAGCCGTCCGTCGGGCGGATCCTGAACCTCAACGAAAAGGACGACCAATGAATTCCACCATCAAAATGATCGCAACAAGCGCCTTGATCTGTGTCGGGGGTGTTGTTGCCAATGCACAGACCGTCGGTGAGACCGTGCTGGGCGTTGAAGTGAACGTCGCCAAGATCGTGACTGAAGGTTACGGCGCCAACAAGCTGATCGGTGCAAGCGTCTACAACGGGCAGGACAAAAGCGTGGGGTATGTCCACGACCTGATCGTCGCCCCAGACGGAGAGCTGAGCCTTGCGATCCTCGAAGTCGGCGGCTTCATTGACATCGACAGCAAATGGGTCGCGGTCCCGGCGGATATGTTCCAGCCTGGCGAAGACGGCCACTTCGTGCTTCCAAAGGCAACCGAGGATGAGCTGACCAAGATGCCGTCCTTCAGCTATGCGAAATAGCCGGATCGGAGGGGAATGATATGACAAGTTCTTCCAACGTCGCCGCGCATCGCGGCAACGGCTGGTTCATGGCTCTTGCCGTGGTGATGATCCTGACGGGGATCGGCGCTTGCGCTTTCCCTCTTGTCGCCTCGCTGTCGGTTGAGCTGCTGGTCAGCGCGGCGTTCCTTGTGGGCGGCGTGGCGACCCTGATACAGGCCTTTCAGGAAAAGGACTGGAGCGGTGTCTTCTGGCAGCTTGCCATCGGCATCGTCTACTTCGTCGGCGGGATCGTCTTCTTGCTGAATCCGTTCGGCGGCGTGATCGCACTGACGGTGATGCTGGGGGTCGTGTTCCTGATCGAAGGCATCGCGCGGATCGTCCTGGCGTTCCGGATGCGGTCCGAGCGAAATTGGGGCTGGTTTGCAGCCTTGGGCGGTATCTCAGTGCTGCTTGGCCTTCTGGTTTTGGGTGGCCTCGCAAACGGCGCTTCGCTTGGCTTCATCGGCGTGCTGCTCGGCGTCAACTTCATCTTCGCCGGCGAGTCGTTCATCGCCCTCGGGCGCGCGACTGAAAACCCGGAGGAAGCGGTCAACGAACAGACCGCCTGACCAATACCGGGGCCGTCCCACGCGGCCCCGGCCTCACTTTTCCGGATCCGAGGTACGGCATGCCCATCCTTTGCGCCCCCGTGCCCGTTGCGCCCGGTCTCGCTCTGCTACCGCAGCAAGCCTTTCCGCATGAGGACGTCTTTCAACCCGGCGTAGACGGACTGGGCCGCGTCAACGCCTTTACGGCCTTCGACCTTTTGAACCTGCGAAACGAGCAACCCGGCATTGATTGGCACAGCGCATGACCCGCGTGCAGGCGCGACAAGATGGGACCAAAGTGGATTGGGCAAGGCACCGCAGATCTCATCGTCCTCAATGCCCCGGCCTCTCGTCTTCGGTGTCGATCGAACCGCGATCAAACCGCTTTGCCCAGGCCTCGACCAGAGGCGTTTCTCCACTTTGGCGCCGCCATTGACGGATGGCGTTGCGCAAGCCTGTCCGGCCGAGGCGCGTCGCTGGCTCGGGATGGGTGTTTGCAGCCTTGGCGTCGCGCAGCGCGATCCAGGCGGCGTCTTTGGCTGCGACGTACTCCGGAACACCCCATTGCTTGAGCAAAGCCTGGAATGCGGCAAACGCGTCGGCATCAAACGCCTTGTCCGCGCCCATGCGATCAAACACCGGGTTGCCCGGATGAAATGATGCACAGGGTATCCAACCTTCGGGGATGGGGGCATTCGCCGAATGTGTGCGCGCGGTTCGCAAGAGTTTTGGCAGCACATGTGTGTGCGGTCCTTCGGGAGTGACGCCGCCTGTGTCCGGACCGCCTATTTTCTGGAAGACCTCGACACGACCCAGGCGTGTGAGCGCCACGCGATTGGGGTGTGTGGCAAGGATTGCTCCCATGGCCGGGTTTTCTGGTTCGAAAAGTGACCTGCCCGCTGCCGCGCGCAGAACCTCCAGAAGCTCAGGATCCGAGGTTCGAATACAGAAGTCGACCTGCGGTTGTTCCAGTCCCATATCAAACAGGATCGCAGCGCGGTCGCCCGCACGCAGCGCCTCTTTGTCGGTCCCAAGCTCGGTCAGGCAATTGCGCCGGTTCATTCCGGCGTCCTTGCTCGGCAAGCAAAGAGCGACGGCGTGCGCCCACCTGTGTGGTTTCGGGCTGAGCGTTTCGTAAGCGACCGGACGCACACCATTGAGCGAGGTGAGACGGATACCGCCGCGCTCGGTTGTCCGACCGAAGTCTTCGCGTGCTGCCGGGGGTGGATCGCCAGCGACGTGATGAAACTCTGCGATGGCTCCAAAGCTGCCCATATTCCAGCCGGTTTCCGGATCATCGAGATTGGCGCGCGTGATCTCAAGAAGATCAACCATTTTCACTCACCTCACGTTCTGCGTTCCAATCGCGTGCTCCGGCACTCACTGCGTCAAAAGCGGCTCGTCCTAAGGCGACACCAAACTCGGTATGTAGACCTATATATTCCGCGTTTCCGCATCTTGCTGCAACGGCAACGCAATCAGTTCCCGTTCCTGTCGCGGCACCGGATTCAAGCAGAATATGCGCGTCCGGGATTGCAGCCGTGCGTGCCGCGACGATGACACTTAACGTCTCGATTGGGCCCGCTTCGCACATACGGACATTGAGTTCGGCGGCAATGTTGATGGTCCCGAAGGTTGAATGTTTGGGCGGGTGCCGAACGCCAACGCTTTCAGCGTTTGACAGTCCAACCGTGGCAACGGCAAAAGCCTCGGCCGACCGAAACCGGCCGATGTCGCGTCACGTGAGAAATGCGCCAATGGCGATCTCTGCTGGCTCGTTCAGTTCGGTTTTCAACCAGTCGCGAACATCAAACCCTTTGGGGTGGCCCCAGGTCGCGCAACCGCGTGAAGTTGACGCAAGGTCAGCTTTTGCTTGCCAGAATCGTCGCCAGCGCCTCTGCTGGCACGATCTGCACCGCGCCCCGGTGCGCGGTTCGCAGCCGTGTGCCACAGGGAGGAAGGCAAATGCAGAACAGACTACGTTTCGGGATCTTCTTGGCCCCGTTCCACAAACCCGGCATCAATCCGACTTTCGCGCTGGAGAATGATCTGGAGCTGATCCAGCATCTTGACCGCTGCGGATATGACGAGGCCTGGGTGGGGGAACACCATTCGGCGGGGTCCGAGATCATCGCAAGTCCCGAAATCTTCATCATGGCGGCTGCCGAGCGGACGCGGCATATCCGGCTGGGTACCGGCGTGGTGTCGCTGAGCTATCACAACCCGCTATGGGTGGCCGAGCGCATCGTGCAGCTGGATCACCTGACCCGTGGCCGCGTGATGCTGGGGGTCGGCCCCGGCGCTTTGCCGACCGATGCCAAGATGATCGGGATCGAGCCGAGCCAGACCCGCGGGCTGCTGGAAGACAGTCTGGGTGTGATCATGCATCTGCTGACCAGCGACGAACCCATCACCTTTCAGAACGACCGCTGGGACCTGCGCGATGCACGGCTGCATCTGCGGCCCTATTCGAACCCGCTTTTTGACATTACGACGGCAGGTGTGGCCTCGCCCGCGGGGCCGCGTCTGGCGGGACGTCACGGTACGGGGCTGTTGTCGATTGGGGCGACGACGGCGGCCGGGTTCGATGCGCTTGCGCTCCATTGGGACGTGATCGAGGCCGAGGCGGCCGCGCATGGCAAGGCGGTCGATCGCTCGAAATGGCGGCTCGTCGGGCTTGTGCATATCGCCGACACGATGGAGCAGGCCTATCGCGACGTGGAATACGGCATGGAGCAGTGGTTCCATTACTTCCAGGCGGTCGCGGCCTTCCCGCAGATGGCGGTGCCGGGCAACAACGTCAAAGAGATGATCGAGTTCGTCAACGAAAGCGGCTTTGGCGCGATCGGCACGCCCGACATGGCGGTGGCCCAGATCGAACGGCTGATGGCGCAGTCAAATGGCGGCTTTGGCGCCTATCTGATGCTGGCGCATAACTGGGCGGATCCGGCGGCGACGCTGAAATCCTACGAGCTGATCGCCCGGCATGTGATGCCGCATTTCCAGGGCCACCACATGTCAACCATGGGTGCGGCGGCACGGGCCGAGAAACTGCGGCCGGAACTGGCGGAGAAACATGCGCAGGCCGTCGAGGCGATGCAGTCGCAATATGCCGATGAGGTCGCGCGGCGCATCAACTGATCGGGGCGGCGGCGGGGCCTCTTGCCGCGCCGCCGGATCCGTTCGGTCGCTCAGGCTGCGAGCTGCTGGACCGCCGCGTGGGCCGATTTCAGCGAGGCATCAGCGTCGATCGCCATGCGGTCGGCGGCAACAGCTTCGACATCCGTGATGCCGAAAAAGCCCAGCATGTGGCGCAGATAGCCGGTGGCAAAGTCGATATCGGACCCCACGGCCGTTCCGCCCGAGGCGATGGCGATGATCGCGCGCTTGCCCTGAAGGAGACCTTTGGGACCGGTCTCGGAATAGGCGAAGGTGAGCCCGACGCGCGCGACGAGGTCGATCCAGGCCTTGAGGCTTGCCGGGACCGAGAAGTTGTAGATCGGTACGCCGATGACGATCGTGTCGGCGTCCTGCAATTCAGCGACAAGCGCGTCTGATTGCCTGAGCGTCGCGCGCTGATCGTCGCTGCGCTGGTCGGCAGGCGTGAAATTTGCGCCGATCCAGGCTTCAGTGATCTGGGGCAGCGGCTGTGCGAGGTCGCGGCGGATAACGCGATCGGCGTTCATCCGGGTGACGATGCGCTGTGTGAGGTCGCGGGTGGTCGACTGCTCGAGACGTGCGGAAGCGTCGATATGCAAAACGGTGGAAGCCATGAGCGTGTCCTTTGTGATGGATCCGGCGTGTGTGTCCAAAAGTGGTTCTTGCATTTCTGAACGCAACGGTGAAAATTCCACAGAATTTGTGAGATTTTGCACAGGCGACACGGCGTGATGGACAATTGGGATGAAGTGCGAACCGCGTATCAGGTGGCGCGGATGGGGACCGTCAGCGGAGCGGCGGAGGTCCTGGGCGTGCACCACGCCACCGTGATCCGCCATATTGACGCGATCGAGGCGCGTCTGGGCGTGAAGCTCTTTCAGCGCCACGCGCGCGGATACACCGCGACCGAGGCGGGATCGGACCTGTTGCGGGTGGCGCAGGCGACCGAGGATCAACTCAATCAGCTTGCGGGGCGGCTCAAAGGGCAGGGCGAGGATGTGAGCGGCGAGCTTGTTGTGACCTCGCTTGCATCGCTTTCGCCGCTGGTGGTGCCGGAGCTTGCGGCGTTTCAGGCGCAGCATAGCGGGCTGATCGTGCGGTACCTGACCGGCGACCGCCTGTTCCGGCTGGAATATGGCGAGGCACACGTGGCCATCCGCGCCGGGGCGGCCCCCGACCAGCCCGACAATGTAGTCCAGCCCTTCGTGTCCTTGCGCATGGGACTTTATGCCAGCCAGTCCTATGCCGAGGCACGCGGCGTACCGGCCTCGGTTGACGATTTTGGAGGCCATGTCTTTGTCTGCCATGACGATCCGAAAAGCCGCGCGCCGTTCAACAAGTGGCTGCGCTCGGTCGTGCCGGACGAGGCGATTGTCTTTCGCAGTACCGACACACGCACGATGGAGAGCGCGGTGCTGACCGGCGCCGGCCTCGGCTTTCTGCCGATCTGGGAGGCCTCGCGCCGCAGCGACATGGTCGAGGTGATCCCGCCGCGTGACGAATGGTCGGCCAAGCTGTGGCTTGTCACACATGTCGATCTGCACCGGACCACCAAAGTGCAAAGCTTTCTGGGCCATCTGAAGGCCTGCGCGCAGGGCTGGACCGTATGACGCCACACGCTGCCGGGCATCTTGCGATGCTCGTCTTTTCGGCGCTGGTGGCCGGATCCTTTGCCCTGGGCGCGATGATTGCCAATGACATCGCACCGGCTGCTTTGAATGCCGTGCGCTTTGCCGCGGCCGGAGTGCTGATCGGGTCGATTGTGCTGGCAACCACCGGGTTTCCCCGCGCGGCCCTGCAAGCGCCGTGGCGCTATGTGGTGCTGGGCGGGCTCTTTTCGACATACTTCGTGCTGATGTTCGAAGGGCTGAAAACCGCGCCGCCGGTCAGTGCGGCGGCGGTCTTTACCCTAACCCCTGTGCTGGCGGGTGGTTTTGGCTGGATCCTGCTGCGGCAGGTCACCACGGCGCGTATGGCCGTTGCTCTGGCGGTCGGCGCAACAGGTGCGCTTTGGGTGATCTTTCGCGCCGATTGGGAGGCCTTTCTGGCCTTTCAGATCGGGCGCGGAGAATGGATCTATTTCTGGGGCTGCGTGGCCCATGCTTGCTATACGCCGATGGTGCGCTTGCTGAACCGGGGCGAATCCGCCGTGGTGTTCACCTGCGGGACCTTGTTTGCCGGGATGATCATTCTGGTCCTTTTCGGCTGGAGCGACCTTGCGGCCACCGAATGGGCCGCCTTGCCCGCACGTGTCTGGATTGCGATGGCGTATCTGGCGGTTTTCGCAACAGCGGCCAGTTTCGTGTTGTTGCAAACGGCGACGTTGCGGCTGCCTGCAGCCAAGGTGATGGCCTATACCTATCTGACGCCAAGCTGGGTTATCGGATGGGAAATGGCGCTTGGAAACGGCGTCCCACCCGCCGCCATCATGGTGGGGATCGCGTTGACCGTGGGTGCGTTGATCCTGTTGCTGCGCAACGAACAGGAATAGGGCGCGTGCGACGCCAGGCCTGCTTCACCCGGGGCGGGACCTGCAGTACCAAGCGGCCATGCCCGCCGCGACCTCGAAATCCGATCTGATGATC
>JBCCVT010000168.1:0-6780 GCA_039195015.1 Pseudomonadota bacterium
CAAGCGCGTCATTGGATTGTATGTTCAGGTGTTGGACAGCATTGTCGGGCACGTGTTCTTGATGACCGGTCTGTTCCATCAGCTGGCGAGCAGCATAATCCGGCAAACCTGCACCAGACCAGATTTCCTGCTCGATATGCTGAATGAGCGCCTGCAGACGATCAGGATCCTGGAGTTCGGACCCAAAAGGATCGGCGGGCGCTGCGGTATCGTTCAGCGATCTGTGTTGAGGGGTCACAGTTTCCGCGCTTTGAGGTCTCGTAAGGTCTGTCGGCGCAGTCGGCTTTTGGGAGCTGGAGCGAGTTGACTGCTCGCGTTTGGCCTTGGGATGTCTGTCGTCAGACCCTTCAGCGCCGGTTTCAAAGGCCGCGGTGCTCCTGAACGAGCCTTGTTCGGCGGAACGGGTAGGCAGTGCATCTTGATCGGCGCGCCGAGTCGTGCCCGGACGAGTTGATTTACTTCCCGAGAACTTCCGAGACGCATTGCCCGCTGATACATCTGGTGACGTCGAAGTCCGTGCGGGCAAGGATCCTAGGTCCGGATCTACATCCAAGTCCTTTGCGATGTCATCGCTTGGTCTTTCTGAGCGCGCACCTTCTGATTTGAGGACCCGGTGGTTGGGGATCTCATTGTGGAGCGGAATAGCCAGCGACGCGAAAAGCGGTGCAAGACCCGATGCCCGATCAGGATCGGCGCGGGCTGCCTGCGACAATGCCAGGCGCAGTCGCACCGTCAAATGCAGCCGCAATCTTTCGCGCAGCCCTGTGTGTTCCCGATGCTCCTGCAGCAGAGACAGCAGGGTGGCGGGATTTGAGTCGAGCGCAGCGTGCAAGAGATGAACCAGATCCGGTGCTTCGGTTCCGGGCCAGTGCGTATAGCGTCCGGTCAAAAGATACTGCTCCAGATCCGATCCGGTTCCGGAAGCGCCGTCAGGCGCTACGTTGGTCGGTGGACTATGCGATTTTGCATCGGGAAGGCGCAGGCGCCGCAACTCAGTGAGCAGCGCTTCCGTCAAGCGGCGGTCCATTTCGTCTTCCAGTTCGTCCAGCGGCAGATCGCCCAGATCCAACTGCAAATTGCTCAGGATCAAATCGGCCTCGTCGGGTAGATCAAGACGTTCAAGGCAGTGCTCGATAACTGCAGGCAAACGGTTGCTGAAATAGTCGCTCAGACGGTCCTGAATGGGTTCGGCCGTGGCCTGCCTTGCCAGTTCGAAATCGAAGGTCAGCCGCCCGATGCGACCCTGGGTGGTCATGTTGTGGCCTCCCGCCGCCGTGCGGCACGGGCCCCGCGCAGATCTCGACAGTAGAGTCGGCTCACCCAATCGAGAAGGTCTTGGGACGAGCCCGCCGCTGTCTGCCGCACCTCATGCGATGGCATCGCGGTCGCACGCAGTTGCGTCTGCGCCTTGCGCCAAGCTGCATATGCATCGGCAAAGGCGCCGGTTTCAGTAGGGGCGAGCCACAAAAGATTTGTCGCGAGATGCGCCGGCAACTCGACGGCAGCGATGTCCTCCGCCAAGGCGCGCCGGTCAGCCGATTGCCCCTTGGGATCGGGGCAGAATACCACGCTGAGGCCGCGCGCCTTGGCGTCCAGAGGTAGGAAGACCGGCGTCAAAACGTCTGTTGCTGAGCAGTTCTGCGCCAGTGCAGCTTGGCAACTGGCACTCATCCAGGAGATCCATTCGCGCGCTTCAGCCATGGAATGGAAGTTTTCCAGAACATCGGCCGCCAAACCCACGCCGTCATCCAGTCTTACCGATATCTGATACGAACCAGGGGGATAAGCCTTGTAGTGAACGGGATTTGCACCAAGCAAAAGCAGGTAACGTAGTTGATCGGATCGTGGAAAATCAGGTTCTGACGGGTCCAGTACCCAATGTATCGTTTTTCCGTGCCATCGCAATGCGACGGCACCCTCGGGCGGCGGCGCAGCCACCACGAAATCGCGTTTGATCTCTTCTGTGCCGATGCCGCCGGGGGGCGCGCCGTCGCGCAGCAGGATATGCTCGATCAGGTAGATTGGTGCGTCGTGCCCGGATTTCAGAGCGATACGGCGGAGCGCGGCAGGCAAGGATGGATGATCGGGATCCTTTAGCGTCAGATCGATGCCCAGCCCGCGTTCACCGCCCAAGGTGATTACGTCCGCCAGAAACGCAGCCTTGCGCTGAAGCAGCCAGCCCTGAAATTCGTCGGCGCTTTGGTTCTTGTTTTCGAAGAGACGGCGCAGTTCCTCGTTGTCAAAGCTCTCGCCGAACCGCGCCAGCAGGTGATCCAGCGCGCGGCTACGACGCTCGAGTGGGCGATCGATCCGGTTTCGGCTGGCCGTCATGCCGGCCTTGTATTGCGAGAACCACGCCGTATCAGCCTCGTCCTCGGCTGACGCGCCCAGTACCGGAGCGATATTCGGTGGGTCGTCCGGATGCGGGGCAGGCCGGGCGATCGGCTGCCAGGCATAGGTTGGCCGATCCGAAGGCAGGGCGAGCAGATCGGCGCAAGCATCAAGCTGGGACAAATGATCTGCCAGCATCTGTTCGAATACCAGCAGATAGGCCTTCAACTGACGTGCCTTTGCCTCGCGGGCGATTTGTGCCGCATGCCGGTCCTGACCTTCATCCGAAACCACGCCGCGCGCACCCTTTGCACCGTTCTCGCCAATTCCGTAAACCGCCGGAAACAGATGCTGGATTGATCTGTAGCGAGACAGGTCGCGGTCCGGTTTGCCCAGATGCACCGAGCCATAAGCCGCATCGCTCATACGACGGATGGCATAGTGCTCCCGCCAGCGGCTGCGTTCCTCGAAGTGGTGCAAATGCGATAAGATACGAACAGGATCAAGCGCGACCGGCGCGCCGTTGCGCGTCAACTTGATACCGGACAGATCATTCGGCTCACGCGACAAAACTGGCACCGCCACGATACCCGGATCAAGGGGAGGGCCAACGGTATCGATCCGGATCCCGCTGGCAGTGGCGACGCCTTCGACGCCCAGGATCGCGGCCCGCAGGCGCGTCAGGTCAAAGTCCGTCATCATCGCACCCAGACTGTCGTCGCGGATGCAGCCCAGGTCCAGAAGCGGTCCTTCGAACAAATCTTCCGGTGGGGTACCACGAGCCAGCGCGTCTTCGACATCGATGATTTCGGGGGGTGGGTTCAGCGTGTATTCCGCGGCAAACAAGATCCGCGCCACGGTTGCGTTCGGGTCGGTGTCGGGATCTATGGCCAGTTCGATATTCAGGGCAAGGATCCGCTCGGCGACGATTTCGATCCGATCAAAATCCAGACCCAGACCGCGCAACGGCCAGAGCAGAGCGCGAACCTCAGCTGCAATGCCGCGCCCATCGGGGCGGATCATCTGACGGGTTTCGCTTGGAACCGGCGGATAGGTCTGCACCAGCACATCGTAAAGCCCCTGTATCCCTCGCGGAGCGGGTGTCGGCTGCAGCCACGCGTTACGCACACCGCTCACCCGGTCATAAATCAGTTTGCGAAAGTCGATCGCGGTCACAGGCGCTGTTGTAAAGACTTGCGTGCCGGGAAAGAGCGGTTGGCGTGACAGCGGCGTACCGGTGGAACGGGAGGAGGAGGCGAGAATGTCCTCGATCGGATGATTGGTCCGATAGCCGATATCGGTCAGGGCAAAGACGAGCGTTTCTAGGATCGTGACGCCTGGGTCGTGCTCGTTGTAGTCGGTCCAATGGGCGTTGCTCAGCTTCTGGACCTGCTCAAGCCCGGTTCGCAAAAGTTCGCGGAAATCTTCGGTTCCTGCGCTATCCCCATGGGATGTGATCGAGCTTGTCAGCGTCATGAGCCCATCATCCGGATCAGTTCCAGATCTTGGTGATGCTATAATGGATATCGGGATCCTCGGCATCCGGGCCAAAGGCCGGGCCACGCATCTGCAAGGTCCAACTGCGATTATCCCTCAGCGCGCTGCCGGACGTTTTTTTCCATCGCAATCTGATCGATTTACGGTTCCGGAACAGGCCCTGATTAAGCAGCCTGAGCGCATAGAGCGCATTGATTATCAGAATGGCCAAAGGGAGGTAGAGATGGGTGACCTTGGACGGATCGACGCCTGTTATCCCGAGCGCTGCAAAGAGCTTCTCCATAAGCGCGTTCAGCCAGTCACCGAATTGGCCCAACCCGGTTTCAACCGCGCTTTCCGACGGCGTTCCCACCAGCAACAGCGCACCCAACACCAGTATGATGACAAGCGCGATGTAGCTGCCCAGGGCAGTCCACGTGCCTCCGGGATTGGGCCGCTGCATCACGTTCAGGGCCGGACGTCCGCTGCCCGTTGCGGTTGCGGTGGCATGGGCGACGGCATTTTGTTCATCGTTTGCGCCAACAACCAAACGCAGAACACCGCTCATCAGGCCTGACTTGGCATAGACGTTGCGCGCGCTTGCGGCGGTAATCTCGAAGACACAGGGATGGCCTGGCATGTTGACGATAGGGTGCCATTTGCCGTCACCGGGAACAGATGGCAGACGCGCCACATCAAGTTCGGTCTTGGGGGCAGCAAAAGTGTCGGCATCGCGACAGGCACCAATCCGACCTGCGAACCCGGTCCAGCCGTCGATCTGCACGTCCGCCGGCGATGCGGCACCGCTTGTGTCGCCGCGCGACAGCCGCACCTGTGCATGGTCATTGACACCCATGTGCCACGCGTCATCGCCATGCCCCAGGATCACCTCACCCCGTTCCTTCCAGGCGTCGAATGCTCTTACATGTTCATCGAACTGATCCTGATGGACCATCGAATTGATCAGGTTTGCAAAGTTCTCGCCCGTTGGCAGTTTGCCATTCGAGAAGCTTTCGATCAGGTCTGCGCGTTTGGTTGTCATGATCTATCGAGCCTCACTTTCTTTGAACACGGCATCCAGGCGATGGCGCCGAAATTCCGGGCCCGAAGACGGTGGGATGGCGTCTTCGGGTGTTGTCAAAATGAAGTCGTGACCAATTCGCAGGTCGCCGATGCCTGCCGGTTCCGGGCGGACCGGCAACAGGTCGGGGTTTCGTCTGTACGCCTTCAGCAGAACCGGATCTGCCGAGATCAAGTCGCGTCCGACCGCCAGGTCACCCAAGCCGTAGCGGGGCGGCAAGATCGAGATGCGTTGCCGTGGCGATGGCACCAGCACCGACGCCGGGTTGGATCCATGGAGCACTGGTGCGCTATGACCGGCCTGCGCATGTGCGACCCTGGCGCTGTCCTTGAGGCCATAAGGTCCGGTCCCGAACCGGTGCAGCAATGACACGCCATGCACTGTGCCGATCGACGGAAGCGCTTGCAGCGACGCGGTCACGCTGGCGACATCCAGTGCGCCGTGTCCGATGGGGACCGGCAGGGCCGGGTCGAGCATCCAGGGCGCGATCAGGCGAGTGATATGATCTTCCACATCCGCGCGATTGATCGGCGTGGATTGCGGCGCGGTCCCGAGATAGGCCTGCACCCGGATTTCCTCGTATTCTGGGTTCGAGACATGGACCTGCCCCGCGCCGAGTGCCATACGGTCCTCCAGCCAGCGGGCGATCTGTTCACGGATGTAAAGTGAAACGCGCGGGTAGCGGCGTCGATGGGCGCGGCTTCGGACAGGTGTCACTATCAGTTGGACCTGTCCGGCCGGACCATGCCAGCACTTGGCATCGGCGATGTGCGGAAACGCTTCCAGCACCATACGCGCGTGATCTGCGGGTCGAAGGGCGCGCATCCGGTGGCCGATACGTTCCGAGATGCGGATGCGCTGCATGGCCTTGGCCTCGCGCGCAGTGCCGCCTTCGGTTGCGATGGGTTGGAGGATCTTGGCAATGGATTTGCGCGCTCTCAGAAAACGTTTGATCTGTCCGGCCGGCAACTGTGGCGGTGCTGCTGAGCCGGTAACGAGGCTTGAAGCGCGCGCGACCTTGACCGCCTGAGCCGTGATCGCCACCACGCGCCCGTATCGGGCGCGATCTCCGCGTAGTGCGATTGCAAGCCAGCAGAGCGGATCGTCCGAGAACTGTGTCGTTTCCATCAGGTCCATGGGCATCGATAGCTCGATCACGCCATGAGTGGTCAGACCTTGCGTGCTGTCAGACAGCACGGACGAGGCAGGCAGGGGTTGCCACCCGGACGCACCAAGATAGGTCCAGCGCGTCTCCGGACGGGGCGTGCCGTCCTCGGGCGTCCAGCTCGCAGCCTGTGAGTCGCGGATCTGGAAGAACAAGGTCAGGTGCTCCGGCGGGTCGACACGATCGAGCCCGATCATGAGATATCCGTCGTGGTTCAGCGTTTCGGGGAAAAGCCGCCCGTCGCGTGCTTGCGATGCGTCACCCAGCGATCGCAGGTTGAACAACTCGATCGGCTGGTTTGCCTCGCCCACACGAAGCGACGCGCGCGCAGTATACGAAAGCGCCACGGCCGCCACTTGGGGCCGCAACGGCGGGTTAGGCGCCCCTGCCTTTTTGGTCTTGCCTTTCGGCTTCGGCAGCACAGCGGCGACCGCCTTGGTTATCGTTGATCTTGCGTTGCGCAGCGCCGCTTCCGCGATCAAGCGCGGATAGAGCTCATCACCGAACCCGATGTTGGGTTTGGCGAATTCAATTCGGAGATCGCTCTTTGGAGCCACAGACCCGATATGTTCGGTCGCTTCAGGGTCGGGCGCCTGCCGATCGATGACGGGCACCTGCCATTCGGTGACGCTCCTGCCGGATGTAAAGAGCGAGGCATCCAGCCCCGGTTGGGTGTCGCCGGGCCCGGAGACTTGAAGCGGAACCCAGGATGCGCCGTTCCCGGCTG
>JBCCVT010000169.1:0-6766 GCA_039195015.1 Pseudomonadota bacterium
ATGCCTCAAGCGCGCGGCGCAGCATTTCCAGATCTTCGGCGATCTGGCCATCCGTCACCTTGAGCTCTTCGATCCGCTTGACACCATGCATGACGGTGGTGTGATCACGCCCGCCGAACCGGCGCCCGATCTCGGGCAAAGACCGGCTGGTCAATTGCTTGCAGAGGTACATCGCAACCTGCCTCGGCCGCGCATAAGACCGCAGCCGTTTGGGCCCCACGATATCGCTGATCCGGATGTTGTAGTATTCCGAAACCTTGCGCTGGATCTCCTCGACGGTGATTTTGCGTTCCGAGGCGCGCAGGACATCGGCCAGACAATCCTGGGTCAATTCCATATCAATCTCTCGACCCACTAGCGATGCAAATGCAAAGAGACGGGTCAGCGCACCTTCGAGAACACGGACATTTGTCGAGATCCGATGCGCGAGGAATTCCAGAACGCCGTCCGCCAGTTTCAGATCGGGATAGGTGCCGCGGTATTGCTGAACCTTGTTTTGCAGAATGCCCAGACGCAATTCGTAATCCGTCGGGTGCAGATCCACCACAAGCCCGCATTGCAGGCGCGATTTCACGCGGTCCTCCAGATCCTTGATCTCGCCCGGGGCACGGTCGGCCGAGATGATGATCTGTTTGTTCTGGTCAACGAGCGCGTTGAAGGTGTGAAAGAATTCCTCCTGCGTGCTGTCCTTGCCGGCGATGAACTGCACGTCATCGACCATCAGCACGTCAACCGATCGGAAAATGTGCTTGAAATCCATCATCTTGCGCTCACGCAGCGCCTGGACGAACCGGTACATGAACTGCTCGGCCGAAAGATACAGCACGTTCAGATCGGGACGGCGCGCGCGCAGCTCCCACGCGATGGCGTGCATCAGGTGCGTCTTACCGAGGCCAACGCCGCCATAAAGCACAAGCGGATTGAACGTGACTGGCCCACCTTCGCTGACCCGGCGCGCGGCGGCATGCGCCAATTCGTTCGGTTTTCCAACGACAAAACTGTCAAAGGTGAACCGGCTATCTAGCGGCGCAGCCTGAAGTGCTTCGACCGCATGGGACGAGGCGGGCTTGGACATGGACGGGCTCCGTTCGGCCTGTGGGCTTGCGGTGGCTGTCGCAGCCGGGCGCATCGTCGAATTGGCTGGCACCTGGAAATAGAGCCGCTGGACGCTTTCTCCCGCGCTATTCAGCTCATACAGAATAAGATCAGCGAAATTTTGGCTGACGTAATTTCCCATGAAATTCGTCGGCACATTGAATACTGCAACCCCATTTTCCAATTCCGAGAATTCGAGTGGTTCAATCCACGTTCTAAAATTGTTCTGCCCAACGGTTTTCAGCAGATTCTTCCTGAGTTGGCCCCATTTCTCTTGTGTCATTCGCGCCTCACGCATCCCTCTTTTTTGCCCACCGGCTTTTTGGCATCCCCGACCCGACCCAGGCCGATAGAACCCACACGTAAGAAGGAACGAGCCGCAGTTCACATGAAACCACGTTGCGGAACACCAACCGCAGACAACGGAACTGCATTGGTTTCCGTGACAGCAGGAAACCAGTCGCACTACCGTTGCACACTCATTTTTTGACAGGGCTGTCAGCGCGGCAGCATGCCGATCCAACAAGCAGGTCGAAGGTTCACTTTCCTTCGACTTCGCATTCTGTCCATCCTGGTGCCCGCCAGTCTGAACCGATTACGGCCTGTCCCCCCAAGCGAGTGAATCGCCAATTGCTTCGTACCAATTTCGGCCTTTGACCGGCAATGAAACTCTGAACTTGACTCGGTGTTTACTACGAAAGAATCTCTCGCGTCGGCACTTGACTCCAACGAAAAAAGGCATCGCGCATGGCGATGCCTTTGATTAGAAACGGCTTTTCGGAAGCGTGTCAAAAACGCCTCAGCCAAGCGCCTTCACGCGTGACGACAAACGGGACATTTTCCGGGCTGCCGTATTCTTGTGAAAGACGCCTTTTGTGACGCCGCGCATCAGTTCGGGTTGCGCTGCGCGCAAAGCTGCCGTCGCGGCATCTTTGTCGCCCGATGCAATCGCTTCTTCGACTTTGCGCAGATAGGTCCGGATGCGCGACCGGCGGGCCTTGTTCACGGCGAACCGCGCTTGGTTCTGACGTGCCCGTTTCTTTGCCTGAGGCGAATTTGCCATAGTGTCTGACCTTTGTTCAGGTTTGCGTCTGATATCTCTGCAACGGCAAACCCCGCCCGGTCAGGTCGAACCGGTCCGATTCTGGCCAAAGCGGGCCGCACGCGCATGTATAGCGGCGGCGTATAGCCAGAATCGCGACCGCGTGTAAAGCCCAAACCGACGCATGGCCGGTCTGGCCCCACGCGCGGCCGATCAGATCACTTGTCGCGGAATTGTGGTTCGCGCTTTTCGAGGAATGCGGCCATGCCTTCCTTTTGGTCCTCCGTTGCAAACATCGCGTGAAACACGCGGCGTTCGAACAAAAGACCTTCGCTCAGCGGCACCTCATAGCTGCGGTTCACTGCCTGTTTGACGCTGAGCACCGCAAGGCTCGATTTCTCGGCGATTTTCTGGGCCGCGCTCTGGGCTTCTTCCAGAAGTTTCTTGGCCGGTACGACGCGGCTCACAAGACCCGATCGTTCGGCCTCTTCCGCCGTCATGAACCGACCGGTCAGGTTCATGTCCATCGACTTCGATTTGCCCACAAAACGGGTCAGGTGCTGGGTTCCGCCAATGCCCGCGACAACGCCGAGGTTGATCTCGGGCTGGCCAAATTTTGCGGTGTCCGACGCGATGATGAAATCGCACAACATCGCCAATTCGCAGCCGCCACCCAGAGCATAGCCGCAGACCGCCGCGATGATCGGCTTGCGGATACGCTTGATCCGGTCCGGCACCTCGCCAAAGAGGTTGGCGTTGAACACCTCGACATAGCTCATCGTCGACATTTCCTGAATGTCGGCACCGGCGGCAAAGGCCTTCTCCGATCCGGTCAGGATGATGCAACGCACCTTGTCGTTGCGATCGGCCTCTTCAAGGGCCGTGCACAACTCTCCAACAAGCTGCTGGTTCAGCGCATTCATGGCGTCGGGACGATTGAGTTTTATGAGGGTGACGTGGTCTTCGACTTCGACGATGATCGTCTCAAAGGCCATAGAAACTGCTTTCGTTGTTCCGTTCAAAGTTGAGTTCTTATCACGCGCGCGCGCCGGTTCAAGCTATCTTTGGCAGCCCTTGCAATAGAACGATGACCGTCCCGACTGGACCACACGGGCGATTGTCCCGCTGCATCCCGGGCGCCGGCAAGGCCCGTCTTCGCGGCCATAAACATCGAAGGAATGCTGGAAATATCCAAGCTCTCCATCGGCTTGGCGATAGTCCCGCAAAGACGATCCACCCGCCGCGATTGCGTCCCTGAGAACCTCGCGGATCACCGGAACCAGCGCCGCCACCCGGTTGACCGAGATCCGGCCAGCCTTGCGCCGCGGCGAGATACCGGCGCGAAACAATGCTTCACATACGTAGATATTGCCCAGGCCCGAGACAACAGACTGGTCGAGCAGCGCCGCCTTGACCGGAGTGTTGCGGCCCCGGAAGGCCGCGATCAGGTGATCTTCGTGGAACGCATTTCCCAGCGGCTCGGGCCCCAGCACCGCGATCAGCTTGTGGTCGTTCACAGCATCGGTCTGCATCAGGTCCATCGCGCCGAACCGCCTTGCGTCATTGAACGTGACCCGAGCTCCGCCGGTCATGTCAAAGACCACATGGTCATGTTTTTCAGCCGGCGGGTGGTCATGCACAAAGCGGCCCAGCTTGTCCCCGGACACGATCAGCCGTCCCGACATGCCCAGATGCATCAGCAGCGTCTCACCGCTGTCGAGATCGGCCATCAGGTATTTTGACCGCCGCCACAGCCGCTCGACCCGCCGCCCGGTCAGCCGTTCCGCCATATGCGGTGGAAATGGCCACCGCAGATCCGGCCGATTGACCGCGGCATGGGCGATCCTGTCGCCCTCCATCACCGGCGCGAGTCCCCGGCGCACTGTCTCGACCTCGGGTAATTCCGGCATCTGTCTCCTTCTGCGGCATCCGCGTCACATTGTGCCTGCCTCCGAGGGTCCTATAACAAGGGCGAAACCAAAGAAACGGCAAGACCCCATGGACAAGACGGACGACACCACCACGCATTTCGGCTACGAGACCGTGCGCGAAGATGAAAAGGCCGGGCGGGTCCAGGGCGTCTTCAGCTCGGTGGCAAGCCGCTATGATGTCATGAACGATGTCATGAGCGCCGGGATCCACCGGCTCTGGAAGGACGCGATGATGGATTGGCTGGCGCCGCGCCCCGGTCAGCGGATGCTGGATGTGGCCGGCGGAACCGGAGACATTTCGTTCCGGTTTCTCAAGCGGGCCGGGCATGCCCATGCCACCGTGCTTGACCTCACCGAGCCGATGCTGGTCGAAGGGCGCAAACGCGCCGAGGCCGCGCAGATGTCCGACAGTCTCGACTGGGTGGTGGGTGATGCGATGGCGCTACCTTTTGATGACGCCAGCTTCGATGTCTACACGATCTCATTCGGGATCCGGAACGTCACGCGCCCCCAGGATGCTCTGGCCGAGGCGTTCCGCGTGCTCAAACCCGGCGGTCGGCTGATGGTGCTCGAATTCAGCCAGCTCCCGAATGCGGGTCTGCAGAAGCTTTACGATCTCTACAGTTTCAACGTCATCCCGCGCATGGGGCAGGTCATCGCCAATGACCGCGACAGTTATCAGTATCTGGTGGAGTCGATCCGACGGTTCCCCGATCAGGAAAGCTTTCTGTCGATGATCCAGAGCGTCGGGTTCGAAAACGCCAAATATCGCAATCTCAGCATGGGTATCGCCGCGCTGCATTCCGGCTGGAAGATCTGATCCGTGCGCGGCCCGCACAACATCTGGCGCCTGATCCGCACGGGCGCGACGCTTGAACGCACGGGCGCGATGGGCGTCGTGCTCGACGCGTTCCAGGCGCCGCGATCGCTGCGCATCGTGGCGCGCGCCCTGGGCTGGCCGTTCAAATGGCTTGGCGATCAAGGCGACCTGTCGATGCCCCCGGCAACGCGTGCCCTCACCGCGCTCGGGCCGGCCTACATCAAATTCGGGCAGGTGCTCTCGACCCGGCCGGACGTGGTCGGCGACGATCTCGCGCGGCAGTTGCGCGTCTTGCAGGACAAGCTGCCACCGTTTTCGAACGCCGAAGCCAAGGCCGAAGTGCAGCGCGAGCTGGGCATCGCTGTGGACCAGGTGTTTTCCGAATTCTCCGAACCGATCGCCGCCGCCTCAATCGCGCAGGTGCATAAGGCGCGCATCGCCGAGACCGGACAGGACGTGGCCGTCAAGGTGCTCCGCCCAGGCATCGAACGCGCGTTTCGCAAGGATGTGGACGCGTTCTACCTCGCCGCGTGGATGATCGAAAAACTGGCCCCCGGCGCGCGCCGCCTGCGGCCGCTGGACGTTATCGCGCATTTCGACGGCGTTGTGCAGGGCGAACTGGACCTGCGTCTGGAGAGTTCTGCTGCCTCGGAATTCGCCGCGAACACGGATAAGGACGCCGGGTTTCAAACGCCGCCGCTGGTCTGGCACTTGTCCACGCGCCGGGTGATGACGCTGGGCTGGGCCGACGGCGTGCCGATGGGCGACAACGATGCCATCGATGCCGCCGGACACGACCGGCGCACCCTGTCTGAACGCGTTCTCAAGCTGTTCCTGTTGCACGCGCTGCGCGACGGCTATTTCCACGCCGACATGCATCAGGGCAACCTCAAGGTCGCCGCGAACGGAGACATCATCGCCTATGATTTCGGGATCATGGGTCATATCGACGAATACACCCGCAGGGTCTATGCCGAGATTCTCTTTGGCTTTATCCGCAAGGATTACAAACGCGTGGCCGAGGTGCATTTCGAGGCCGGATATGTGCCCGCTGACCGCGATGTCGATGAATTCGCCCGCGCCTTGCGCGCGGTGGGCGAACCGATCTTTGGCATGGACGCCACGCGGATTTCCATGGCTCGGCTTCTCAGCTATCTCTTTGAGGTGACCGAGCGGTTCGGCATGGAGACGCGCACGGAACTGATCCTTTTGCAGCGCACAATGGTGGTTGTCGAAGGGGTGGCACGGTCGCTCAACCCGCATATCAACATCTGGCAGGTCGCGGGGCCGGTCGTGACGGATTACATCAACCGGTCAATTGGACCGCGTGCCGTGGTGAACGATCTTTGGCAAACCGCACGCGTGGTGGCCCGCTTTGGCCCGCGCCTGCCCGCGCTGGTCGAATCCGCCCTGATCACGCAGTCCCAGTCTCAGCCCGAGACCAGGCCAAGCCGTCTGGCGCGCTATGTCTGGCCTGCCTTGATCGGCGCGCTCGGCGGCGGGATCGCGGTTCTGATTCTGGAACATCTGGCCTGACGGTCGTTTGCCCGGCACGGCGACCTGCTTTTTCTGAATGGCACCTTGCGCTAGGTTCGATCCATGGCCCGCAAGAACCCGCATCGCCCGTTCCAGCCCGACGCCGCACAGATGGAGCTTTTTCCCCAGATCAGTGGCAACACGATCAACGGCCTGGACGAACCCGACGGCCGCCCGCCACGCATCGTTTACTGGGCTCCGGACCCCGACGACATCCCACATGGTGCGCTGCAATACTATTTCTACGGCCGGTCTGCGCAGGAACCCGCTTTTGGCGTCGCCCGAGGGAACGCCAGAAAGTTCTCGACATGCCGCTGCCTGACATCGCCGCCCAGCCGGTCG
>JBCCVT010000170.1:0-6662 GCA_039195015.1 Pseudomonadota bacterium
CCCAGAGCAGTGGGACATTGTCGGGCAGATCGACAGAATGCTCGTTTCCGTTGATGGTGAGGGTGGTTGACATGCGTGGCTCCCTGTCTCGTGAGTGGTCTGCAGTGTAGCTGCTGACATATTTAAACCATTATGTCATGATGTCAATTGACAGTATTGCGATGGCCTGCCAAAGATCCATCATGAGAGATCACCTGATAGATCCCCGGCAAAAGGCGATCCTGCACTCTGCGTGGGAGGCGTTCGCGACATACGGATTCCGCAAGACGTCGATGGATGACATCGCGCGTGGGTCAGGCATGTCGCGCACGGCGCTCTATCTGCACTTCAAGAACAAGGAAGATATCTACCGCAGCCTCGTGCAGTTCTATTACGACGATGCGTGCGAGGCCGTGGCCGAGGCTCTGGCCAGCGACGGATCGGTCGAAACGGTTCTGCATGACGCGTTCGAGGCGCAGGCCGGTCAGATTATGGAAAAGATGCTCAGCAGCCCGCATGGGCTTGAACTTATGGATGCCGGCCACTCGATGGCGAAGGAGGTCGCTGAAGAGGGCGAAGCGCGGCTGACAGCACTCTACGCGCAGTGGCTGGTCAACCGGATCCGGTCAGGCGCTGTGCGGTCGGATGTGAATGCGCATCAGGCTGCAGATACGATGACCGCCGCACTCAAGGGCATCAAAAGCCAGTGTCCGGCATATCCCGTTTTTCAGAAGCGGCTGAGCGATCTGGCGCAACTCTTCGGGCGGGGATTGGAGGCGCGCTGACGCCACATGCGGAACAGGCCCTGAAAAGCACCGGGCCTGACCCGCTGTCGGTCTCGATGATCATGAATAACAGACCACTTCGAATTCGATGCCTCCGGGGCCATCGAAGTAAAACCGCTGACCCGGTTCGTAATCCGCATGGTTGTGTGGCGTGTAGCCGGCAGATTTCACCTTCGTCTCGACATCATGCAGATCGGTTACGACCACACCAACATGGTTCAGTCCTCCGATCCGCCCATAGGTGTTTTGAGAAGGCGCCAGATCGCCACCCGGCGAAAACAGCGCGAGGTAGCTCTCCTCATCTCCCACATGCACGGAATAGCCGGTGCCCATGGATGTGCCTTCCCATCGCACCTTCCAGTCAAAGAGATTCTCGAGCACTTTGGCCGTATGCTTGGGGTCGGGCACGGTGACGTTCAAATGTTCAAGTCTCATCGCTCTTTTCCTTTGATTTTAACACGTAGGCAGCTTAATTCCTCAAGTTAACTTGAGCTCAAGTGGAAAGAGTCTTTGCCCGTCAAAGCGTTACGAAAGAGTGGACTGACGATTGGCGAGATTTCCGATCGCACGGGCCTCGCGCCCTCTGCGATCCGGTACTACGAGGACCAGGGACTCGTAGCGCCTTTGCGCACCGCGTCAGGGCAACGGCGCTACGATCGATCGGATATCCGGCGCCTGTCCTTTGTACTAATCGCACAGGGGCTTGGCTTTAGCCTCGGCGACATCAAATCCGCCCTGGCGGGTCTGCCGGCCACGGGACCGATCACAAAGAGCGAATGGTCCCGCATCTCGCGTGATTTCCGGTCCGATCTGGATGCGCGCATCGCAAGGATGGAGGCGCTGCGGGACCGGTTGGACAGCTGCATCGGATGCGGGTGTCTGTCGCTGAGCAGTTGCCGCCTATACAATCCGCGCGACCGCGCCCGCCGCCGCGGATCTGGGCCGCGTTATCTGATGGGCGACAGGGCGAGCGATCTTGTGCGCGACACCGATTGACATTCGCCAACCGCTCTGCCCCTGTCCGCCCAAGAAACGCAATCGCGGTCGGAGGCATCATGAAGCTGTCGCAACGCATCACGGGTCTGACCGGCGGAGGATCAGACGGGTGGGACGTTTTCTACCGAGCGCGTGCGATGGTTGCGGCAGGCGAAGAGGTCACCGAACTCACCATCGGCGAACATGACATTCGCACGTCACCGCATATTCTTGCAGCGATGGACGCCTCGGCCCGGGGCGGGCACACAGGCTACGCAATGGTACCTGGCGTCAAGGAACTGCGCGATGTCGTGGCCGCCAGGGTTCAGTCGCGCACCGGCGTACCGACTTCGGCCGCCAACGTCCTGATCACGCCTGGCGGGCAGGCGGGGCTTTTTGCGAGCCACCATGCGAGCTGTGACGATGGAGATGTCGCGCTGTTCATTGATCCCTATTACGCGACTTATCCGGGCACGATCCGAGGCGTAGGTGCGGTTCCCCGCGCCGTTGCCGCTCGCCCCGAGCATGCGTTCCAGCCGCAAGAGGCCGACCTGGCCGCTGCCGCATCGGGCGCGCGGTCCCTTCTGATCAACTCGCCCAACAATCCGACCGGCGTTGTTTATGCGCAGGCCACGCTTGACGGGATTGCGCGGGTCGCGACGGATCACGACCTGTGGCTGATCTCGGACGAGGTTTATGACAGCCAGGTCTGGGAGGGTGCGCATATCTCACCTCGGTCCTTGCCGGGGATGGTCGACCGCACTCTGGTTGTGGGGTCGATGTCAAAGAGCCATGCAATGACGGGATCGCGTTGCGGTTGGGTTGTCGGTCCCGAAGATGTGATCGCGCATATGATCACGCTTGCCACCCACACCACGTACGGTGTGCCGGGATTTGTACAGGACGCAGCCATCTTCGCGCTCGGCCAGGGGCAGGAGCTTGAGGCCGAGATCGCCGCGCCCTTCCGCCGCCGCCGCGCCTTGGCAAAGCAAATCCTCGCGGGCCAGAACGCGGTGCGTCTGATCACCGCACAAGGTGCGATGTACCTCATGCTCGATTTGAGGACGACCGGGCTGAGCGGTGAGGAGTTTGCCGACCGGCTGCTGACCGCGCACCGGATCGCGGTGATGCCGGGGGAAAGCTTTGGAGCGGCGGCCGCAGGTCATATCCGGGTGGCGATGACCGTCGATGACGACCGTTTTGAAGATGCACTGCGCATTTTGGTGCGCTTTGCGTCCGAGTTGGCGGAAACGTCGCAAGAAAACGCGTAAGCGTTCATTTGAGCTATGCGTTTCGCTTCAAGCGGAGGCCACCCGCATCACTGGTTCCGCGTCCAACGCGCCGCAAAGTGACCTGAACCGGGCTTCGGCGACCTCTCCGAAAAGAGGCGCGGCATCTGGCGACAGGTGCAGGGTCAGTTCACTTTGATCTTTGGACAGCTCAAGCCGCGCAGGCGTTGCGTCATTGCGCATCCAGAGCATTGCGCCAAACCGCATCGCTTTCCCGAGCACTTCGGCTTCGCGCACCTCTGACTCGGAGAGCAGCTTGAAGAGCGTCTCAAATCGCGTGCCTTCGCGTTTGTTCTTGTAGCGGTGCAAAAGTGCCAAACCAAGAAACACGCGTTCGGAATGCTTCAGCCCGCCAAGGTTGGCGCGCGTGGCGTTGTCAAAGCACGCCTCGGCCCGGTAATCGGGATGCGCGCGCCAGGTCACGTCGTGCAACAGGCAGGCCGCATGAACCAGCCGCCTCTTGCTGTCTTCGCAGCCCTCAAACAGCGGCGAGACGAAATCAACGAGCATCCGCCCGAAACCGGGCAGGCGGGCGTCCTTGGCTTCGGCAAAGCGGCATGCTTCGATCAGTGGATCCCGGTCGCGAAGTTCTTGCGGCATTTGTTCGTACAACAGGCCCTCGCGGATGCCATAGCTCGACAATGCGATGTCCACCGGCTTGAAGACCTTTGCCAAGCGCACGAGCACCTCGGTCGCGAGCGGCACCAGGGCCATGCGCGTGGCCGAGATCCCGCATTTGGCACGCAATTCTTCGAGGTCTTGTTTTTCGATATACGCGGCGGTGTCTTCGACATCCGCGACTGTCATCCGGTATTCGTGTAGCACCCGCAGCGGATATCGGCGTCGATGCATGTCGATGCGCCCGATCGCGCGCCAGCTGCCGCCAACCAGAAACAGACGGTCGCGCTGCGCGCCCATCACGTCGCGCAGATCTTCCATGACTGCCTTGATATGCGCCGCGCGGGCCTTTCGCCCGCCGAGCGTTTGCAGCTTGAGCGGCCCGAGCGAAGAGGTAACCCGTCGCCCAACGATCCCGCCCGAAATCTCGGCCAGTTCCATCGACGAACCGCCGATGTCGCAGACAAGCCCATAGGATCCAGGCCAGCCCAGAAGCACACCCTGGGCCGACAGGCGGGCCTCTTCCTCGCCATCGATGATGTGGATTTGCAGGCCCGTCTCGGCGAGAACCTCTTTGCAAAACTCCGGGCCATCGCTGGCATCGCGCACGGCGGCCGTCGCGACGGCCGTGAGTGGCCCCATATCCATGCCCTGTGCCAGCGCCTGGAACCGGGCAAGCGCCTTCATTGCGCGCGCACGGCCTTCGAGGTTCAACCGCCCGGTTTCGGACAGACCAGCGCCCAGCCCGCACATGATCTTTTCATTGAAGAAATAGGCCGGCGACCGTGCCGCCCCGTCAAACACCACGAGACGGACCGAATTCGATCCGACATCCACGACGCCCACACGCGACAAGGCGCGGGCCCTGGGATCATTGAACAAAGGTTGACCGAACGGGTCCCAATCAGTCGGCGCGGTTTCGGGTTGCAATAGAATGTTCAGCCTCGGGTCTTTATTGACTGTTTCAGCTTGGCGCAGCATTGGACACGGGTCAATTTAGTCGTCCGTATGGGTCAGCTGTGGCACATCGGATGCGCCCGCCGAGCCACGCCCTGACAAGGACGGATTTTCCATGAAGAACCGGTGGCAGTTGAAGGCAAACTCGCCTTCGGGTACCGGGCTGCGCGTGTGCGAGCCATCAGGGTTCATCACCCAGCTTTGCGCGACATCGGCAAGGTTGGCGGCCATGATCTGGCTGACGATCTGGGCCTTGACCGTGTCGTTGTGGATTTCGACCAGCGTTTCGACCCGCCGGTTCAGGTTGCGCCCCATCCAATCCGCTGATGAGATGAAGACCCGCGCCTGTTTGCTGGGCAGTCCATGCCCGTTGCCGTAACAGACGATCCGCGAATGTTCGAGAAACCGGCCGACCACCGATTTCACTCGAATATTCTCGCTCAACCCCTTGATCCCGGGTCGTAATCCACAAATGCCGCGGATGACCAGTTCAACCTTAACACCACCCTGGCTTGCGCGGTAAAGCGCGTCGATGACCTCCGGCTCGATCAACGAATTCATCTTGGCCCAGATTTCCGCCGGACGTCCGGCGCGGGCATGTGTGATCTCATCGTCGATCATCTCGATGATGTTCTTCTTCATCTGGCGCGGCGAAATGGCCAGGTTTTCCAGCGCGTCCGGCTGGGCGTAGCCTGAGAGGAAATTGAAAACCTTCGTGGCATCCCGCCCAAGCGCCGCATCACACGTGAAAAAGCTCAAATCCGTGTAGATTCGCGCCGTGATCGGATGGTAGTTGCCCGTGCCGTAATGCGTGTAGGTTACCAGTTGCTGGCCTTCGCGCCGCACCACGGTTGAGATTTTTGCGTGCGTCTTTAGGTCCATGAACCCATAGACCACATGCGCGCCCGACCGTTCCAGTCGCCGCGATTGACGGATATTGGCGGCCTCGTCAAACCGCGCCTTGAGCTCGACCAGAGCAGTGACGGATTTGCCGTCCTCGGCGGCCTCGCACAGAGCCTCGACGATCGGAGAATTTTTCGATGTCCGGTAGAGTGTCTGTTTGATCGCGACCACGTTCGGATCCGCCGCCGCCTGGTTGAGGAACCGGACCACCATATCGAAGGTCTCGTATGGGTGGTGCAGTAACATGTCCTTTTGCCGAATCGCGGCGAACATATCGCCGTCATGATCCTGCACCCGCTCGGGCACACGGGGTGTGAAGCTGGGCCAGAGCAGATCCCGGCGGGCATCACCGACAAGCTCACCCAGATCCGCAAGGCCGATCATGCCATCCACCGCGATCACCTCGTCGGGGCGCACGCCAAGCTCGTCCATGATGAGCGAAATGAGTTCTTGCGTCGCGCCTGTGGTGTGGGTCATCCGCACAACTTCACCACGTCGGCGGCGTTTCAACGCCACCTCGAATTCACGCACCAGATCCTCGGCCTCTTCCTCGACCTCGAGATCGCTGTCGCGCAAGACCCGGAACCCGAAATGCGACTTGGCTTTATAGCCGGGGAATAGCCGGTCGATATGGACCAAAAGCAACTCTTCTAGCGGCAGATATCGCTTTACGCCATCCGTCGACGGAAGCGCGACAAAGCGGTCAATCTGGGCCGGGATCGGCAAGAGCGCGGTCAAAGGGCGTTTGTCCTTTGTGCGTTCGAGCTTGAGCGCAAGGGCAAACCCGGTGTTCGGGATGAACGGGAAAGGATGGGCGGGATCGACGGCAAGTGGTGACAGCACGGGGAACACGAGGCTCAGGAACACCTCGCTCAGATGCCGTTTGTCCGCCGGTTTCAGCGCCTTGCGATCCAGGATAGAGATACCGGCAGCATGCATTTGCGTCTTGAGGCTGGCCAAAACCTTCTGTTGTCGCGCAAGCAATTTGCGCGCGTCTTCATTGATCAGAACCAGTTGCTCGGACGGGGTCAGACCGTCCTGCGCAGGCGAAGTGCTGCCCGTCAGCGCGAGTTCGCGCAAGCCCGCAACCCGAACGGTGTAGAATTCATCAAGGTTGTTGGCCGAGATCGAAAGGAACCGCAGACGTTCCATCAAA
>JBCCVT010000171.1:0-6652 GCA_039195015.1 Pseudomonadota bacterium
GATCCGGCCGATGCGCGAAGGCGTGATCGCCGATTTCGACACCGCAGAAGAGATGATCAAGCACTTCATCCGCAAGGTGCACAAGCGGTCGACCTTCTCGAAACCGAAAATCATTGTCTGCGTTCCGCATGGCGCAACTCCGGTCGAAAAACGCGCAATCCGCCAATCGGTGCTGAGCGCCGGCGCCCGCCGCGCAGGGCTGATCGCCGAACCCATCGCTGCGGCCATCGGGGCGGGAATGCCAATCACAGACCCTACCGGGTCGATGGTTGTCGATATCGGCGGTGGCACAACCGAGGTTGCTGTTCTTTCACTGGGCGACATCGTCTACGCCCGGTCAGTGCGCGTTGGCGGCGACCGGATGGACGAGGCCATCGTCAGCTATCTCCGTCGTCAGCAGAACCTGTTGGTCGGGGAAAGCACGGCCGAGCGCATCAAGACCTCGATCGGGACCGCGCGAATGCCCGATGACGGGCGCGGCGCATCGATGCAAATTCGCGGACGAGACCTTCTGAACGGCGTGCCGAAGGAGATTGAGATCAGCCAGGCTCAGGTCGCGGAAGCGCTGGCCGAGCCCGTGCAGCAGATATGCGAGGCGGTGATGACCGCGCTCGAGACCACGCCACCCGATCTGGCCGCAGACATCGTCGATCGGGGCGTGATGCTGACCGGTGGTGGCGCGCTCTTGGGCGATCTGGATTTGGCCTTGCGCGAACAGACCGGTCTTGCCGTTTCAATCGCCGATGAAAGCCTGAATTGCGTGGCTTTGGGAACCGGCAAAGCGCTGGAATATGAGAAACAATTGCGTCACGCGATTGACTACGACAGCTAACGGGCGCACCTTATCTGAAAAGAAATTCCCGAGCAGCCCGGGCCACCGGAAGGGGAACAATTGGCAAAGGACCGTTCACAACGGGAAGACTACGCAGGACCGTTGCGCCGCCTCTTTTTGGGGGTCATCGTGCTGTGCCTGCTCGGGATCTTCCTGGTGTGGCGGATCGACAGCCCGCGCGTCGAACGGTTTCGTGCGCAAGTAACCGATGCGATTGTGCCAAACCTCGATTGGATGATGGCACCGGTCACGGGAACAGTAAACCTGCTGCGCGACTTCCAGTCCTATCAACGCCTCTCTGAACAAAACCGCGAATTGCGCAGCGAACTGCGCCAGATGCAGGCCTGGAAAGAGGCGGCATTGCAGCTTGAACAGGAAAACGCCCGCCTGCTTGATCTCAACAACGTACGGCTCGATCCCCGCCTGACCTATGTCACCGGTGTGGTGATGGCGGACAGCGGCTCACCTTTTCGGCAATCGGTCTTGCTGAATGTCGGCGCCCGAGACGGTATTGTTGATGGTTGGGCGGCGATGGATGGGATCGGTCTTGTCGGCCGTATCTCGGGCGTTGGCCAGACGACCTCGCGCGTGATCCTTCTTACCGATGCCAACTCGCGCATCCCTTCGACCGTGCAGCCGTCGGGTCAAACCGCGCTCATTGCCGGAGACAATACAGCCGCGCCGATCGTCGATTTCATCGAAAACCCCGATCTCGTCCGACCCGGAGACCGCGTGATCACTTCCGGGGACGGGGGCGTCTTTCCAGCCGGTATCCTAATTGGTCAGGTGGCGGCAGACCGCACCGGGCGTTTGCGCGTTCGGCTTTCGGCTGACTATGAACGGCTCGAGTTCCTCCGGGTTCTGCGCCACCACGGAACCGAAGAGATCACGGACCCGGGCGGCCTTGTCGCTGCGCCTCAGGCCAGTATCGCACAGGGGATCGACGATGAATGATCTCTCGGTCTCGTATCTCTGGTTCATGCGCGGTGTTTATCTGACGCTTGCGACGGGGATTATCTTCCTGCATCTGCTGCCGCTCAACACGCAGCCGGGGCAATGGGCACCGCCCGATCTGCTGATGGCCTTCAGCTTTGCATGGGCCCTGCGTCGACCGGATTTCGTTCCTGCCCTTCTGATCGCAGGCGTAATGCTTGTCGGTGACCTGATGCTGCAACGTCCACCGGGCCTGCTGGCCGCGCTGGTTGTGCTTGGGTCGGAGTATCTCAAAAACCGTCTTGGCGGTCTGAGCGACGCCAACTTTGTCGGAGAATGGGCGACCGTCGCCTTCACCGTCGCAATCATCACTGTCCTTTACCGCATGGTCCTGGGTGTGCTGGCCGTGAACCAAGGACCGCTGACCCTGACCGTTGTTCAGATGATTGCAACGATAATCGCCTATCCGCTGGTTGTCATCGTGACCCAATGGGGCTTTGGTGTGCGTAAGCTTGCCCCGAGCGAAGCCGACACCTTGGGGGCGCGCATATGAAACGCAACCCGCGCGAATTGCAGACCTCGCACCGCAAGATGACGCGCCGAGCGCTGCTCTTGGGTGGTGCACAGGTGGCCTTTGTGGGCGCTCTGGCGATGCGGATGCGGTACCTGCAGGTGGATCAGGCCGACCAGTTCCGCCTGCTCGCCGAAGAGAATCGGGTCAACATCCGGCTGATCCCGCCAAACCGGGGTGAGCTTTTCGACCGCAACGGCAATATCCTCGCACAGAACTCGCCAAGCTACCGCATCGTGATCGTGCGCGAAGACGCTGGAGACGTGGAAGCCGTCGTGGCGCGGCTATCGCAGCTTGTCGAACTGGATGACGAAGACCTCAACCGCGCGATGACCGAGATCCGCCGCAGCCCGCCGTTCCTGCCGGTGACGCTCGCCGATCGTGTGTCGTGGGATGACATCTCGAAAGTCGCCGTAAATGCGCCAGCCCTGCCGGGGATCACCCCCGAGGTTGGGTTGACCCGGCTTTATCCTCAGGATGGCGATTTCGCCCATGTGGTTGGCTATGTCGGGCCAGTCAGTGACTACGACCTGAGCCAGATGGAAGACCCCGAGCCGGTCTTGCACATCCCGCGTTTTCAGATCGGCAAGGTGGGCCTTGAGGCCAAACAGGAGGACCTGCTGCGCGGACGCGCGGGCGCCAAACGTGTCGAGGTAAACGCCACAGGACGAGTGATGCGCGAACTCGACCGTCGCGATGGCGAGGCGGGCGCAGATCTGCAGCTGACGGTTTCGTCCGAGTTGCAACACTATGTGCAGGCGCGGCTCGGCAAGGAAAGCGCAAGTGCCGTGGTCATTGATTGCACCACCGGTGACTTGCTCGCCATCGCCTCGTCGCCGAGCTACAACCCGAACCTCTTTGTGCGGGGCATCTCAGTCGCGGACTACCGCGCGCTGACCGAAGATCCCTATCGTCCGCTTGCGAACAAATCGGTGCAGGGCATCTACCCGCCCGGCTCCACGTTCAAGATGATCACTGCGATGGCGGCTTTGGAAGAAGGTCTCATCGGCCCCGATGAAACGGTCTGGTGCCCGGGGCACCTCAAGGTCGCAGGTCGTCGGTTCCATTGCTGGAAACGCGGCGGGCATGGGCATGTGGATCTGAACACCTCGCTGAAGCGCAGCTGCGATGTCTACTACTATGACCTCGCGCTGAAGGTCGGCATCGACAAGATCAGCGCCATGGCGCAACGATTTGGCTTGGGCGTTCGTCACGATTTGCCGATGTCCGCCGTCGCAAGCGGTCTGGCCCCAAACCGGGCCTGGAAGCAGCGGGTTCATGGCGAAGACTGGTTGGTGGGCGATACCGCCAACGCTTCGATCGGGCAGGGCTTCATGCTGGCGTCTCCGCTGCAACTGGCGGTGATGGCGGCGCGGCTGGCCACCGGGCGGTCGGTTTCACCCCGGCTCGTGAAATCGATCAATGGCGTCGAACAGCCCGCCCGTGGCGGCGAGTCCATGGGGCTCAATGAAAACAATCTGCGCAAGATGCGGCGCGCGATGTATGCGGTCAGCAATGACCGGCGCGGCACGGCCTATGGCTCGCGGATCATCGAGGACGCCTTTCGCATGGCCGG
The DNA here is from genome assembly GCA_039195015.1 of Pseudomonadota bacterium. Lineage (GTDB taxonomy): Bacteria > Pseudomonadota > Alphaproteobacteria > Rhodobacterales > Rhodobacteraceae > JBCCVT01. Next base: position 3,913 of record JBCCVT010000171.1, read on the forward strand.
AAAGACTGGCACCAGCCAGGTTCGTAACATCACCGAGGCCGAACGCCGCGCCGGTGTGATCCGGAACGAAGACCTCCCGTGGGAACGCCGCGACCACGCGCTTTTCGTCAATTTCGCGCCTTACGAAGCACCCGAAATCGCGGTGTCGGTCGTCGTGGAACATGGTGGCGGCGGTTCGAAGGCTGCGGCCCCCATAGCACGAGACATCACGCTTCAGGCGCTCTACAAGGGCACACCGCCGCTCGAAGCGTACCCGTCCAAGGATCGGGAGCGCATTGGTGAGCAGCAGGAACGTCTGAAACAGCCGCCGCCCGCCCCGCCCGCCGATGGGAGCGACCGCGCATGAGCTACCTTGAGTATACGGTCAAATCCGTTCCGTCCGGCCTGCGCAAGGTGCTCTACCTGAACTGGCCGCTGACGCTGTTGCTGATCTCGATCGCGGGCGTCGGGTTCCTTATGCTTTATTCGGTTGCCGGTGGATCCTTTAGCCCGTGGGTCGAGCCACAGATGAAACGGTTCGTGCTTGGGCTGGCCGTGATGATCGTGGTTGCGATGGTTCCGATCTGGTTCTGGCGCAACATGGCCGTGCTGGCCTATGTGGTGTCGATCCTGTTGCTTTTCGCCGTGGAGGTGGTCGGCACGGTTGGCATGGGGGCGCAGCGCTGGATTGATCTGGGCTTTATGCGTCTGCAACCGTCCGAACTGACAAAGATCACGCTCGTCATGCTGCTTGCCGCCTATTATGACTGGTTACCGGCACAAAGGACGTCGCGTCCGATCTGGGTACTGGTCCCTGTTGTCATGATCCTTTTTCCGACCTTCCTGGTCTTGCGACAGCCCGATCTTGGCACATCGATCCTGCTTGTAACCGCCGGTGGAGGCATGATGTTCCTCGCCGGAGTGCATTGGGCCTATTTTGCGGCCGTCATTGCATCAATTGGCGGCTTGATCACTGCTGTGTTCAAGAGCCGAGGTGCGGAATGGCAGCTTCTGAAAGACTATCAGTACAGGCGAATCGACACGTTCCTTGATCCCTCGACCGACCCGCTTGGTGCGGGGTACCACATCACGCAATCGAAGATCGCGCTCGGTTCCGGCGGGTGGACCGGACGTGGGTTCATGCAGGGCACGCAATCGCGGCTGAACTTCCTGCCCGAAAAGCACACCGATTTCATCTTTACGACATTGGCTGAGGAATTCGGCTTCGTCGGAGGGATCTCGCTACTTGTGCTCTATACACTGATCATCGTGTTCTGTGTGGTCACCGCGCTGTCGACCCGCGACCGGTTCTCGTCGCTGGTGACGCTTGGGATCGCGATCACGTTCTTCCTGTTCTTCGCGGTCAACATGTCGATGGTGATGGGGCTCGCGCCGGTTGTTGGCGTTCCTCTTCCGATGGTGAGCTATGGTGGATCAGCGATGTTGGTCCTTATGCTGGCCTTCGGCATCGTGCAGAGCGCTCACATCCACCGCCCCCGGTAAAGGCCCTCACCGATGACCGTCAATGCCCTCTTTGCTGCTGCCCGCACGAAATGGCCGAAATACGAAGCGCCCTTGCGAAGTGCCTTTGATGAGGCCGGGCTGAGCGTCGACCTTCGCCCCGAATTCGCGCCAGAAGAGGTGGATTACATCATCTACGCGCCGAATTCCGCGGTGCAGGACTTCACACCTTACACGCGGCTTAAAGCGGTGCTGAACCTCTGGGCCGGCGTCGAGAATGTGGTGGGCAACAAAACCCTGACGGTGCCGCTTGCCCGGATGGTCGACAATGGCATGACCCAAGGCATGGTCGAATGGGTGCTTGGCCATGTCATGCGCTACCATCTTGGGATGGACCGCCACATCACCGGGCAGGACGGGGTTTGGACCCCGCATGTGCCGCCCCTGGCCAATGCGCGTCCGGTCACGATCCTCGGGCTGGGCGAGCTCGGGCAGGCCTGCGCGGCACAACTGGCCCAGGTCGGTTTTGCCGTGACCGGGTGGAGCCGGACTGCGCGATCCGTCCCAGGCATTCGGACGCATCACGGCCCGGATGGCCTTGCCGAGGCGCTTCGGGTGGCCGACATCCTCGTTCTGCTGCTGCCGGATACTCCGGCGACCACCGATCTGATCGATGCCAAGGCGCTGGCTCAGATGCCGCAAGGCGCGATGATCATAAACCCGGGCCGGGGTCCTCTTATCGACGACGACGCCTTGCTTGCAGCGCTCGACAGCCGGCACATCGCGCATGCGACGCTTGACGTGTTCAGGACCGAGCCTTTGCCGCCAACACATCCATATTGGGCCCATCCCAATGTGACGGTGACACCACATATCGCCTCCGAAACGCGGGCCGAAACCGCCAGTCAAACGATCGCCGAGAACATCCGCCGCGGCGAAGCGGGCGAGCCGTTCCTCTACCTCGTAGATCGCGACTTGGGTTACTAGGCGCTCATCTCTCCCGCCGGTCGAACTTCGCGGAAGCGACAAGAGACCGAAGGGATCGAAGAGCGCCCGTCATGCCTGCGCCGCGGTAAGCCCCCGGCCTTTCAGCAATGCCTCCACGCCCGGCAAACGTCCGCGGAACGCGGTGTAGAGATCATCCGCTTCAACGCTGCCGCCCGTGGACAGGATATGGGCTTCAAGCGCTTGCGCGGTCTCTGCGTCAAATGGATCGCCTGCTTCCTCGAAGGCCTCGAAGGCGTCGGCATCCATGACCTCGGACCACATGTAGCTGTAATAGCCCGAGGAATATCCGTCC
>JBCCVT010000172.1:0-6625 GCA_039195015.1 Pseudomonadota bacterium
ATCCGGACCGAGACGTTTGCGAATATGGGCGCGTATCTGTCCACCTTCGCACCATCGGTGCCGACCTGGCTGCATGGCACGCTGATGGCCGGGAACTATCGCACGCCCCTCATCTATGTGAACGTCAAGGCGGTCTTTACCAACACCGTTCCGGTCGATGCCTATCGCGGGGCCGGCCGCCCCGAGGCGACGTTCCAGCTTGAGCGCGTGATCGACAAGGCCGCGCGGGAACTGGGCGTCGATCCGATCGCGCTGCGTCGGCAGAACTTCATCACCGAGTTTCCCTATGCCACACCAGTGGCGGTGGAATACGACACCGGCGATTATCACGCGACCATGGACAAGCTCGAAGAGATTGCCGATCTCTCGGGGTTTGCCGCGCGGCGGGCTGAAAGCGAGAAACACGGCAGGCTGCGAGGGCTCGGGCTCAACTGCTATATCGAGGCGTGCGGCATTGCGCCCTCGAACCTGGTCGGACAGCTTGGCGCCCGCGCGGGGCTCTACGAAAGTGCCACGGTCCGCGTCAACGCGACCGGCGGTCTGGTGGTGATGACCGGTAGCCACAGCCACGGTCAGGGACATGAGACCGCGTTCCCGCAAGTCATTGCCGAGATGATCGGCATTGACGAGAACATGGTCGAGATTGTCCATGGCGACACCGCCAATACACCGATGGGCATGGGCACTTATGGGTCGCGCTCGATCGCCGTCGGCGGCAGCGCCATGGTGCGCGCGGCCGAGAAGATCATCAACAAGACCAAGAAGATCGCCGCGCATCTGATGGAAGCCAGTGAGGCGGATATCGAGCTGAAGGACGGTCAGTTCTCGGTTGCGGGCACCGACAAGTCGGTGGCTTGGGGAGATGTGTGCCTCGCGGCCTATGTGCCGCACAACTACCCGCTCGAGGATATCGAGCCCGGGCTGGAGGAGACGGCGTTCTATGACCCGTCGAACTTCACCTATCCCTCGGGCGCGTATGCCTGTGAGGTGGAGGTCGACCCCGACACCGGCAAAGTCTCGATCGAGCGCTTTGCGGCGGCGGATGATTTTGGCAATATCGTCAATCCGATGATCGTGTCGGGCCAGGTCCATGGTGGTCTGGCGCAAGGCATCGGGCAGGCCTTGCTGGAAAACTGCGTCTATGACGAGAACGGCCAGCTGCTGAGTGCATCCTATATGGATTACGCAATGCCGCGGGCTGATGATGTTCCGTTCTACCAGGTGGATCACTCCTGCCAGACGCCCTGTACGCACAATCCGCTGGGTGTAAAGGGCTGCGGTGAGGCGGGTGCGATCGGCTCGCCTCCGGCGGTGGTCAACGCGGTGATCGATGCGCTGCAATCGGCAGGCAAGGATGTCGACCATATCGACATGCCGCTGTCGCCGTCGCGCGTCTGGGCTGCGATGAACGGATGATCGGACGGGGGCGAGGGGCCCGCCCCTCGCGCTCCCCGGCGTATTTTTGACCAGAAAGAAGCAGGGTGCTGCTCTGGTTCAGGAAGGAAGAACAAGATGTACAATTTCGAGTTTGAAAAGCCATCGACCATTGCCGACGCGGTGGCGGCGTTGGGGTCGGACGAGGCGCAGCCTATGAGCGGTGGGCAGACGCTGATCCCGACGCTCAAGCAGCGTCTGGCGATGCCGGAGAAGCTGGTGTCATTGACGGGCATTTCCGAGATGCAGGGTGTCTGCCTCGGCGACGATGGCGCGCTTTGCATCGGTGGGGCGACAACCCATGCCACGGTGGCGTCCGAAGCCGCGCCACATTATCCGGGCCTTGCGGGCATGGCGAGCCATATCGGCGACCCGGCAGTGCGCAATCGCGGAACCATTGGCGGGTCGCTGGCCAACAACGACCCGGCCGCCTGCTATCCGGCCGGGGCGCTTGGATCGGGAGCCACGATCAAGACCAATGCGCGCGAGATCGCGGCGGACGACTTCTTTCAGGGGATGTTCACGACCGCGCTGGACGAGGGCGAGATCGTCACCGAGGTTCGGTTCCCGATCCCGGAAACGTCCAACTATCAGAAGTTCGTGCAGCCGGCGTCGCGTTTCGCCCTGGTAGGTGTCTTCGTCGCAAAGTTTGCCGACGGGGTTCGCGTGGCGGTGACGGGCGCGTCCGAGGGTGGTGTGTTCCGCTGGTCCGAGGCCGAAGCCGCGCTTTCGGCCAACTTCGTGCCCGAGGCGGTTGACGGGTTGAGCGTCGCTGCCGATGACATGATCGCGGATCTGCATGGCACCAAGGCGTATCGCGCGCACCTGGTGGGTGTGATGACCAAGCGGGCGGTTGCCGCCGCGGCTTGAGCAAGGTGCTACGAACAGATGGGAAAGGCCTCGGGTTGCGAGGCCTTTTTCGTTTTCAAAGTGCCGACCAGGCCCCCAATGCGCCGACGAGGATCAGGCTCAGGGCCCAGACAACCTCGAGATCGAACCAACCGCGGCGCAAGAACTGCAGGCCAAGCCAGCGGTAGACCGCGAAAGCCACAGCCCCGCCCGAGGCGATCATGGCTGCCGTGTGTGCGGCCGCGACCCCGAGCGTGAGCCCGGCGTTGCGGGTCATCAGGTCGGATGCGGCGCGGTGGCCCGCGTCAAGTTCGTCGACCGCGCAGAGGCCGAGGTAGATCGGGACCAGCATCAAGGCCGCGCCATGCAGGATCGCCACCAGAAAGGACCAGAGCGCAAGCTTTGATGGCGGGATGCGCGCGAGGATCCTCGGATGGCGACGCGTCGCCAGAAGCCACAGCCCCAGCGAGATCACGATACCTCCACCCACCAGTCGCACCGGGCGTTCCCAGTCGATAAGGGTTGTCATCGCGGCAAAGGGGAGCAGGATCACCAGCATCGCAAAGAAATGCCCGACCGCCAGTGCGCCCAAAGACCCAACGAGCGCGCCTTGCCTTTGGTTCATCAGGGATGAGGACACTGCAAGCGGCCAGCCCATCCCAGGGTTGATCCCATGGTAGAGCCCGCTCAGCAACACGGCGAGCCAGAGGCCCGCCGTGGGTGTCAACAGACCTTCCAAGGACTAGACCGACGGGTAGCAGAAGCTGTCGGTCGAACAGTCGCCGCCTTCAAGTCGGATCTGGTGCGACCGGTAGCCTTCGGGGAACTCGACCCAGAAGTTCTGGTCGAGGCTGAGCCCCCCGTCATCGCCCACATTGGCCATCACCATGGCGGCGCCGCGTTCGCCGGGATAGAACTGGTCGTCCCAGGTCGAATAAAGCGAATTGGTCCAATAGACCCTCTTGCCGTCGCGGCTGACTTCGACCATTTGCGGACCATAGCCAAACTCCTGGCCATTCGGATGCTTCGTCTTCTTGACGATGCCGCCAATCTCGACCTTGCCGGCCAGAACCGGGTTCATCGGATCGCTGACGTCATACTGGTGCATCTCGCCCTGGCCCCAGCAGGCGACGTAGAGGAACCGGTCGTCGAGGCTGAGGTCAATATCGGTGACAAGTGCCGGTACTGCGCCGAAGCCTTTGAGAAGCTCCGGCAGGTCGTCTGCGTCAGCCGGTTGCGGCGGGATGGTGATCGTCTTCTTGGCCTCGAACGTGCCGTCATCCTTTTGCCACCAGGTAAAGATCGCGCCTTCAAGATTCGTGGTGTCGACGACAACCCCGACAAACCCGTGTTTCTTGATCGGATCATGGGCGGGCCGGATCTCGAGCGCCATCTGGTAGTTGGCACCGAGGTCGATGGTTTGAGTACATTTGCGTTCACGCAGGTTCCAGAAATGGATCTGGTGGCCGTATTTGTTCGACAACAGATCCTCGGCCACGATGCCATTTTCGAATTGCGGTGGCAGCCCCCATTCAGAACTGACCATGTAGTCGCGTGGCAGGTTCCACCAGAAATCGTAATGCTTGTCCTGGACACCGCGTTCGATCTCGTACCGGCCGATAATGTCGAATGTCTCGCAATCGAGGATGAAGATGCCGGGAGGTCCATCGGTGCCGTCCGCGCCGCCTCCGCCGAGGGTCGAGACATAGATGCCCTCGGGGCCGCAATGAATCGTGTGGGGGCGGCTGTAGCCGGTCTTGGCAAAAACCTCTTCGGGTTCAATGATCTTGTGGATCTTGGCGTCCAGCGGATCCTTCACATCGATCACGTAGATCCGCGAGGATCGGATGCCGGGGATGATCAGGTAGCGACGCTCGAGAAAGGCATGACCCGAGAGCGGCGACAGGGCCGAGGAACAGGCGTTCCAGCCAAAGTGATGAAACTCGTCACCCTTGTTCGGCATGTAAAGCGCATGCGCGATTTGCCCATAGCTGTCGGATGCGGGGTTCACATCCACCACGGCCAAACCATCGGGTTTGGACCCGTCGGGGCTGAGCATCAGCGTAAAGGCGTAGTTCTCGACAGGCGCCTCCATTGCCAGCTTCGGCGATGGATGGAATGTCGGATCGGGTCGCAAGTTCATCAATTTCCTCCCAAATCATGCTGGATCCCGTACGCCGATACGCCTTATCCTCCCAGATGCGGTCAGGGCGTGGGCCAAGCCTAGCCAGTTTGGAGCAACATTACCTTAGGTCAAGAAAATCTTCGGGTCTGCCGAGTTGGGTTCGTGCCGAAGCATCCGGTCCGGTGGCTAAATTTGGCCGTGTCACGAAGGGGAGGCGAATTCTGCAAGGCCGTGTCAGATAACGCCTTGTGGTCAAGCCAAGAAAAAACCCCCGTCCGTCCGGGCGGGGGTTGCGTTCATCGGGTGACGATCACTTTTGCGGAAGCGGCCCGATCATCATGACCATCTGGCGGCCTTCCATTTTCGGCATGTTTTCCACCTTGCCGACCTCGGTGATGTCTTCGGCGACGCGTTCAAGCAGCTCGCGGCCCAGATTCTGGTGGGCCATCTCGCGGCCACGGAACCGCAGAGTGACTTTGACCTTGTCGCCGTTCTCGAGAAACTTGAAGACATTGCGCATCTTCACGTCGTAATCATGCGTGTCAGTGTTGGGTCGAAACTTGACCTCTTTCACCTCGATGATCTTCTGCTTCTTACGGGCTTCGCTTTCGCGCTTTTGCTGCTCGTACTTGAACTTGCCAAAGTCCATGATCTTGCAAACAGGCGGCGCGGCATTGGGAGAGATTTCAACCAGATCCAGCCCAACATCTTCGGCCATCTGCATGGCTTTCGCGGGATGGACGACACCTACATTTTCACCATCTGCGCCAATCAGGCGAATTTCAGGGGCGCGGATCTTGTCATTGACGCGCGGGCCGGTGTCGCGTTGCGGCGGCGCGTTGTGGGGTCTGCGAGCTATTGCTTCATTCCTTTGGTCATTGCAGAAATTGCGGTGCCAGAAGGTAAACCGTCCGCAGGGCCGATTCAAGCTGCAACAATCAGCGCCCTGTTCGAATTGCGGTGGTTTTCGCCTATTCCAACGACCGGCTTGCTGTGGCACGGGCATTCGCCCAGACCGATAGGCCAAGCACGACGGCGGCAAGCAGCGCGCCCATGCCTCCGGTCATGCCGAGCGCGGTCAGACCCGCGCGTGACAGCGCATCAGCCCCGACTGCAGATCCCACGGCGGCGCCTACATAAATTGCGGCCGCGTTCAAGGCCAGAAGCACCGGTGCCCGGTCGGGATCAAGGCCGATGAGGCGGGATTGCTGAGCGGCCATAAAGCTCCATCCGAAGGCGGCCCACGTAAAGACCAGAAGCATCAGCAGCACATCCTGGACCGGCAGGGTCGAAAAGAACGGCATGATCAGCGCCTGGATCAAGGCCAGCGACAAAAGCGTACGCGTCGTCCCGATCCGGTCGGACATCCGGCCGCCAGCCAGGTTCCCGACCACAGCGCCCAAACCAAAGGCCAGAAGCGCCAGAGTGATCCCGTTGCGGTCATAACTCATGGTCCCGGAAAGAAGCGGTGCCAGATAGGTGTAGATCACATAGATTGCGCCCAGGAACACGGTGGTAAAGGACACCGCGAGCATATGGCGGAAATTGCCAAGCGTCTGACCCAGATCGCGCAAGGACACTGGGCGAAAGCTCAACCCGGGCGGGATGCGGAGCCAGATCAGCGCCACCACCGGCACACAGAGCGCTGCGACGAGCCAGAAAGCCATGCGCCATCCGAACGTGTAGGCCACATAGCTTCCAAGCGGGACGCCCAGCACCTGCGCCAAGGTGAGCCCGAAAAACACTGCCGCCAGCGCGCGTGCCTGCCGTTCGGGCGCGCTGAGGCCCGCTGCAACCGCCGCCGAGACCGGGGTCACCACGCCGGCACCCGCTGCCGCGATCACGCGCGAGATCAGGATCGTTGTCTCGCCCGTCGCCATGGCAGCAATCAGGTTCGACACGGCGAAAGTCGCGAGCCCCGCCGCCAGGACACGGCGTCGACCGATCCGACCGGTGAGCGAGACCAGAAGCGGAGATAGAAGCGCGTAGGCCAGCGCGTAGACAACCATCAAAAGGCCGGCGCGCGACGGTGTCAGGCCCAGCGTTTCGGCCACCGGGTTCAGCATGCCGACAACCATGAACGCGCCCATGCCGATCATGAAATTGGCTGCCGACAGGATCGGCAGCACTGAAGGTTCTGAACTGGTTGTCATTCGGGCCCCGCCACTCCGGCCGCACTCAACCGTATGGCAGGCTTAGTCGAGAAACGCCTTTTCG
>JBCCVT010000173.1:0-6600 GCA_039195015.1 Pseudomonadota bacterium
AAGTTCGACTATATCTCGCGGCTCGACGGTGGGCGGTTGAGCGAGGTCGAACAGATCAGCGGATCCGAGACCGCGCGCGTGCGCGACATCATCGAAGCTCCGGACGGATCAATCTGGTTCATCTCGGTCGGGCAGGGCGCGGTGTATCGCATGGCCCCGGCGGTGCGCGGGTAAGGGGAGCGGGGGTCGGGTAACTGAATCGCGCGCGTCCGGCGACGCCCCTTCAAGTCGATAATGGCCGAGGTAATTCGTAGTAGGCCGTGTCGCACCACTCGTCCTCACCGTAGAGAAAGTTTTTCTCGATCACATGGATGCGGCGAAACCCAAGCTTTTCCAGCAAGCGCCAAGACCCGGTGTTCCGGGGGTCAAGCTCTGCTGTCAGGCGGTCGATCCCGGGCAGGGCGGTGAACGCGCGGGGAATGATTTCTGAGAGAGCCTCGAACGCGAGGCCTTTTCGCCAATAATCCGGATGCAGGATGTAACCGATCTCGGGCGCGTTCCACACGCCGGCCTTCCCGATGCAGAGACCGTCGCATTCCAGGATGAACTCATATTGCGTGGCGGGATCGGCCTTGATGAAGGCGTCGAGGAACTCCTGCGATTGCGAGATTTCGGTGTAAGGCGGACGATCCCAATAGCGCATGGCCAGCGGGCTTGAAAAGATTTCGTGCAGGGGTGCCAGATCGTCCGGGCGACCCTCGCGCAGAACGAGCCTGTCGGTGCGGATCACACCGACAAGCGCGCCGCATGGGCGCCGCGTTCACGATAGGGCGTTGTGTTGTAATGCGACCGATAGCATTTCGAGAAATGCGATGGCGAAGCAAAGCCGCAAGCCAGCGCCACATTTATCACGCTCATATCCGTCTGCATAAGCAGGTTGCGCGCCTTCTGAAGGCGGAGCTCCATATAGTACCGCTTGGGTGATCGGTTCAGGTAGCGCCGAAAGAGCCGTTCCAGCTGGCGGGTCGACATGCCAACCTCCTTTGCCAGAATCGACGGGCTAATTGGCTCTTCGATGTTGTTCTCCATCATCTGGATCACCTGGCTGAGTTTTGGGTGCCGCACCCCGATGCGGGTAGGCACCGACAGCCTCTGCGTATCCTGATCGGTCCGGATCGACGAATAGATCTGCTGATCGGCCACCCAGTTGGCGACCTCATCCCCGTGATCCTCGGCGATGATCTGCAAGAACATGTCGATCGACGAGGTGCCCCCGGCGGTTGTCATCCGGTTTCCGTCGATGATGAAGACGGATTTGGTCAGCTCGACGTCTTCGAATTCTTCGGCGAAGCTGTCATGGTTTTCCCAGTGTATGGTGGCTTTCTTGCCGTTAAGCAAACCGGCCTTTGCCAATGTATAGGCGGCCGTGCACAACCCGCCCACGCGCAGGCCCTTGCGGGCCTCGCGTCGGAGCCAGTTCAACACCGGTCTCGTTGTCGCCGATTGAACGTCGACCCCGCCACACACAACGATCGTGTCGTCGCGCCGCAATTCCACCAAATCGCTGTTCAACGTGAATTGGGTCCCGGTCGAGCAGTTCACCGTGTCGCCGCCTTCGCCGATAAACACCCAATCATAGATCGTGTCGTCGAAATAGCGGTTCGCCAGCCGCAGACAATCCAGTGCCGAAGCAAAGGACAAAAGGGTGAACTGGTCCAGCAGAACGAACACAAAGCGTCGGGTTTTGGCCTCCCCTCTGTGTCCCATGACAACTTCACGTTGCTCTTGCATGGCTTGCGTTCCTTGCTTTGCTCCCCGGGACTCGGCACGCGCCAACCCGAGGTTAGACGGCACCATGCTCAGACCACCCTTGCGCCGTCAAGTGGCGCCGATTCCGATATGGCAACTGGCAGACAGCTTTTGTATAGAGACGTTCTGAAAAGCGCTGAGCGGAGAGAGAGCGATGAGCAACTGGCAAAAGACGGACTGGCGTGCAAAACCGCGGGTTCAAATGCCTGACTATACCGATGCGGCTGCCCTGGCCGAGGTCGAGGCTCGGCTATCGAAGTATCCGCCGCTGGTTTTTGCGGGCGAGGCGCGGCGTCTGAAACGCCATCTGGGCGCGGCCGCCCGTGGCGAGGCGTTTCTCCTGCAAGGGGGCGATTGTGCCGAGAGCTTTGACCAATTCAGCGCAGATGCGATCCGCGACACGTTCAAGGTCATGCTGCAAATGGCCATCGTGTTGACCTATGGCGCCAAGGTTCCGGTGGTCAAGGTTGGGCGCATGGCGGGTCAATTCGCCAAACCCCGAAGCGCGCCGACCGAAATGGTAGACGGGGTTGAACTGCCCAGCTACCGAGGGGACATAGTAAACGAACTGGAATTCACGCCCGGCGCGCGGATCCCCGATCCTGCGAAGATGCTGCAGGCTTATACGCAAGCAGCCGCGACGCTGAACCTGCTGCGGGCTTTTTCGACCGGCGGCTACGCGGATGTGAACCAAATCCATCGTTGGACACTGGGCTTTACCGAAGGCGAAAAGGCCGAGACCTATCGCGCGATGGCGGATCGGATCACCGACACGCTCGACTTCATGAATGCGGCAGGTGTGACCAAAGACGCCGCACACACGATGCAAACGGTCGAGTTCTACACCAGCCACGAAGGGTTGCTGTTGGAGTATGAAGAGGCGCTGACCCGCCTCGATTCGACTTCTGGAAACTGGCTCGCGGGTTCTGGTCACATGATCTGGATCGGCGACCGCACGCGGCAGCCCGATGGCGCGCATGTGGAATTCTGCCGTGGCGTGCTGAACCCGATCGGGCTGAAATGCGGTCCAACCACCTCGGCTGAGGATCTCAAGGTGCTGATGTCCAAGCTGAACCCGGACAATGAAGACGGGCGCCTGACCTTGATCGCCCGGTTTGGGGCGGGCAAGGTGGCAGAACACCTGCCGCGCCTCATCAAGGCCGTGCAGGAGGAAGGCGCGAATGTCACTTGGGTCTGCGATCCGATGCATGGCAACACGATCAAGTCGAACACCGGCTACAAGACGCGTCAGTTCCATGCGGTGCTCGGCGAGGTGCGCGAGTTCTTCTCAGTTCACCAAGGCGAAGGCACGATCCCCGGCGGGGTGCATTTCGAGATGACCGGTCAGGACGTGACCGAATGCACCGGCGGCGTGCGCGCGGTCACCGAAGAGGATCTGTCGGACCGGTACCACACGGCTTGCGATCCAAGGCTTAACGCCAGCCAGTCGCTTGAGCTTGCGTTCCTCGTTGCCGAGGAGTTGCAGCGTTTCCGACAGTCGCGTCCTGAACTTCAGGCTGTTTGATCCCACGAAAAAAAGGCGCCGGATGATCCGGCGCCTTTGCTAATCCCTGGAGGTGGATCAGCTGTCTGTCTTGACCAACCGAAGATGCGGTGCGCTGGTGCGCTTGAATGCGGCCTGCGGCTCGGCAAACCCCGGCTGCGCCGGAGCGACCTGCGGCAACTTCTCAGATTTTCCGTTCACTGGACGAACAGTGCACGTGTCCAGATCAAAGCGCCGGGGCGTCCGTCCGACCTGTCCGTCGCTGACAAAGGCGCCCAAAATTCGGCTCACATCGCCCAGATCACTGCAGAGCGGCATCAGAATGGCGCGCGCTTCGAGCGCAGGCTGACGCAGGCCGCTTTCTCCGTTCAGCTGCAGTTCGATCACGGCGGGCGAGTCAAAGACGCTTTCCAGCGCAGGACGGATCTTGTCACGCGCATCCGGTGTGAGCATTGCCGTAAATGGCATGCCACGCACTTCCATGCCTGCCAATTCGGTCAGATGGTTGCCGGCGATGCGGAAGCGGGCGACACCTGGCGCGATGCGCTCAAGAATAAAGGCGTATTGCAGCAGCTGTTCCAGCCCACGCGGATCGATTTGAGACCGAAGAGGTATACCGCCATCGCGGCGCAGGGCATTCCAATAGGCTTCCATCTGACGGAGAGGTGAAAGGCTCTTGCCACTGCGGAATCGATCCATGTCGATCACCTTTCCTTTGTTTTGCTGCGACACAAAGCCAAGTGTCATGGGTCAACCTTTCCTAAGCAGTCTCCGGCCGGTGTGCCATCCCTACGCGGGCCTAAACCAAACGTTACCTAGGAGTTAACATTGCACGTTCTATTAAAAATGCAGAGGATTACCTTAACGATTGGTTAACAGTTGCGCCCATGCCGGGTGACGCGCCAGACCCCGCGCATGGGGCTTGCCGCGCGATGGTAAACTGCAGTACGTGCGCAAGGGACTACAAGCCCTGGGGAAGGCGACATGATCCACTCAATGACAGGTTTCGCGTCCGCCAAGGGCGCGTTTGGCGGATATGACTGGACTTGCGAAATCCGCAGCGTCAACGCAAAGGGGCTCGACATCCGATTGCGGGTCCCGGATTGGTTGACGGGCCTCGAAACCGCGTTGCGCGGGCTTGTTGGCGGTAAGGCGGTTCGGGGAAGCATCAATCTGACCTTGCGGCTCAGCAGAACTGATACTGTTTCCGCTTATGCATTGAACACGACCGCCCTTGATCCCGCGCTGGATGCGCTTGCCCAGATCGACGCTGCGGCACGTGCCCGCGGACTGGACCCCGCGCCGTGGACAGCGGCTGATGTGCTGCAGGTGAGGGGTGTCTATGAACCGGCAACTGATGACGGCGATGCGATCGAGCCGCTCGTTGCGCATTTGACCGAGGCACTGACGCCACTGCTGTCGGAGTTTGCCGAGATGCGCCGAAGCGAAGGCGCGGCTCTGGTCACAGTCATGCAGGGGCAATTGCAGCAGATCGAAACGCTCACTGCACAGGCGGCAGAGCTGGCCGAGGCGCGCAAACCGGCCGTTGCCGAGGCGCTGCGCAGCAACCTGGCCCGGGTGATGGACGGGGCCGAGCGGGCCGACCCGGACCGCGTCGCACAGGAACTGGCCATGATTGCGGTCAAGGCCGATGTCACCGAAGAAATCGATCGCCTCGGTGCTCATATCGCCGCTGCGCGCGGTCATCTTGATGCAAATGGACCGATTGGGCGCAAGCTCGATTTCCTCATGCAAGAGTTCAATCGCGAGGCCAATACGCTCTGTTCGAAATCGCAATCCAGCGATCTGACTGCCGTGGGGCTTGAGTTGAAGGCGGTGATTGACCAGATGCGCGAACAGGTACAAAACGTCGAATAAGCCACCAAAGGGGCGCAAGAATGCCGGATCGGCGCGGACTGCTCATTATCCTTTCCTCACCTTCGGGCGCCGGAAAATCCACAATGTCCAGAAAGCTGCTGGACTGGGATCCGACGATCCGGTTCTCGGTCTCGGCCACCACGCGTCCTCCGCGTGATGGAGAAGTGGACGGCAAGGATTACTATTTCCTGTCCGAGGAGGTCTTTAAGCGGCAGGTCGCCTCGGGCGAGATGCTGGAGCACGCCCACGTCTTTGGCAACTATTACGGCTCGCCCAAGGGACCTGTGCAAGAGGCGATTGATGCGGGGCAGGACGTGCTCTTTGACGTGGATTGGCAGGGCGAAGTGCAGATCCGCAATTCGGACCTTGCGCCACATGCGCTGTCGATTTTCCTGCTGCCACCCTCGATTGGAGAGTTGCGAAGACGGCTGATTTCGCGGGGCAAGGACAGCGATGCGACGATTGCGGGGCGGATGGAGAAAAGCTGGGCCGAAATCAGCCATTGGGGATACTACGATTTTGTTCTGGTGAATGATGATCTGGGCCAGACCGAAGATAATCTGCGTAACATCATCATGGCCACCCGCTTGCGTCGCACCCAGCAGCCTGCGCTCTTGAACCATGTCCGCGCATTGCAGGCCCAGTTCGAGGAACTGACATGACCCTATATGCGCTGGACGGAGACCGGCCCGAGATCGCCACCGATTGCTGGATCGCGCCGGATGCCAATCTGATCGGCAGGGTCATACTGCAGGCCGGCGCGTCGGTCTGGTTCGGCGCGACGCTGCGCGGAGACAATGAACCCATCTTGATCGGTGAAGGCAGCAATGTTCAGGAAAACTGTGTCTTTCACACCGATATGGGCGCGCCGTTGACCGTGGGCCGCAATTGCACGATTGGCCACAAGGTCATGCTGCATGGCTGCACGATCGGCGATGGCAGCCTGATCGGGATGGGAGCGACGATCCTGAACCATGCCAAGATTGGCAAGAACTGCCTGATTGGCGCAGGGGCCCTGATCACCGAAGGCAAGGAGATACCCGATGGCAGCCTCGTCATGGGCGCGCCGGGCAAGATTGTTCGGGAGCTCGACGGGGCAGCAATGCGTGGCCTGCAGCTGAGCGCGCTGCATTATCAGGAAAACATGCGCCGGTTCCGTGACCGGCTGGAGGTTGTCGGCTGATGCGCAATTCCAAAGGATCGATCGTCCGCCCGGTGCCGCTGCCCGGGAGCGCAAGCCATCCGGTCGTAACGCCTCTTTCGCCCTCGGTGGTCTATGCCAGCGAAACGCCGGATGCGCTGGACGACCAGTACGAGGGCCGCGTGCACGGCTATACCTATTCCCGCGAAGGACATCCCAATGCCGATGTGGTCGCAGCGCGGCTTGACGCGATGGAGGGCGCCTCCGGCGGTGTTGTGACGGGCTCTGGCATGAGCGCGGTTGCGACCTGCCTGCTGGGCCTCTTGAG
>JBCCVT010000174.1:0-6572 GCA_039195015.1 Pseudomonadota bacterium
AACTCGTCGAGATCCTCAATCCCCCAGCGGTCGCTGAACCCGTCCCGTGTCATCAGAGGCAGCCCGTTGATTGTGATCCGACGGGCGAGCACTGCGTCACGCACGACATCGACATGAGCGCCTTCGTTGTTGGGGCCGTCGCCGGAGACATCAATGACGCGGCGCAAGCCTATGAATTTGTTGTTTTCTATGTCCTCAACCGCATAGCGCAAGGCTTGCGAGATCGATGTGCGCCGCATGCCTTCGTCGAAATGCGCGGTGATCTGCTGGGCCACGGCGCGGGCATCCTCGGCCGTCTCGATCTGGGTCCAGGGCACAACCACTTTTTGCGAATGGACGCCGGCCCACTCCACGTAAGTGAGCGCAATCCGACCGATTGGGCCGCCCCGGATCGCGTTGATCACCACATCGCTTTTCAGGGCCGAGGCATAGCCACGGCGCTGGATCTCAAGCTCGAAGGGAGCCATCGACCGCGACACATCCACGGCCAGAAACAGCTCGACATCGACTTCCAAATCGGCCTCGGCCATGGCCAGCGCTGGCCAGATCGAGACGCAGAACGCAAACATGAAAGAAAACCGCATGATCGAATGGGGCCAGAATTGACCGCATTTGTCGATTCACGATTTTTCGCAGGCTAAAAACCGGCGTCCTCGCCCTGCTGCCAGGGTTTGACAAGGTTGCCAAAGCGCGTGAAACGTCCTTCGAAACTGAGATCGACGCTGCCGATGGGACCGTGCCGCTGTTTGCCGACAATGACCTCGGCCTTGCCGTGCAGACGCTCCATCCTTTCCTGCCACGCGGCCATCTCGTCCAGGCGGTCGTCCGAGGGTTTTTCCCGTTCCACATAGTATTCCTCGCGGAACACGAACATCACCACGTCGGCATCCTGTTCGATCGAGCCCGACTCGCGCAGGTCGCTGAGCTGCGGCCGCTTGTCGTCGCGGTTTTCCACCTGTCGGCTGAGCTGGGACAGGGCGATCACCGGGATGTTCAGTTCTTTCGCGATGGCTTTCATGCCTTGCGTGATCTCGGAGATCTCGTTCACCCGGTTTTCACCCGACGACGTCCCACGGCAAAGCTGCAGGTAGTCGATCACCAGCAGGTCGAGCCCATGCGTCCGCTTGAGCCGCCTTGCGCGCGCGGCCAGTTGCGAAATCGGCAGGGCCGGCGTGTCATCGATGTAAAGCGGGCAGGCCTCAAGCGCCTTGGCGGCCTCGACAAAACGGCGGAATTCGGCCTCGGTCATATCGCCGCGCCGGATCTGTTCGGATGGCACTTCAGATGCTTCTGACAGAATCCGGGCGGCGAGCTGCTCGGCACTCATCTCAAGAGAATAGAACCCCACGACCCCACCCTGGACCGCACCTTCGGTGCCGTCGGGTTTGACACCGCGGCGATAGGCCTTGGCGACGTTGAAGGCGATGTTGGTGGCCAGCGAGGTCTTGCCCATCGACGGGCGACCCGCGAGGATCAGCAGGTCGGAGTTGTGGAGGCCCCCCAGTTTCTTGTCCATGTCCACAAGTCCGGTCGAGATCCCCGCCAGTCCGCCATCGCGCTGATAGGCTGCGTTGGCGACGTTGACTGCCTCGGTCACCGCCGACAGAAAGCTCTGGAACCCGCTTTCCGCCTTGCCTTGCTCGCTGAGCTTGTAAAGCGCCTGTTCCGCTTCGACGATCTGTTCGCGGGGTTCGCTTTCCACGTCGACTTTGGTGGCCTTGTCACTGATGTTGCGGCCAAGGCCGATCAGTTCACGGCGGATCGCGAAATCATAGATCATCTGCGCATAGTCGCGCACCGCGAAGGAGCTGATGGCGCTGCCGGCAAGCCGCACCAGATACGCCGGACCGCCGAGTTCGCGCAGCCCCTCGTCATCTTCCAAAAAGGGTTTCAGCGTCACGGGCGAGGCCAGTTGATTCTTGGCGATGCGGCTGGCGGCGACCTCATAGATCCGGGCGTGAACCGGATCATAGAAATGCTGCGAGCCGATGATGCTGGCAACACGGTCGTAGACATCGTTGTTGGTGAGGATCGCCCCCAGAAGCTGTTGTTCAGCTTCCACCGAATGCGGCATTGGATCGCCGGATTCCGATGGGCCCGCGCTCTGCTCGATATTTGCGATTTGGTTCATTGCACCCCCGTTGGTGAGGCATAGGCATACGCGCAATCGCCGGGGCGTTTCTACGTGTAAATCTCCACTGAACAACTTGCGCTGAACCCTGTGGAGAACCTGTGCACGGTTTTGGCCGACCATACATCAAGTGGGGCGGTCTGCCAACGACCACCAGATCTGGCAGCGAGGAACGATTCGAGTCGGGGAGTTTTCCCGAGCCCGGTGGATGAATTCAGGTGGCCGTGTGGGCCGCTTGCCAGGCGCGGGGGTCCTGTAAGAATGCCTCGACACCGGCGATCGTGTCACTGTCAAATGCGCCGGACAGTTTCGCCTCGGCCAGCACGTCCCACCAGGTGCAGAGGTGGTGCAGCGTCACCCCGTGATCGCCAAGTGTGCGGATCGTCTCGGGAAATATGCCGTAGTAGAAAATCACCGCAGTGTGGGCGCAGGTGGCGCCGGTGTCGCGGATGGCATCCACAAAGCTGAGTTTCGACCCGCCATCGGTGGTCAGATCCTCGACCAGCAGCACCCGCTGTCCTTCAGACATGACACCTTCGATGCGCGCATTTCTGCCGTAGCCCTTGGGTTTTTTGCGCACATAAGTCATCGGCAGGCCCATCCGTTCGGCCACCAGCGCGCCAAACGGGATGCCAGCGGTCTCGCCGCCTGCGACATTGTCGAAGGCTTCGAAGCCGGCACTGCGCATCACCGTGACGGTGAGGAAATCCATCAGCGTCGACCGGATGCGCGGGAACGAGATCAGTTTGCGGCAATCGATATAGGTGGGCGAGGGCAGGCCGCTGGCGAGCGTAAACGGTTCTTTTGCGTTCAGATGCACCGCTTCGACCTCAAGCAGCATCCGCGCGCTCAGGCGGGCAATTTCGGTGGCGTCGGGATAGCTGGACGGGATCATACGAGACATCCTCGGGGTTCGGGTTGCGGGTCAGCTGACACGCCAGTGGAGGGGAAAGCCAGGGTCGAAGACAGTGACCGGGCCGTCTTGGGTGTCAATCTTGGCCGGGTACGAAACGGGGTCGCCTTTGGTCAGCGTGATCGTGTCCGAATTTACCGGCAAGCGGTAGAAGGCCGGGCCATTGCGCGACGCAAACCCTTCAAGGTGGTCAAGCGCGTCTTCGCGGTCGAAGACCTCGGCCAGGATCGACATTGTGTTTGTCGCCGTGAAACAGCCTGCACAGCCGCAAGCGGTCTCTTTCAGCGGGTCCACGTGCGGCGCGCTGTCGGTTCCAAGAAAGAACCGGTCATCGCCCGAGGTCGCGGCCGAGACCAGCGCCAGTCGATGTGCCTCGCGTTTGGCCACCGGCAGGCAATAGTAATGCGGCCGGATCCCACCCACCAGGATATGGTTGCGGTTGATCACCAGGTGGTGCGTGGTGATCGTGGCGGCGAGATCGGCTTGCGCGGTCTGGACATAGTCCACCGCGCCAGCCGTAGTGATATGCTCCATGACGACGCGCAGGCCCGGCGTGGCCTTGCGAATCGGATCGAGCACACGGTCGATGAACACCGCCTCTCGGTCGAAGATGTCGATCTCCGGGTCGGTCACCTCACCGTGCACGCATAGGGGCAGGCCGATCTCGGCCATCCGCTCAAGCACGGGTCGTACCCGGTCGAAATCGCGCACGCCGCTCGACGAATTGGTGGTCGCGCCCGCCGGGTACAGTTTCACGGCGGTCACCAATCCGCTGGCATGGGCGGCGGCGACGTCATCTGGATCGGTGTCTTCCGTCAGATAAAGCGTCATCAGCGGCTCGAATGCCAAATCCTTGGGCAAAACGGCGAGGATTCGGTCACGATATGCCGCCGCATCGGCACCCGTCACGACCGGAGGAACGAGGTTCGGCATGATAATCGCACGGGCAAAGTGGCGCGCGGATTCGGGGAGTACGGCCTTGAGCACCGCGCCATCGCGCAAATGCAGGTGCCAATCGTCTGGGCGACACATCGTCAGGGTCTTGTTCATGCGTCCCGCTTACACATCCCCGATGCCCAAGCCAATGGGGCGAGACGATTTGCGCGGTTCCAACGGCGCGCGATGCGGCGCAGGCTGGGAACGTCGCACGAGGCAGCATGACACGACATCTCGAATTCACCCATGACTACCCGGTCGAGCCCGACCGACTGTTCGCTCTGGCCGCCGATCTGGATGCGCTGGATGTGGTGAACAAACCGATGGTGCAATTTGCGCATCTTCCGTCGGGACCGGTGCGCGAAGGCCAGACGATCGATGTCGATGTCTCGCTGTTTGGAATCCTGCCGAACCAGCCCTATCGCATGCACGTGGCGCTTTGCGATCCGGCGGCGCGGCACATCCGGTCGATCGAAGACGGGATGGGGGTGCAGAAACTGATCCATGATGTTCACGTCGAGGCGACCGAGTTCGGCGCCCGCCTGGTTGACCATCTCGAGATCGAGGCCGGATGGCGGACGCCTTTCGTCAGCCTGTGGGTCTGGGTCATGTACCGACGTCGGCACCGGCACCGGCTTCGGCTCTTGGGTGTTTGACCAGAATTTCTGATTGGCGCGCGTCCGCAAGTTGCTGACGCAACTCCTCCAGACGTTTGCGAAAGGCGGGCGATTTGAAACGCGCAGTCACGTATTCGCACAGGATGAGCGACCGCTGGATCCGGTTCTTGGCGTTGGTGCGCGCCAGCAGGTTCAGCAGAAAGCCGCGATACTTGCGCCGGATCCGGTAGAGCGCGAAGAAGTTCTCGCGCGTGAGCGTGTCTTCGGCGGCAAGGTAGAGCGTGTTCGACAGAATCCCCATGTTTGTCAGGTGATGCTCGATCCGGTCGCCAAGGCAACGCAGCCGAAGCTTTTCGACATTGCTGCCGCGAAAGAGGGCGGCGTGCATGGCATCGTGGATGACGTAAGGGTCGTAGATCACAAAAGCCCGGTCCGCCGCCTCGACCATGTCGGGGGCATAACCGTAGCGATCACAAAAGGACGTCCGGCGCATCTGGGGAAAGCGCGTGTCCCATTCGGTCAGCGCGGGGTCGAGCGTGGCCTGCGGCTGAACCGCGATCACCGTCGCGCCGGGCGCGGCCACCGAAAAGGCAGCGGCCGCATAGCCGCAGGATTGCGCGCCGTAGAAGATTACGCGGTCGAAGGTTTCAAAGAACCCGTCATCGATCAGCCGATCAACATAGCGATAAACCTTGTCTTCGCGAAACCAGGTGTCGCCTATCGAAATAAAGGACAGGTGCGACCATCCGGTCTTGCGCGCGAGACCAAAGCCCAACGGGTGTCCCGACTTGCCCTGCGCGCGGATGCTGTCGACTGTTTCGAACGTGACCAGCAGCGTGCGGCCAAACTCCAGGAAGGTCGAGAAATGGCGTTCGCCAAGCGACTGGTAATGACCAAGGTCATCGGCGATATCGATGATCCGCTCTTTCCAGTCCTGTAGATCGAGGCCGGCCAGCGATGCGTCAAGCATCGCGAGATCTTCCTCCATTGTGCCGGCCCTCCGAAATCGTGCATCGACGGATGGTTCTGTCGCAATTGCGGTACAAGGTCAATGCAAAGGCAGCGTTTCAGTCCTGTCTGAAACCGTCGGCGGTGCGGTGGTTTCGAGGAGGTTTTTGGGACGGGATTTCTGACGTGCGAGACCATAAACCAGCGGTTCACGGGGCGGCACGGAAATCGGTAATGCACGCCTCTTTCCCGCTTCATGCCAACGCCCGGCTTTTCCGCGTCTGGACCGCGATTTCGCCTGTTTTTCCGCGGCCAAGCCCTGTTTGTCAGACACGTTACGAGAACCGGTCAGTCCGTGCCTTCCTGCGCGGCGCGCGCTTTCATCGCGTGGTGCAAAAGCACGCGCGCCTCAGCCTCGCCCAACGGAACAGACCCCGGCGTCCCTAGCAGGCGTCCGTAGAGCGCGCGGTAGTCTTCCTGCTCCATCAGCGTCTCAAACCGCATATGCCGCCAGGCAACAGCGCGGGCATGGAGCCGCGACAGTTCCGGATCTTGCAACAATTCCTCGCGCCGGGCGTGGCTGCGGTCGGCGTAGCGTTTGATCGACAGGTCCGTGTCGGTGTTGAAGTTGCGCTCGACCCAGTAATCCATCCCGAGGTCGTGGTCGGAATGCACCGCGCGCCCACGATCCCGTTTCAAGAGGAAACAGGCCTTGGAGCCCAAAGGGTAGTGGTTCAACTGGGCAAGACGGTAGTTCGGTCGCCCAAAAGGGGAAAAGATCCGCCGTCTGCGAAACTCTTCGGGCAGGTCGCGACCGTTGCCATCGAACCACCGCGCAAGGTCCAGTCGATCTGGGTCGGGGTTGCGCGGACGATGGACCCCGAGACTTCGATAGGTGCCGTCATTGCGGTAGAGCGTTTTGAACATCGCGCTGCGCCAGGGCCAGTACATGATTTCGGGCGCGCAGCGGGAGAAGCGGTCGACAACCGGGTCATCCGCGTATTGTGCCACATCCGCATTGCCGAAG
>JBCCVT010000175.1:0-6538 GCA_039195015.1 Pseudomonadota bacterium
GCTGGCGCTCTGGCACACGGGTGGGCGGCAGATGGTGGGCGTCCTGCCGGACGGGTTTTACGCGATCAACGGAACCTTTGTCTTTGGGCTGCCCATCACCGGCTTCTACGTCGCGGCGATCACACTCTTTCTGTGGATCGTGCTCGAATACACGCCCGTCGGTCGGTATCTTTACGCCATCGGCGCCAATCAGCGCGCCGCGCAGTTGAACGGCATCCCCACCCGCAAATATGTCATCGGCGCGTTTATGAGCTCGGGTTTTCTAACTGCCCTCACAGGCGTGATCCTGGCGTCGAAATTGCGGATCGGCCAAGCCAGCGTCGGGTTGGAATTCCTGCTGCCCGCCCTTGTGGGCGCCTTTCTGGGATCGACAACGATCAAACCGGGCCGCGTCAACGTCTTTGGCACCATTGTTGGCGTTGCGATCCTCGCGGTCGGGATCTCGGGCATTCAGCAATTCGGCGGTTCGTTCTGGGTCGAACCGATGTTCAACGGTGTCACGCTGCTGATCGCGATCGGCATCGCAGGCTATGCGCAGCGCCGCAAGGGCGCGAACACGCAATAGGTCAAATGAAAACAGGGAGGAGGACCCTATGTTGAGACGTTCACTCATGCTGGCCGGCGCGGCCACACTCGCCACCGGACTGGCCGGCCCGTTGGCGGCGGACGCCGTGTCCGAGGCCATGGAGGCGGTACAGAAGCACGCAGGGCAAAAGACCGAATGGGACGGCCCCAAATCGGGTCCGGTTGCAGCCGAGGGCATTACTATCGTGGTGCTGGCTGGAGATATGAAAAACGGCGGCATTCTTGGCGTCACAAACGGCGTCGAAGAGGCAGTGGAAGCCATTGGCTGGGATGTCCGCGTTCTGGACGGCGCGGGATCGATCCAGGGCCGCACAGCCGCGTTCGGTCAGGCGCTGGCGCTCAAGCCCAGTGGAATCATCATCAATGGGTTTGATGCGGTTGAACAGCAGGCGGCGCTGGAGCAGGCAAAGGCCGCCAGCATCCCGATGGTCAGCTGGCATGCCGGGCCGGTGATTGGCCCCGATCCCGATACCGGACTCTTCACCAACGTCTCGACTGACGCGATGGAGGTCTCGGCAGCTGCGGCGCAGTGGGCCTTCGCCGATGCGGGTGGCGAACCGGGCGTGGTGATTTTCACCGACTCGACCTATGCCATCGCAATCGCCAAGGCGGACCGCATCAAGGAAGAGATCGAAGCCCTCGGCGGCAAGGTGCTTGAATATGTCGACACGCCAATCGCGGATACCTCGAACAGGATGCCGACGCTGACCACCGCCCTGCTGCAACGTCATGGTGACGCGTGGACGCATTCGCTGGCGATCAACGACATCTATTTCGACTTCATGGGCCCGTCTTTGGCCGCAGCCGGGATCAAGGGCGATGCCAACCCCAAGGCCGTTGCCGCCGGGGATGGCTCGGAAAGCGCCTATCAGCGCATCCGGGCGGGCCAGTACCAGTCTGTGACCGTGGCCGAGCCGCTGAACCTGCAGGGCTGGCAGCTTGTGGACGAGTTGAACCGTGCGATCCAGGGCGAGGACTGGTCCGGCTACACGTCACCGCTGCATGTGGTGACGGCGGATAACATCAGTTTCGACGGTGGCGAAAACAACATCTTCGACCCGGGCAACGGTTATCGCGACCAGTATCGCGAGATCTGGGGCAAATAGGTCTCTCCCCCGGCGTGGTTGCCCTGATCCGTCGGGGCGGCCACGCTACCCAAAGCCCCAACCCGCGCATAGGAAAGGAAACAACTGATGACCGATACGCCTTTGGTTTCAATGCGTTCGATCACCAAGAAATTCGGTGGCGTCACGGCGCTGGCGGATGTGGATCTGGACGCCTATGCGGGCGAGGTCCTGGCGATTGTCGGCGATAACGGCGCGGGCAAATCGACGCTGATCAAGATCCTGACCGGGGTCTACCAGCCGACTGCCGGATCGATGACCATCGCGGGCGAGCCGCTCGTGCTCAACAGCCATTCTGACGCGATCGCTCAAGGGATCGACGCGGTTTACCAGACGCTCGCACTTGCCGACCACCTGGACCCCGCGTCGAACATGTTCCTGGGCAACGAGCTGACAACAAGTTTTGCGGGCATCACAATGCTCGACAACAAGCGGATGCGCGAGGAAACCGAACGCGTCCTGATGGAGCGTCTGGGGGTCAAGCTCAAGTCGCTTGATGCGCCGACCGAAAGCCTGTCCGGCGGTCAGCGTCAGGCCGTCGCGATCGCGCGCGCGGTCTATCACGAGGGTTTGCGCGTGCTGGTGATGGATGAACCCACCGCCGCCCTTGGCCCGCAGGAAACGGCGCGCACGCTAAATCTGATCGAGACGCTTAAGGAACAGGGGCTTGCCGTGATCCTGATCAGCCACTCTCTGGACGACGTGTTCCAGGTGTCGGATCGGGTGCACGTGCAGCGGCGCGGGCGCTGCGCCGGGGTCGTGAAAACGGCCGCGAGCACCCAACAAGAGGTTCTGGGCCTGATTGTCGGCGCAGAAGAAGCGGCCTGAGGACAAAACCATGAGCACAGCATCCACCGGCATCGAAACCAAGTCCCTGCAGGAAAGGCTCGAGCCCTATCTGGCCATCATCGGTCCGATGGTCATGATCCTTGCGATCCTGCTCTTCATGGGTATCGCCGAACCGGCCCGGTATTTCCGGATCACCAACCTGAACCTGATCCTTCTGGACGCAGCACTCTACATGCCAATGGCGATGGCTATGACGTTCGTCATAACCCAGCGGGGTATCGATCTGTCAATTGGCTCGATAGCGGCTCTTTCCGGCATCCTAATGGCCTTTCTGATCAAGCAATACGGCTTTCCGGCATGGGTCGCGATGCCGATTGCCCTCGCACTTGGCGCAACGATGGGTCTGATCAACGGGTTGGTTATCACCCGGTTCAAAGTTCCCGATCTGATCGGCACGCTGGCGATGGATCTGGTCTATCGCGGATTTGCGCTGGTGATCGCCAAGGGCCTGGTTCTGGCACGCTTCCCCGATCTCATCACCGAGATCGGGCGCGGCAAGATACCCGGCTTTGTGCCGGTGCCGGTCGTCATTGGCATTGCCACGATGATCGTCGGTTACTGGTTGCTCAAGCGCACCTATTTCGGACGCTACACGGTCGCCATCGGATCAAACCCCGAAGCCGCCGAGATGACCGGTATCGCGGTCGATCGGCACAAGATCTACGCGTACGTGCTTATGGGCGCCTGCGCGGCTCTGGCGGGCGTGATGCTGACCGGAAAGTTGAACGCGATCCAGGCGACCTCGGCCCCCTATTTCAACCTGCATGTCATCGCAGCGGTGGTTGTCGGCGGTACCTCGCTATTTGGTGGACGGGCGTCGATGCTGGGATCGTTCGCGGGCGTATTGCTGTTGTCGATGATGATCAATGCGCTTGTCACCCTGCGGATTGAATTTTTCTGGCAATCGGTGGCATCGGGCGTCGTGATCGTCAGCTCGGTCGCGCTCTACACCTGGATGCAGAAGAAAGACCGTGACGGTGCCAAGGGCCTGTTTGCAGGTCTGTACACACCCGAGGGCCAGAAGCTCATGCGCTTCAGCGCGGCTCTCATCGGCCTGTTGATCATCCTGCTCGCACTCGGCGCCGTGTTGGCTGGCGACCCTGTGCCAAGCGGCTGATCCAAAATTAATTTCGTGATGGCGCCTCTGTCTTCAACGGCGCCGTCACGCCACACCGGTTTGCACTAGGGAGGAACCATAATGAAGACTGTAACAACGCTGATGGCAACCACGGGTCTGCTCTGCGCGGGCATGGCCTGGGCCGATGGGCACAGCACCTTGCCGCTGAAAGAGCTGCCGGGCATCGAGGATCGCGACTATTGGGTCCCGGGTGAGGTGAATGCCGATGGCAAGCTTGAGGCTTTGCAGGCCGTGGTCGGATCGGCCGCGACACCCTATGCCGGCACGCAGGACAACCCGATCCAGATCGCGTTGATCTACCCGTCCGCCGACACGTCGGATTTCTGGGCGCGCAACTATCTGGCGATGACCAAGCGCCTGGATGAACTGGGCATTCAGTATGAAACGACCGAATTCGCCAGTCGCCAGATCGAACACTCGCTGCAGTCGACCTATGCCAACCAGGTCGAACAGGATGCCGATCTCTATGACTACGTTATCTTCGGGCCCTCGGAGCTGGCCATTCAGGCGGACAACATCGACAAGCTGGCTGCGAATGACGGGTTTTCGACCTATGTCTGGGCGTTCCATACCCCGCTCAAGGATCTTGGGAACCAGCCCGATGCCTGGTTCGATTTCTCCTCGGCCGCCGGCGCACTTGTGATGTGTGACTACATGCTCGAACGGCTGGGCAATGACGTCACCATGGCGATGAACCGCGGGATCCCCGGGATCACCGACAATCAGCGGTCGGGTGACTTCAAGGCCTGTGTGGAAGAGAAAGGCAACTGGACCACCGCCTATGAGCACTATGGTGAATACCAGCGCGAAGGCGGGTTCGAAGGCACCAGCCTCATCCTGCAGGCCTACCCGGAGGCCACGATCATCCACAACGCGAACACCGCCATGGCCATGGGCAGCGTCGAGGCGCAGGTGTCGATGGGCAAGGAAAAGGAGGTCTTTTCCACCGGCTGGGGTGGTACTGGGCTTGAGCTCGACGCGATCCGTCGGGGCGAACTGGACGCGACACCCATGCGTATGGGCGATGACGTGGGCGCGGCTACAGCCGAGGCGATCAAGGCAGATCTGGAAGGCCGCGCCGAAGAGCTGCCATTGGTCTTCCTCGGCCGCATCACCGTGGCCCACGATCAGATGAGCGCCGAAGAAATCGACGCGCTTGAACAGGAAGCATTCCGGTTCTCGGGCGTCGGCGCGCTCAGCCGCTGATCAGACGATCTGGATCCGGTCCGGCCACATCGGCCGGGCTGGATCATCCGCGCGCCGCGGTTGAACGCGAGATTTTCAGGGTCGGCCGGATACGTTGGATCACCCGCCCCCGGTCCAAATCACCGCCGCCGCGCAGCAGCGACGCCAGCAGCGTTCCCGCCTGCATCCCGATCTCGAATGAATGCGCGTCGATGGTCGAAAAGGCCGGCACAGCGATTTCGGCGATATCGAACCCGCCAAAGCCCGCGATCATGATGTCTTCGGGGACGCGGACATTGCGTCTCTGACATTCGCTGAGCGCACCAAAGGCCGCGAGATCGGACACACAGATCACCGCATCGACCGGATCGGGATCATCCAGGATCTCGGCCATCGCCTTGCACCCTTCGCGCATCGACACCGGCGGAGGGCCAAGCGCCAGCAAACGGTGATCAACGCCCAATCGACGCGCCGCCGCGACAAAGCCACGCCGACGGTCTGCGCCGCGAGTGTCACCCCTGTCATCACCGCCGACAAAAGCCATCCTCCGCGCGCCCGAGCCATGCAGATGCTCAACCATCTGTGCCATCGCATCCGCGTTCGAGAATCCGACCGCATGGCCGATCGGTGCCTCGGGGATGTCCCATGTCTCGACAACCGGAATGCCGGCATTCTGCAACAGCCGGCGGCAGCGTTCGGTATGGCGTCCGCCGGTGACGACAATCGCCTCGGGCCTGCGGCGCAAGAGTTGCTCGACCAGACGTTCTTCGGCCTCGACGTTGTAGTCGGTGTAGCCAAGCAAAAGCTGCAAATCGTGCGACTGCAGCGCCTCGTTCAATCCGCGCACAGTGTCAGCAAAGTTTGCGTTGTTCAGCGACGGGATCGTGACCGCGACAAACCCCGTACGTTGCGACCGCAGGTTCGACGCGGTGCTGTCAAAGACGTACCCCAATTCCTCTGCGATCTGCAGGATCTTCTCGCGCGTCTTCTCGCCAACCGAAGCATCCCTGCGAAAGGCCCGCGACACGGTCATTGGTGACACGCCCGCGGCCTTGGCAATATCGGCCATTTTTGGGGGTTTTGGCATTAAGTCGCCTGTTTGGTATCGTTAACAGCGACTATCCCGCAGGCGCAGATGCTATTGCAAGCGCGTTGTTGCGCCTTGCACCAGTTCCACCGGAAGACGGACCACAGGGTCTGGCGAAACGCCATTTATTCGGGCCAGGAGATTGCGCGCACCGGTGACGCCGATCAGCCGGCGAGGCGTTCTAATAGTACTGAGCGGCACCGGAAGCACCGTCGTCACATCCAGCGCGTTGAACCCGACAAGACCGATATCGCGCGGGCTTTCAATACCGCTCGCCATGCAAGCCATGAGCCCGCCAAAAGCCAAATGATCATTCAGATAGAACACGATATCCGGGCGCGGGTCCTGTTCAAGAAGGTCAAGCGTCCCGGCATGGCCCGCCAGGTAGGAGTTATCTTCGTCGACGCGCATTGCCGCGACCGGGCCGTCAAACGCCAACCGGAGCCCCTCCAGCCGCTTGTCGGCGCGGGTATCCTGACCACGTGGCGCACCCACAAATGCAGGCCGACGATAGCCCAGCTTGCATGCGGCGTGGCCGGCCACGAATCCCGCCTGCCGATGGTCGATGCC
>JBCCVT010000176.1:0-6521 GCA_039195015.1 Pseudomonadota bacterium
ACCAGGGTCCGAACGCGACCCGGCGGCTGCGGATCAGCAGGGCGAAGACCAGCGCCGAAACCGCGGCAAGCGCAACCAGCATCGGCAGGTCGCGCCAGCCGAGCCAGGCCCCTGCCGCCCCCAAGAGCTTGGCATCGCCAAGGCCCAGGCCTTCTTCGCCGTGGCGCGCCACATAGGCTGCACCAAGCGCCGCGAAGACGCCGTAGCCCAACGTCGCGCCCAGCAGCGCGTCCGCGGGATCCGTCAAGCGCAACCAAAAGCTGCTGACGAGCCCGAAAACGATCAGCGTCAGGCTTGCCGCATCCGGAATTCGAAAACTGCGCATGTCGGTGACACACAACCAGGCCAAGAGCGGCGCGATCGTCACTGTCCCTGCCCATTCCACCAGCGTGATTTCTGCCCACATTGCCCTGACCTTCCGCCTTTTGACCTTTGTTCTGGCAGGAGATACGGGGCAGGACGGGTTTCTGTTTCAGGCCTGAAACTTTTTCTCCCCCCGCCTCGTCTTGCCTGTTGCAGCACCTGATCTCTCTCCCAAGGCGGTCTACGCACCAGGGCTGGATATCCGCTGTCGTATGGCGTTTGACGCAAGGGATCCGTCTTTTGCGACCGGGATCGCCATGCGCAATCCGATCTGAAAAGGACACGAGATGAAAATGAAACACGCGTTGTCGATCAGCACGGCTTTGCTTGCCGCTCTGACGGCAGCTTCTGGGCCCACGCTTGCCTCGTCGCACCGCGAAGCGCCCGCGATCACGGAACACCCCAAAGTGGACGGCACCGACTTTTACCTTTTCCGCAGCTACGAGCCCGGCCGCGAAGACTATGTAACGTTGCTCGCAAATTATCAGCCTTTGCAGGTCAATTACGGGGGCCCGAGCTATTACACGATGGATGCCGATGGCATCTACGAGATCCATATCGACAATGATGGCGATGCGATCGAGGATCTGACGTTCCAGTTCGATTTCGAAAACCAGCTGGCCAATGACGGCGCCGGGATCGGTTTGGATATCGGCGGCGAGAACGTGGCGATCCCGCTGAAATACGCCGGCCCGATCCTCGCCAATGATCAGTCACTTCTGAACGAGTTCGAGAGCTACACACTGACGCTCATCGAAGGTGACCGCCGCAGTGGCACCCGCAGCGCGGTGACGCAATCGGGTTCGGGCAGCACGCGTTTCACCAAGCCGATCGACCATGTGGGTCTGAAAACGCTCCCGGATTACGACGCTTATGCAAACCAGTACATCTATGACATCTCCCTGCCGGGGTGCGACCTGCCAGGGCGCGTCTTTGTCGGTCAACGTGCCGAAGCCTTTGCCCTGAACCTGGGCGAGGTTTTCGACCTTATCAACTTTGTACCGATCGAAGGCGACAGCGCACCGGGTGCGGGTGATGGTGGCGGATTTGACGGAGGCATCACCCAAAGCCGCGACAATGACGACCTGTTCGGCAAGGTCAACGTGAGCACGCTGGCGCTCGAGCTGCCGATATCCTGCATCACGGCGGGCGAAGATCCGGTCATCGGCGCATGGACCTCTTCAAGCCTGGCGCAGGCCGAGCTGGAGAATCCCAGCCCAAGCTACGAGGACACCTCGCGCGTGGGTGGCGCGCTGGTGCAGCAATCGCGCCTGTCGACGCCGTTGGTGAACGAGGTTGTGATCGGGATCACCGACAAGGATCGATTCAATGGGTCCGAGCCGATCGATGATGCGAGCTTTGCAACCTACGTCACAAACCCGACCCTCCCGCGTCTGGTCGAACTTTTGTTCGGACCGGATCTGGGCATGGACAACAACCTCGCCCCAAAAAACCTTCCCCGGAACGATCTGGTCGCCGCGTTTCTGACCGGCTTTCCCGGGTTGAACCAGCCACAGAACGTGGTCGCGGCCGAGATGATGCGGCTGAACACGGCGGTCCCTGCAACGCCGCGCAATGCGCAGAACAGCTTTGGAGTTGTGGCCGAGGATCTCGCGGGTTTCCCCAATGGGCGTAGACCGGGGGATGACGTGATTGACATCATTCTGCGCGTGGCCATGGGCGCGCTATGCCATCCCGTGCCGCTTGGCGCCGAGCTGGGTGTTGAGGGCGCCGAGGAAGACAGCGAGAGCGATCTGGTGAACCTCGGTCTTTGCGCGCCTGAGGATGCCCCGATCGGGACGGTCGCCCTGACCGATGGTGCGCCGATCGCTGCGGCCGAGCTGCAGAATGCCTTCCCTTACCTCAATTCGCCGGTTCCGGGTTCGCCCAACGGTCCGCTCGCGCCGGGGAACTGATCTGATGTCGAACATGACCCCGAACACGTTTGGCCTTCGTCTGGTGATTTGTGGCGCTCTTCTGACCGGGCTAGGTGCCTGTGGCGGCGGAGGTGGCGCAGGGACGATGGAAGATATCGTCGCCTCGTTTGGCACGGTATTCCAGCAGGCCTTCAACCAGGGTTTGAACGATACACCGGTTGATGTCGCCAATTCCGGATTGCAGGTCCAGCTGATGCAGGATCCGGTCGAACTCTGAAGCATTCCATCCTCAAAAACAGACTGTCGCCGGTGCTGATCGGCGG
This sequence comes from Pseudomonadota bacterium, assembly GCA_039195015.1. Lineage (GTDB taxonomy): Bacteria > Pseudomonadota > Alphaproteobacteria > Rhodobacterales > Rhodobacteraceae > JBCCVT01. Next base: position 2,564 of record JBCCVT010000176.1, read on the forward strand.
CGGTTTTGCGTTCTCAGTACCCTGGAAGGATGACGATTTCGCCTGTCTCAACATCGCGCAGAATGTGTCGCACCAGCGTGCTATGGCTATCGCCGACTGCGGCAGATGCGGTGACGGCAAAAGCATCCGAGGTGAAGCCCGCCAACGGTGGCAAAGCGAGACCGAACGCCGCAAGATCAGACCGATCGAGCATCCCTCTGGCCTTGCGCCGCGCAATCAGGCTGCGCGCAGCCGCTGGGTTAGAAAAGAGCGCGGCCAGCAACGGTTCGGTCGCGGCATTGAGGTTCACTGGATACCGGGTTGGCAGGGCCGTTACATGCGGGGCGAGGCGTGCGAGATCCTCTTGCGACAGTCCCGTGCGCTCCAGATCGCGCAGGGCGGCAATCGGGCCGTCCGCCGCGATAGCTCGCGCGATTTCCGCCGCCAAGGTTTCGGGCAGATCCAATTGCGCCAGCAGGCTCGCAAAGACGCGCAGCTCGGCCAATCGTGCGGGTCCAAGCGCGTTTAGGTCCAAGCGCCCGCGAAGATCCTCGGCCGTTACCGCGAACGTTCCGAAATCGAACTGGATCGGATCCTGCGCCGCCTGCATCCAGGTCTCGCCCGCATGGTCGCTCTCGGGCGCTTCGACCAGATCACGGCGCAGCGCAACGGCCACCGAGGTCACGCCGGCCTCGGCCAGCGACCTCGCCTGAACGAGGTCTTGCGTGTCCGACAACCGGTCAAGCGCACGTTCCTGCCCCGTCAGCATGACCTGCACAAGGCCCGCACTGGCCGCCACGACAACCAGAACGTTCAGCAGGCTCACCCCCTGATCCCCGCGCCGGGTCATGGTATGAACGGGTTCGGAAGACGGATCACACGGCGGATTCCGGCATCGGACAGGGTCAAGACGGCGGCGCGTTGCGTTTCTGGATGGAAACTCAGTTCTACAGGCTCGTCCAGCAGAGGTTGCATGACAACGCGCCCATCACCCCAGTCGAGCCGTCGGCGCAATCCGCCCATGTCGGTGTGCCAGATCGCCACATAGTCATGACCGATCAGTTGAAGTCCAACCGCGTCGGTCAGTTCTGCACTCAGGGCCGTGGCGGCGTCGCGTGACAGCAGCAGAAATGCGCGGTCGCGAGCGGCGATGCGGTCGATCCGGCCGCTCAACCGCTCATCCTGGCGCGTCACCCCATCCAAAAGGGTAAAGCCCGCCACCCCGATCATCGCCGACACCGCAAGTGCGGCGAGCACCTCGATCAGAGTGACACCAACCACGCCAGAACGACCGGTCATGCCACCCGCACGACGCTGCCGCCGTTGATGCGCAGTACCGACAGGTTGCGTGCGCAGGTTCGGTCACGGCGAAACTGGGTCGCGCCCAGCAATCCCTCGACCGGTTGTCGCTGGATCAGGCCGGGACCAGCGGTCTGTGCATAGGCCAGAGCATCAACCGCCAGCGCTCCGATCACGCCCATATCCTCGTCCAACCGGGCCTGGAAGCTTGCCGATAACCGGTCAAACCGCTGCGGATCAGGCCCGGTGAAACAAGCCTTGTCGAGACGTTTAAACTGCACCTTGGGCAGGCCGGACCACTGCAGCGATCCGATCGTCGTTACGCCAGCGCCGACCGCCGCCACAGCCTGTTCCAGGGCGGGTGCGCCCGCAGTTGGCACATAGAGAATGTCCGGCAATGTGCCGCCGGCGGCACGCCGGAGCGCGACCCGCATCTCGGCGGGGGTTGTGCGCGCTGGAACCGACGTCAGAATCGATGATCTGGCTGCCTCGGCACCGGCCGACAGCGCGGCCTGCGCCCGTGCGCCCAAGGCACCTCCGGTTTCCAGCATCGTGATGCGACCCCCGCCCGCGTCCTTGGCATAGCGCAGAACCGCGCGCGCGGATTGTTCGGGCGTAACGCCAAACACCCATGCGCCTTGACCCGCAAGTGCTGTGTCGTTGGACAAGGTCAGCACCGGTACGCGGCCTGCGGCCTCTAGCACCGACGGCACCTGGTCCCGAAAGAGCGGCCCGATGATCACATCCGCGCCCGCCGCCACGGCATCGGAGGCTGCCGCTGCGGCAGTTGCGGTCGTATCGCCCGCATCAAACACCTTGGCACGGGTTAACGCCGCGCTCAGATCCTCGGCAAGCCAGACGGATTTGGCCATTGTTTGTCCCAATCCGGCGCGCGGTCCCGAAAGCGGTAACAACATCGCAACCCGACCCGATGGCGCCTGGGATTTCGGTTGCGTGGCCGGCCTTGTGCCCGCGCCGCAACCCGCCAGAACCGGCAGGCTCACAAGGCTCAGGCAAAACCGGCGACGGCTCGTGGAGTTGATTTTGCTCATGTGTCTCGCTCCCCTTTCTCCAATTCAAGCAGTCCGTGGACATCACCCAACCAGTGTGTTGAGGTTGATGATGGGCAACAGTATGGCCAGCACCAGCAGCATCACGATCCCACCCATTGCCAACAGGACCAAAGGCTCGACCAGTCCAACAAATGCCTTGATCCGCGCCTGCAGGCTTTGCGACTGATCGGCCCAGAACCGACCCAGCATGGCCGGCAACCGACCGCTGGCTTCGCCGCTTGAAATCATCGTGATCATCATCGGCGGAAAGGCGTCATACGCCGCAAATGCGCGCGACAGGGACGTGCCTTTGCGCACCTCGCTGGCGACATCCGCAAAGCATGCTCTCGCCTCCAGATTGCCAACCGTGGCTGTCGCGGCGGTAAGGGCTTCGGTCAGCGGAACACCGCTTTGGGTCAGGGTCGACATCGTACCGGTGAACTGGACCAGCACGATCTGGCGGGCCAGACCGATGCGCCAAACCGCTCGGTGCCAGATCCGCCGCGTGTCTGGTCGGCGCCACAGCACCGCCAGGCCAGCGCCGATCACTGCCAAAAGAAGCAATATGACCGGACCGTAGCCCGAGATCACGCGGCTTACCGCAATCATTGCCTTGGTCAGCGGTGGCAGCTCGGCACCGCGCGCGGCAAAGACCCGGACAATGTCGGGCAACACAAAGATCAGCAGTGCCACCACGACAGCGACGGACACCACGATTAGGATCGCAGGGTAGATCAACGCGAGCGTTATAGTCTGGCGATGGCGTTGCGCGGTTTCGACGTGATCGGCCAGATGGCTCAGCACTTCACCCAGGCGCCCGGCGCGTTCGCCCGCCCGAACCGATGTGACATAGAAGCGGTCAAGCCGGCCGCCTTGTTGTCCCAATGCTGCGTGGAGGCTGCCTCCATTCAGGATGTCCGTGCGCACCGCACGGCTCAGCGCGGCCAGCCGAGGCGCGGATTGGTCGGCTACCGCAGACAACGCGGCCTCGACCTGCACGCCACTGGAAATGAGCGTGGCCATCTGCCGGGTGAAAATCGCGATGTCCGTCGCAGTAACACGCGCCATTGGGCCGAAAATCTGCGCCGCTCCGAAACCCGCACCCAAAAAAGCGACACTTAGCGACACTGCCAGAAAACCTTGGCGGCGCAGACGCACGCGCGCATCGGCGAGACTTTCTGCCTCGATCGATCCGCGATGCATCGCGCCTGTCCCATCAACGGCACGGTATCGAAAGCGGGTCATGGCAAGGGGCTCGTGCCGGGATCAAGGATCACACGCGCAACCTCGGCCGGAACTGTCAGGCCTTGACGTATCTTGGCGATGCCGTCACCCAGAAGACCGGGCGATTGCCGCTGTGCAGCGGCATTTAGATCGGCCTCGGTCGCACCCTCGGCGATCATTGCTTCGATATCGGGGGTCACCCGAACCAGATCGTAAAGCGCAACGCGGCCCCGAAAACCGGTGCCGTCGCAGGCCGCGCATCCGTTTCCCGCCAGCATCGTTTCACCCACTGCAAGCTGGCCATTCACCATTGCGGCCTCAGCATGCGTTACGTCGCGCGGGCGGGCGCAATCGCTGCAAATGCGGCGGACCAGCCTTTGCGCAATCAGCCCACGCAGCATCGG
>JBCCVT010000177.1:0-6518 GCA_039195015.1 Pseudomonadota bacterium
AGACATTTCCTTGGCCGCTTTTGGCCGCAAAGAATTGGACATTGCCGAAACCGAAATGCCGGGCCTGATGGCGCTGCGGGACGAATACGGCGACAGCAAACCGCTCAAAGGCGCGCGTATTGCCGGGTCGCTGCACATGACGATCCAGACGGCCGTTCTGATCGAAACGCTGGCTCATCTGGGCGCCGAAGTTCGCTGGGCCTCGTGCAACATCTTCTCGACCCAGGACCACGCTGCGGCCGCGATCGCCAAGGCGGGCGTCCCGGTCTTTGCCGTCAAAGGTGAAACCCTGCCGGAGTACTGGGACTACTGCGACCGGATCTTCCATTTTGAAGATGGCGGCTGCAACATGATCCTCGACGATGGTGGCGACGCGACGCTCTACATTCTAATGGGCGCACGGGTTGAAGAAGGTGAAGACGATCTGATCGCCGTGCCGACTTCGGAAGAGGAAGAGGCGCTGTTTGCGCAGATCCGCAAGCGCATCGCGGAAAGTCCCGGCTGGTTCGTCAAGCAGCGTCACATGATCCAGGGCGTGACCGAAGAAACCACAACCGGTGTGCACCGCCTCTATCAGATGATGGAGAAAGGCCACCTGCCGTTCCCGGCGATCAACGTGAATGACAGCGTGACCAAGTCGAAATTCGACAACAAATACGGCTGTAAGGAATCGCTCGTTGACGGGATCCGTCGCGCCACCGACACGATGATGGCCGGCAAGGTTGCCGTGGTCTGTGGCTATGGCGACGTGGGCAAAGGCTCGGCCGCGAGCCTCAGTGGCGCCGGCGCACGCGTGATCGTGACCGAGGCGGACCCGATCTGCGCGCTTCAGGCGGCGATGGACGGGTTCCAGGTGACCACCCTTGAAGACGTTATCGACGCGGCAGACATCTTCATCACGACAACCGGCAACAAAGACGTCATCCGCATCGAGCATATGCGCGCGATGAAGGACATGGCGATCGTCGGCAATATCGGCCATTTCGACAATGAGATTCAGGTCGCGAACCTGAAAAACCACAAATGGACCAACGTCAAGGAACAGGTAGACATGATCGAGATGCCGTCAGGCAACCGCATCATCCTGCTGTCCGAAGGCCGTCTGCTGAACCTCGGCAACGCCACCGGTCACCCGTCCTTTGTGATGTCGGCCTCGTTCACCAACCAAACGCTTGCCCAGATCGAGCTTTGGACGAAGGGTGAGGAATATGGCAACGAGGTCTACGTTCTGCCCAAGCATCTCGACGAGAAGGTCGCGCGCCTGCACCTGTCGAAGATTGGCGTGAAACTGACCGAACTGAGCTCGGACCAGGCATCCTATATCGGTGTAAAGCCCGAAGGTCCGTTCAAGCCGGAACACTACCGCTACTGATCGGCTCATACGTTCGATCATGAAAATCGGCCCTTCCGGGGCCGATTTTTTTATGGGGATTTTCCAGCCGCTTGCCGTGCGGACCGGTTTGAAACGGTGAGGGGTGCCGATGTCAACGGCTGCCCGCATGCCAAATCCTTTGGCACCTTACCGCGCCAATCGGCGAATTTTTTCGGATTGTGCGATCACGCCGCTGTGACTAGGTTCGCCAGAGCACCGGCATATGACCGGTTGCCACAAAAACATCTTAAACCGTCAGAGGAGGAAACTATGGGTAAGCGAGATGATCTGATCGCAAAATATGCGGCGGACCTTCGGGACAAGTGCGGGATGGACCCCGACATGGATCTGCTGACCAAGGTCACGATCGGATGCGGGCCGGCGATTTACAATGACGACGCCGCCACCGTCGCCGCAACGCAGGAAAGTGAGCTTGAGACCGTCAAGACCAACTTTCTGATGAAAAAGCTGGGTCTTGGCGATGGGCCCGAGCTTATGGACGCGATCAACAAGGTCATCGACACCTATGGCCGGTCCGAGCGCAACAAGTACCGCGCCGTGGTCTACTACATGCTGACCAAGCATTTCGGCAAGGAAGACGCTTACGCCTGATACCGGTCGGACCCAAATCGGTTAATTGGTCATTGCGGAAACCGCATTCATTTGAGGTACTTGGAGTTTGAGTCACCGGCCTGACCGTGGTAACAAAACATTGCGGCCAGGACGGCCAGAACCATGACATAGAAAACACGTGTGGTGAGTAGGGAGCACGTGGGGTGTGGAGGGTTCTGGGTGGTGCTGGAACCCTCCACGTTGGTTTTTTGCAGTCTTGTTTTCCGAGCGCCGCGGGTTTGGATGCTAATGTCTTGATGCCGTCCATCGCGCATGGACCACTCGGGCGCCCTTGCTCAGAACAGTGTTAGAACAAGGCCCATTGCGGCGCATCCCACGGTGGCATAGCCGCCGTCGATCAGCGTCAGGCGTTTGGGTCGCATCCCGTACATGTTGTTCATCGCGATCCAGGGTGTGATGAAGAAAAGGCCGATCCCGAGCCCCGAGATCAGCCCCGCCCAGATCGTCTCGATACCGGATGTGGTGAAGGCATGTCGCATCAACCCGGCCACAAAAAGCTGCATGACATATGATGCCGCGAACATCATCGGGTTCTGACCGCCCTCGGGCTTGCCGTCCGGGCCCTTCTTCATCCCGACATCCTGCATCCAGGGTTCGGCAAAGACGCCATACCAGACCGCTCCGATTGCAAATGAGGCCAGCGCGGCCAATAGAACGCTCAGAAAATCCATCATCTCTTCCCTTATACTATGGGGAAGACTGGCGGGTCAGTCCGGTTTTGTCAGCCCCAATTCACAGACCACGGGCCATTCAGCCTCGGTGACCGGCTGTACTGACAGGCGCGAATTCTTGACAAGCACCATCTCGGCAAGGCGCTCGTCGCCCTTGATCTGATCCAGCGTCACGGGCTCTTCAAAGGCGCGCACCGCCTTGATGTCCACACATTCCCACCGTTCGTCATCGGTTGTGCTGTCGGGATGCACGGTTGCGCAGACCTCGACAATGCCAACCACCGCCTTCTCGGTCTGGCTGTGGTAAAAGAACCCGCGATCACCCAGGGCCATCGCGCGCATGAAGTTGCGGGCCTGATAGTTGCGCACGCCGTCCCATTCCTCGCCCGCGTCACCCTTGGCGACTTGCTGGTCCCAGCTCCAGGTCGAGGGTTCGGATTTGAAAAGCCAATATGCCATCAGCCGATCACCCGGTTCCATTGGATCAGCTCAACCGACTGGAAGAGATCCGCCTTGGTGTACGGGTCGAACGTGCACCACTGTCGCGCGGCCTCCATGTCCGGCACATCCAGAATGATGAGCGATCCGATCATCTGGCCTGCCTCGTCCAGAAACGGGCCGGCCTGAACCACGGTGCCGCTGGATTTGAGGTAGTCAACATGGGCCTCGCGATTGTCCAGACGGGTCTGCAACGCGTCCGGTTTGTCCTTGGCCATCAGGGCAACCAACATGTCATTCCTCCTTCAACGGTCGGGCCAGCAGTGTTTCGACAGCCTGAGCCATTGTCCAGTCGCCGTCCAGCAGATGCACCACGGTTTGCGCGATCGGCAGGTCGACATTCGCTGACGCAACGAGCGCGCGCGCGGTTGCCGCACCTTCGACTGTAATGTCGGGATCGAACTGGTCTTCGCGACCCAGGGCGAGTCCCAGCCGATAGTTCCGTGAGGCCTCCGATGTGCAGGTCAGGGCCAGATCACCAAAACCGGACAAGCCCGACAGAGTCTCGGCCCGGGCACCGCGCGACAGGGCGACACGCTGCATTTCGGCATATCCGCGCGTCATCAGGGCTGCACGCGCGCTGTCGCCAAGATTGGCGCCCATGATCGCGCCGCATGCAATGGCGATCACGTTCTTCAGCGCGCCGCCCAATTCGGCACCAATCGTATCCTGACTGCGATAGAGCCGCATCGACGGTGTCGACAACCGGGTCTGAAGATCGGTGCCGATGTCGGGATCCGCACAGGCCAAGGTCAGCGCGGTCGGCAGTCCAGCCGCGAGATCGACGGCAAAACTCGGCCCGGTCAGAAGGGCGGGGTGCGTTCCGGGGAAGACCGATGACAAAAGCCGGACCGGCCCGAGCCCGGTGTCGCGTTCAATCCCCTTGCAGCACGCGACAAGCTGCACTCCGTTCAAATGGCTGTGCACCGCCAAAGTCAGGTCCCGAAGGCGCTGGGTCGGCACGCAGAGCAACATCAGATCGCACCCGCCGGTGTCTTGGATGTCGGCGGTCACGGTCACCGGGTCGGGCAGGGTGGCATCGGGCAAACGCCGACCGCCGGTTCGTTTGGTCTGCATCTCCTGTGCGGCTGTCGCGTCGCGGGCCCACAAGGTCACCGGACCGGTGCGCGCCAAGGCAATCGAAAGCGCGGTCCCAAAGGCTCCGGCGCCGAGGATCGCGATGCTCATGCCTTGGCACCCTTGCGACCGCCGCCCAGCATGGCCGGTTTCGCGGTGTCCAATGGCCAGCGGGGACGAGGTTGCAGATCAAGCCCATCGCGATGCCCCTGCCGCATGCGCTCGGCTCCGGCATAGGCAATCATCGCGGCGTTGTCCGTGCAGAGATGCAGGGGCGGCGCGACAAAGGCGGCGTCTGCCTCTCGGGCGACGGTTTCAAGTGCGGCCCGGATGGTCTGGTTCGCTGCAACGCCACCCGCCACAGCAAGTGCGGGCTGCGCGGGAACCTCGACCAGATATTGCCCGAGAGCCCGCCGGGTCTTTTCGGCCAGCACATCGCGCATCGCGGCCTGGAACCCGGCCGCAAGATCTGCCCGATCAACACGGGTGAGCCCACCCTTGTCGCCCACCAATCGGTCCCTTGCACGCAAAACTGCCGTTTTTAGACCCGAAAATGACATGTTGGATCCGGGGCGATCCAGCATCGGACGCGGAAAGGCGAACCTGTCCGGTTCGCCGGTTCTGGCCTCGTTTTCGATATGGGGTCCGCCGGGCTGCGGCAGGCCCAGGAGGCGCGCGCGACCTTGTCGAATGCCTCGCCCGGCGCGTCATCGATCGTGCCACCGATCCGCGCAAACCGGTCCGCCGCATGGGCGACAAGAAACTGGCAATGCCCCCCGGACACCAGAAGCATCAGGTAAGGATAGGCCAGCCCATCCGTCAGCCGGGGTGTCAGGGCGTGCCCGGCAAGATGATTGACCCCGATGAGGGGGAGGCCCGTCGCCGCACTCAGCCCCTTGGCGCACATAACGCCAGCCATGACGCCCCCGATCAATCCGGGCCCCGCTGTCACGGCGATGCCGTCAAGGTCGCCGAACCCGGCCCCGGCCCGTGCCATCGCCTCGCGGACGCAGGTAGCCAGCTTTTCGGCATGGGCACGGGCGGCGATTTCAGGGACGACGCCGCCGAAATCGGAATGCAGCTCGGTCTGGCCATAGACGACCGAAGACAGGATCTCGCCCCCTGCGCGCCCCGTGCATCGCACAACCGCGGCGGCGGTATCGTCGCAACTGCTCTCGATTCCAAGAAGGGTCAGCGGTTCGGTCATGGGGGGCTGCCGTTGCCAGGGTCAGGTCGGCGGGGTATCACCAGAGGCTCAATGGCACAATCCCGGGGACGATCCTGACCGCGCATGACTGCACCTTGCTGCTGACACGGCCCGGTCCCGCATCCGACCGGTTCTGGGCGGCGTGCCCGGCCGCGATGCGTGCGCGGCTGAAGCGCTTTGTCTCTCCCTTGCTGCGGATCGAGCATCATGAGCCGCCGGATCTGACGCCCTATGCCGGCGTGATCATCACCTCGGCCAATGCGCTTCCGGCGCTGGATCGCGCGGGTCCGGGACAGGTCCCGGTCTATTGTGTGGGCGACGCAACGACCCAGGCGGCCCGACAGGCCGGCATGACTGCGCATCGTCGCGGAGAGGATGCGCAGACACTGATTGCGGCGCTTGTTGCCGATGCCCCCAAGACGCCCCTTTTGCACTTGCGCGGCCAGCACGCGCGTGGGGATGTGGCGGTGCGGTTGACGGAGGCTGGCATCGCCACGGATGAAGTCATCGTTTACGATCAGCCGCTGCAGCCCCTGTCGGATGAGGCGCGGGCCGTGCTTGGCGACGCGCAGCCCGTCATTGTGCCGCTTTTTTCACCGCGCACGGCTGGACAGTTTCGGGCTGAGACCGACCGTCACGGCCCATGGAAAAGCCCGCTTTACCTTCCCTGTCTGAGCGCCGCCGTGCGCGATGCGCTTGGGGAAGCGGTCCCGGGCACACCGATCCTGGCTGACCGGCCGGACGCTGCGACCATGGTGGCAGCGGTGGGCCGAGCGCTGAATCTGGCTTGCCGGGTTGAGCGGAAATCTGGCCCGCAGTAATGTTTGCGTGCCTATGGGCTGGGAAAATTTGAGAATCATTGGGGGCCGTTTCAGGTGACGAAAGACAAAAAACCCGATCAGGACCCCGAAGATGTGTCCTCAACCGAGGCCAAATCAGATGAAGTGACGCCCCCGCCTGAAGATGATGCGCGCGCGCCCGACGAGGTGACCGAGGCAGCAGAAGAGGCGACCAGCGAGACTGTCGAAGACACAAGCACACCGGAAGAGATCGCCGATGA
>JBCCVT010000178.1:0-6513 GCA_039195015.1 Pseudomonadota bacterium
CAAGGTGACGCGGCCATGCGCGCCCGGGCCGATGCCGACATAATCGCCATAGCGCCAATAGATCAGATTGTGTCGGCTTTCGGCCTCTGCGCGGGCATGGTTCGAGACCTCGTAACCCGACAGCCCATGCTCCGCACAGACCTCCTGCGTGACCGCATACATATCGGCCGACAGATCATCCGCCGGAAGCCCGCGCAGCCCGCCCGCGCGGTACCGGTCGGCAAAGGCGGTGCCGTCCTCGATGGTGAGCTGGTAGAGCGACAGGTGATCCACCGCCATCGACAACGCCTCGTCAAGTTCGCGGCGCCAATCGGAAAGCGTTTGGTCCTGCCGCGCATAGATCAGATCAAAGCTGACCCGGTCAAAACAGCGTCGCGCGATGTCAAAGGCCGCGCGGGCGTCGGCCGCTGAATGGATCCGGCCCAGCCGTTTGAGGGCGCGATCATTCAACGCCTGCACCCCCATCGAAATGCGATTGACGCCGGCATCGCGATAACCCGCAAAGCGATGCGCCTCGACCGATCCGGGATTGGCCTCAAGCGTGATCTCGGGGTCATTCACCATTGGCCAGGCCCGGCGCACGGCGTCGAGCACGGATGCGACCGTGTCGGGATGCATCAGGCTGGGCGTTCCACCGCCAAAAAACACGGTGCTCAGAACGCGGCCTTGGGTTTCAGCCGCGGCGCGTTCGATCTCCTGTCGGTAGGCCTCAGCCCAGCGGGACTGGTCGATGTCGCGCACAACATGGCTGTTGAAGTCGCAATAGGGGCACTTGGCCTCGCAAAAGGGCCAGTGGATGTAGAGACCAAACCCCCCGTTGCGCCAGTCGTCCAGAGATGCGGCGCTAGTCAAAGCATCCCGCAACAAAGGCCGCCACCGCGCGGGCGCGATGGCTGATCTTGTTTTTCTCCCAGCGATCCATTTCGCCAAAGGTAATGTCGTAACCGTCAGGTACAAAGATCGGATCATACCCGTGGCCTTCGGAGCCCCGCATCGGCCAGACCACATGGCCCGGCATCACCCCGGGAAAGACCTCATCATGACCATCGGGCCAGGCCAGCACCAGCGTGCAGCAAAATCGCGCGGTTCGCGGATGGGGCGCGTCAATCGCCTCAAGCTCGCGATGGGTTCGTTCCATCGCCATCACGAAATCCCGACCGTCTGGCGTTTCCGCCCAATCGGCGGTGTAGACGCCGGGTGCACCTCCTAGCGCACTGATTTCAATACCAGAATCATCCGCAAGCGCCGGAAGACCGGTCGCCTGGGCAGCACTGTGCGCCTTGATGCGTGCATTGCCGACAAAGTTGTCTTCGGTCTCCTGGGGTTCGGGCAGATCCATCTCGGCCGCACCAACCACCGTCACGCCAAGGGGGTTCAGCAGATGCGCCATCTCCTCGAGCTTGCCGGCGTTGTGGGTGGCGATCAAAAGCCGATCGCCCTGAAACTTGCGGGTCATGCCGTCGCTGCCTTTTGCGCGGCGACGAGCTCGCCCACACCTTTTGAGGCAAGGCCCAGCAGGGACGCCATCTGATCCTGCGAAAAGGTGGCGCCTTCTGCCGACATCTGCACTTCGATCATCTGGCCCGATCCGGTCATGACGAAATTCCCATCGACGCCGGCCTCGCTGTCTTCGGGATAGTCGAGATCCAGCACAGGCTGTCCCGCATAGATCCCGCAGCTCACCGCCGCGACCGGATCCACCAGCGGGTCCGAGAGCACATCACCCGCCTTCATCAGCTTGTTGACGGCCAGACGCAGTGCAACCCATCCGCCGGTGATCGATGCACAACGCGTGCCGCCATCAGCCTGGATGACATCGCAGTCCACGGTGATCTGCCGTTCGCCCAGGGCCACACGGTCGACACCAGCGCGCAGGCTCCGTCCGATCAATCGCTGGATCTCGACCGTCCGGCCGCCCTGCTTGCCAGCCGCCGCCTCGCGCCGCATCCGCGTGTTGGTCGCCCGGGGCAACATCCCGTATTCCGCGGTGACCCAGCCAAGACCGCTGCCCTTGATGAAGGGCGGCACGCGATCCTCGATGGTCGCGGTGCACAGAACATGGGTGTCGCCCACCTTGATCATGCACGCCCCTTCGGCATGTTTGGTTACGTCCGTTTCGATGGATATTGGCCGCAATTCGTTCAGCTCTCGTCCCGAGGGTCGCATGACGTCTCCTTTTCCTCTTGCCGCCGGAATACGCGGGCGCAGGGGGCGCGCGCAACCCCGACTGACCCGACTTGACAGCGGGAGATTGACCTTTCTTCCAAGTGGTCTTTAATGACGCTCCGGCCAACGAGGTGAAGCCCCCTGTGACCGACGCAAGCAAGCTGCTGGACGAGATGAACGATCGCTCGCGCGAGGTGTTTCGCCGGGTCGTCGAAAGCTATCTCGCAAGCGGGGACCCGGTGGGCAGCCGCACCCTCACACGGAGCCTGTCCGAAAAGGTCAGCGCGGCAACCATCCGCAACGTGATGCAGGATCTGGAATATCTGGGACTGCTCGACAGCCCTCATGTCAGCGCGGGCCGGATCCCGACACAGCTGGGTCTGCGGATGTTTGTGGACGGCTTGCTTGAGATCGGAGACCTCGAAGCGAACGACCGCGAACGGCTGGATGCCACGGTGATCGACAATTCCAGCGATGTCGGCAGCCTTCTGGATCGCGTTGGTTCGGCGCTGTCGGGGGTGACGCAGGGTGCGTCGCTTGTCCTGACGCCCAAGCATGAGGCCGCGATCCGCCATATCGAGTTTGTCGCGTTGGGCCATGACCGGTCGCTGGTGGTTCTGGTGTTTTCCGATGGCCATGTGGAAAACCGCGTGTTCGTCCCGCCACCGGGTCAAACGCCAAGCTCGATGCGCGAAGCCGCGAATTTCCTCAACAGCCTGATCGAAGGCCGGACGTTGGGCGAGGTGCGCAATGTCATCCAGGCCGAAATCGATGCCCGCAAGCGCGAGGTTGACGGGCTTGCCCGGCAACTGGTCGACAGCGGGCTCGCCGTCTGGACAGATGATGACGAGGGCAGCGAGCGTCTGATCGTCCGGGGCCGAGCGAATCTCCTCGCAACCGAGGACGCCGAGGTTGAACTTGACCGCATGCGGACGCTTTTCGACGACCTCGAGCGCAAACGGGACATCGCCGAATTCCTGAATCTGACCGAAGAGGGCGAAGGTGTCCGCATTTTTATCGGTTCCGAGAACAAACTTTTCTCACTTTCGGGTTCCTCTTTGGTTGTGTCTCCTTATATGAACGCGGATCGAAAGATTATCGGTGCGGTTGGGGTCATCGGGCCGACGCGTCTGAACTATGGCCGGATTGTTCCGATTGTGGACTACACGGCCCAATTGGTTGGACGGCTGATCGCGGACCGCAGTTAGAGGTGGAAGATGGCAGAGCCAAAGAACAATGATTTCCTCGACGATCTGGCAGACGCCGAGGCCGAAGTGTTCGCTGACGACATGGCCGAGATTGATGACGAGGCGGTGGAACTCGACGCGCTGCGGGCCGAGCGGGATGATTTCAAGGATCGCTTCATGCGGGCGCTGGCGGATGCGGAAAACGCGCGCAAGCGGTCTGACAAGGACCGGCGCGAGGCCGAGCGCTATGGCGGCTCGAAACTGGCGCGGGATCTGCTGCCGGTCTATGACAACATGAAGCGTGCGATCGATGCAGCAGCAGAAGGTGAAGAGACGGCGTCAGCCGCGCTGGTCGAAGGTGTCGAGCTGACGATGCGCGAATTGCTGAACGTGTTCCAGAAACACGGGATCGAACGGATTGCGCCCGAGGTTGGCGACAAGTTTGACCCCCAGCTGCATCAGGCGATGTTCGAAGCGCCGGTGCCCGGGACCTCAGCGGGCGACATCATCCAAGTGGCCGCCGAAGGCTTCTTGCTGCATGATCGCCTGTTGCGTCCGGCGCAAGTGGGCGTGTCATCGACCCCTGCCTCGTGACAAACAGGGCTCGTCGATCCCTTCGGTCTCTTCTCGCTGGCGCGAGCGAAGACGACCCGAAGGGCGGATGAGCGCCCGTCAACACCGGCGATGATTTCTGAATGTGGCGGTCAGGATCTGGCCGCTTCTTTCAGTTTGTAGAGCACATCCAATGCCTCGCGCGGGCTTAGTTCATCCGGCAGGATCGTCTCGAGCATCTCAAGCGCGGGGCTTTCGACTGCCGCCGCGGGGGCCGGGGCGGCGGCGGCCGAAAAGAGCGGCAGATCGTCGATCAGGGCCTTGGGGTTGGCGCCACGCTCGCGTTCGCCTTTTTCGAGTTGGTCGAGCACCGTACGCGCCCGATTGACAACCGTCGGCGGCAGGCCCGCCAGCTGGGCGACCTGCACGCCATATGACCGGTCCGCCGCCCCTTGCCGGACCTCGTGCAAAAAGATCACCTCGCCATTCCACTCCTTGACCGCCACGGTTGCGTTGTCGACCCCGGCCAAGGACCCAGCCAGCGCCGTCAGCTCGTGGTAATGGGTGGCGAAAAGCGCGCGGCAGAGATTGACGCCGTGCAGATGCTCCAGCGTGGCCCAGGCAATCGAGAGGCCATCATATGTGGCCGTCCCGCGCCCGATCTCGTCCAGGATCACAAGCGCCCGATCATCCGCCTGGTTCAGGATCGCGGCGGTTTCGACCATCTCGACCATGAATGTCGACCGGCCCCGCGCCAGATCATCCGATGCGCCGACCCGGCTGAAGAGCTGGCTGACAACCCCGATCGTCGCGGCGTCCGCCGGCACAAAACTCCCCATCTGCGCCAGCAGCGCAATCAGTGCGTTCTGCCGCAGAAAGGTGGATTTACCGGCCATGTTCGGACCTGTAAGCAGCCAGATCGCCGCCCCGTCGCGCGCGCTCAGATCGCAATCATTTGCAACGAAAGGCGCGCCCGACTGGTTGCGCAGGGCATGCTCGACCACTGGATGGCGGCCGCCCTGAATCTCAAAGGCACGGCTGTCATCGACGTGCGGGCGGGTCCAGTCCTCGCCCTGGGCCAGATCGGCGAGGGCGGTGTTCAAATCCAGTTCGGCCAGTGCCCGCGCAGCTTGCGAAATCGCTGCCGCCTCGGCCAGTACCGCACCGGAGAGGCTGTCATAGAGACGCTTTTCAATCTCCAGCGCTCGGTTGCCTGCATTCAGGATCCGGGTTTCCAGATCAGACAGTTCGACCGTGGTGAACCGCACCTGGTTCGCTGTTGTCTGCCGATGGATAAAGGTTTCCGACAGCGGTGCAGACAGCATCTTCTGGGCATGCGTCGAGGTGGTTTCCACGAAGTAGCCCAGCACGTTGTTGTGCTTGATCTTCAGCGATGGAACGCCCGCCTGATCCGCATATTGCTGCTGCAGACCTGCGATGACCGACCGGCCTTCGTCGCGCAGTTGGCGCGCCTCGTCCAGATCAGCATCATAACCGGTGGCGATGAAGCCTCCGTCGCGTGCCAACAGCGGCGGGTCGGCGATGAGCGCCACATCCAGGAGATCGATCAAGGGATCAAACCCGATGAGATCCGCCGCCGCACCCGCAAGCAGCGCGGGCAAAGGCAAGCCTGCGCAACTTTCGGCGATGATCAGCGCTTGCGCCAACCCGTTGCGGATCGCGGCCAGATCCCGGGGCCCGCCGCGATCCAGCGACAGCCGCGACAGGGCGCGATCCAGATCCGTTGTCTTGCGCAGGTGACCACGCACCCGCCCGGACAGGGCGGTGTCGGACCGCACAAAATCCACCGCGTCCAGCCGGTCATGGATCACGTCGAGCCGTCGCGACGGGCTCGACAGCCGCTGTTCCAGCAACCGCGCGCCGCCCGGAGTGACCGTCCGGTCGATCACCGCCAGCAACGATCCGGCGCGGCCTCCGTTCAGCGCATGGGTCAGTTCGAGGTTGCGGCGCGTCGCGGCGTCGATCTGGACCAGCTGATCCTCAGCCTGTTTCTGCGGTGGCTGCAAAAGGGGCAGTTTGCCTTTTTGCGTGATGTCGAGGTAATCGATCACTGCACCCATCGCGCCCAATTCCGGGCGGGTGAAGCTGCCGAACGCATCCAGCGTCTCGACCCCGAAGAGGTCACACAGGCGTTTGGTCGCGGCCGCGCTGTCAAAGCTCGCGCGCCCCAGTGCGGTCACCGGCACGCCCATATCGGCCGTCACCTCGCGCAGGTCCGGCTCCTGCGCGTCACTGGCCAAAAGTTCCGATGGCGCCAGCCGGGCCAGTTCCGGGCCAAGACGCACCTGCGGCAGGTTCATCACGTGAAACGCGCCGGTCGAGATATCCGCCCAGGCCAGCGCCGCCGCCTCGCGCACCGCACACCAGGCCGCCAGAAAGTTATGCCGCCGTGCCTCCAAGAGCGCATCCTCGGTCAGCGTGCCGGGCGTCACGAGGCGGACGACATCGCGCTTTACCACCGATTTAGAGCCGCGTTTCTTCGCCTCGGCCGGGCTTTCAAGCTGTTCACAGACGGCCACGCGGAACCCTTTGCGGATCAGCGTCAGAAGATACCCCTCGGCCGCATGCACCGGCACGCCGCACATCG
>JBCCVT010000179.1:0-6486 GCA_039195015.1 Pseudomonadota bacterium
GCAAAGCCGTGGTGCCGACCGGGATGATCCGACCTCCGCGCGCGCGGGTGTCAAGGATGGCTTGCGCGGCCTTGGCGCTCACCTCGCCCCATTCACTGTGCATCCTGTGGGTCGTGACATCATCGACCTTGACCGGAAGGAAGGTCCCGGCCCCCACATGCAGCGTAACATAGGTCAACGCGACACCGTATTCCTGCAAGGCCTGAAGCAGTGGCGCATCAAAATGCAGCGACGCCGTGGGCGCCGCAACCGCGCCTGGCGTGCGTGCAAAAACGGTCTGGTAATCGTCTCGATCCTGCGCGTCAGCCGCCCGCTTGGCTGCGATGTATGGCGGCAAAGGCATGGCCCCGGCCTGAGCAAGCGCGGCGTCAAACGCCTCGCCCGCCAGATTGAACACCAGATGGCCCTGACCGTCCGCAACCGAGACGAGCGTTGCCGCCAGACCCGCCTCGAACGTGATCTCTTCGCCCACCCGGATTTTCTTGAGCGGCTTCAGCAGCGCCGCCCAGCTCCCATCGGGGCGCGGATCAAGAAGCGTCACATCGATCCGCGCGGCGGTATCGCCTTGCGCGCCCGACCGGTGCCGATGACCGCTCAGCCGCGCCGGGATCACCTTGGTGTCGTTCAACACCAGCCGGTCGCCGGGGTGCAGCCAGCGCGTCAGGTCCGAAACGCGCGCATCCGTGATCTTGTCCCCTTGCGCCACCAGCATCCGCGCCGACGAGCGTGGTCTAGCGGGTCGGATCGCGATGCGGTCCTCGGGCAGATCAAAGTCGAAATCGCTGAGCTTCATAGCGGGCGCATACCCCGGCGGGCCCGGAATGAAAAGCGAGGTCGTTCCACTGGCGCCGACAAGACCGTCGCACAATGGATTGGCATTCTGAACATCGACGCCAACGCCAGTTGCTTGCCCTTGCCCGCGCGCTCCCCTAAGAGGCACTGGATTTCTCAAAGGGTGAATACGGAAGGCCCGGCCCATGCCTGTTCTGGTGATGAAATTCGGTGGCACATCGGTCGCCAATCTCGACCGTATCCGCCGCGCAGCCAAACGCGTCGGCGTCGAAGTGGCACGCGGTTACGACGTGATCGTCATCGTGTCGGCCATGTCAGGCAAGACCAACGAACTGGTGGGCTGGGTCAGTGAAACTTCGCCGCTTTTCGATGCCCGCGAATATGACGCGGTGGTGTCGTCGGGCGAAAACGTGACCGCCGGGCTGATGGCCCTGACCCTGCAAGAGATGGGCGTGCCGGCGCGCAGCTGGCAGGGCTGGCAGGTGCCGGTGCTCACAACCTCGGCCCACAGCCAGGCCCGGATCGAAGACATCCCGACCGAAAACATCGCCCAGAAGTTCGGCGAAGGCATGCGCGTTGCGATCGTTGCCGGGTTCCAGGGCCTCAGCCCCGAAGGCCGCATTACGACGCTTGGTCGCGGCGGCAGCGATACGACGGCCGTGGCCTTCGCCGCCGCTTTCGGCGCCGAGCGCTGTGACATTTATACGGATGTGGACGGCGTCTACACCACCGATCCCCGGATCTGCGAAAAGGCCCGCAAGCTCGACAAGATCGCGTTCGAGGAAATGCTTGAACTTGCGAGCCTCGGCGCGAAGGTCCTGCAAACCCGCTCGGTTGAACTGGCGATGCGCTACAAGGTGCGTCTGCGCGTGCTGTCGAGCTTTGACGAACAATCCGACAATGCAGGCACGCTGGTCTGCGACGAGGAGGACATCATGGAAAGCAATGTGGTCAACGGCGTCGCCTATTCCCGCGACGAGGCGAAACTGACACTGCTCTCGGTCGCCGACCGTCCCGGGATCGCGGCAACGATCTTCACGGCGCTGAGCGATGGCGGCGTGAACGTGGACATGATCGTGCAGAACATCTCGGAGGAGGGTCGCACCGACATGACCTTTTCCTGCCCCACAGATCAGGTTGCGCGGGCCGAGGCCGCACTGGCCGGGATCAAGGAAACGGGTGCGCTGAACTATTCCGAACTCGACGTGGATGCGAGCGTGGCCAAGGTTTCCGTCGTCGGCATCGGTATGCGGAGCCACACCGGCGTTGCGGCCAAGATGTTCCAGGTGCTGAGCCAGGACGGGATAAACATCAAAGTTATCACCACGTCCGAAATCAAGATCTCGGTGCTGATCGACCGACGGTACATGGAGCTTGCCGTGCAAGCGCTCCATGACGCGTTCGATCTCGACAAGGCGGCCTGAACCGCTCTGCCGTAGGCAGGGCATGTTCCAAAATGCGTCCTGAAGATAACAAAGGCCGGGACGGATCTGTCCCAGAGCACAGTCGCAAGGCCTCGTTAAAGACAGGCTCGATCCTACGCCGTTGCGACGGGCATCATGGGTCAACCTGAGATCCGCGTTACGGGCGATGAACAATCATCTCTCAAAAGCCGTGCCGATGGCGCCGCTGCGAGCATCCTTGGCACCACGCAAACTGCCAGCACCCAAATCTGATAAAAAACCGGTGATGACCGTGAAGAAAGTCGCCCGGTCAGGCGTAAACCCTATGTCAATTACCAGTTGAGAGATGCTCCGATGCCTCAGATCACACGCCGCGCCCTGACCGCCGGGTTGGCTTGCGCCGCAGTTACCTGCACCACTCCGGGTTTCGCCGCCGCCCGGCCCACGCGTTATGTGCTCGACCCAAACCGGTCCACCGTCGCGTTTTCCTACCGGCTGAACGGAACACCCAGCTCCGGCACGATGCCGGTCACGCGCGCTGACATCGTTGTCGATCCTGAAAACCTCAGCGCCAGCCAGGTCGATGTGTCGGTCTCGGTCGCCCGCGCCCGCACCGGGCTGGTGTTCGTGACCCAAGCGCTCAAAAGCGCCGAGGTGCTCGACGCCGCGCGCTTTCCCGAAGTGCGCTTCGTGTCTGAAAGCGTTGCTCTGGCGGCGAACGGCCGGCTGTCGGACGGGGCCACGATCACCGGCCGCGTGACCTTGCGCGGGGTGACCCGGCGCCTGTCGTTCCGCGCCAACGTTTATCGCCAGCCGGGCAGTGCCGCCAACGATTTGGAGAACCTGACCGTGCAACTGACCGGGGCCATCAGCCGCAGCGCGTTCGGCGCGTCCGGCTTTGCAAACTACGTGGACGATGAGGTGACGCTTGACATCCAGGCCGCGATCCGCGCCGCCTGATCAGCAAAGGGCGGAAAACGACGCCCATTTTGTCGAATAAACTCAAGATCCTCGCGGCCGGCCGCGCAGGATGAGCGTGCCATGCGTATGCTCATCTCCTTCGCCGCTCTGTTCCTGTCCGTTCTGTTGCTGCAATTGTCTTCGGGCGGTGTCGGTCCTCTTGACGCATTGTCAGGGCTCGATCTGGGGTTCACGCGTGGCGAGGTCGGGCTCTTGGGCTCGGCGCATTTTCTGGGCTTCTTCGTCGGCTGCTGGTGGGCGCCAAGACTGATGGGGGAAGTCGGCCATTCCCGCGCCTTCGCCGCGTTCACCGCAGCCGGAGCGATCGGGTTGCTCGCGCATATGTTGATCGTGGACCCTTACGCATGGGCCCTGATGCGCGTGGCCTCGGGACTTTGCGTCGCCGGATGCTACACGGTGATCGAGGCCTGGCTGCAGGCAAAGGTCACCAACGCCTCGCGCGGGCGGACCATGGGGGTCTACCGGATTGTCGACATGACCGGCTCGCTCCTGGCGCAGCTGCTGATTGGCGTGCTCGAACCGGCTGATTACGTCTCGTACAACTTCCTCGCCATCCTGTGCTGCGCGGCACTTTTGCCGCTGACGCTGACCCGGGTGGCCCAGCCAGAAACCCCCGACGCGCCCCGGTTGCGCCCGATGTTGGCAGTTGAACGCTCGCCGCTCGCCGCTGCGGGCGTGATCGTCGCCGCGTTGTCATCGGCAAGCTTCCGCATGGTCGGCCCGGTCTACGGGCAAGAGGTCGGCCTGACCGCAGATCAGATCGCCTGGTTCTTGGCCTCCTTCGTTCTAGGTGGCGCGCTCGCGCAATACCCGGTGGGCTGGCTGGCTGACAAATACGATCGCCGCTGGGTGCTGATCTGGCTGTCCGCAGCGGCCATCGCCAGTTCGGCCGTCACCGTGGGCGTACAAAGCACTGGCACAATCGGCGTAATGGCAAGCGCGTTTCTTTTTGGCCTGACGACCTTTCCGATCTATTCGGTGGCTGCCGCCCATGCCCATGATTTCGCCGACAGTTCCGAACGGGTCGAGCTGTCGGCCGCGCTCATGTTCTTTTTCGCGCTCGGCGCGATCGCAGCGCCTTACTCGGCCTCGCTCTTGATCAATACCTATGGACCATCCGCCCTCTTTGCGATGATCGCGATGGGGCATCTTGGGCTTGTCGGGTTCGGTCTGGCCCGGATGCGCGCGCGCCCGTCAAGCGACACGCGGACACCCTATGTCTACGCGCCGCGCACCTCGTTCCTGATTGGCCGGCTCATGGGGCGGTCGCGGGATCCGCGCGAGTGATGGCCGCTCTGGCACCGGGCGGCGGCCCCTGATAAAGACTCGCCACTGCATTTGTTAAAGGCGTGCGTATGACCCGTCACCTGATCACTTCGGCGATCCCTTACATCAACGGGATCAAGCATTTGGGCAACCTGATCGGCAGCCAGCTTCCGGCCGATCTGTACGCACGGTATCTGCGCGGACGTGAGCGCGAAGTGCTGTTTCTATGTGCCACCGACGAACATGGCACCCCGGCCGAGCTCGCCGCCGCCAAGGCGGGCCAGCCCGTCGCCGAATACTGCGCCGAGATGCATGAAATCCAGTCCGACATTGCCCGCCGGTTTCGGTTGTCCTTCGATCATTTCGGCCGGTCTTCATCGCCGCAGAATCATCGGCTGACACAGCATTTCGCCGGACGTCTGGCCGAGGCCGGACTGATCCGCGAGGTCAGTGAGCAGCAAGTCTATTCCCACGCTGACGGGCGGTTCCTGCCCGACCGCTATATCGAAGGCACCTGCCCCAATTGCGGATATGAAAAGGCGCGCGGGGATCAGTGCGAAAACTGCACCAAACAGTTGGACCCGACCGACCTGATCAATCCGCGATCCGCGATCTCGGGGGCGACCGATCTTGAGGTGCGGGAAACCAAGCATCTTTACTTGCGGCAATCGGCGTTGCGCGACGAACTCGATGCCTGGATCGACAGCCAGTCCGACTGGCCCGTGCTGACCACCTCGATCGCCAAGAAATGGCTCCATGATGGCGACGGGCTGCAGGATCGTGGCATCACCCGCGATCTCGACTGGGGGATCCCGGTGAAAAACGGGGATCAGGACTGGCCGGGGATGGAGGGCAAGGTCTTTTATGTCTGGTTCGACGCGCCCATCGAATACATCGCCTGTGGCGGAGAATGGGCCGAAGCCAACGGCATCGACGATGCCGCATGGGAGCGCTGGTGGCGCACCGACAAGGGCGCCGAGGACGTGCGCTACACCCAGTTCATGGGCAAAGACAACGTGCCGTTCCACACGTTGAGCTTCCCCGCCACGCTTCTGGGGTCGGGCGAGCCGTGGAAACGCGTCGATTTCATCAAGTCGTTTAACTACCTGAATTACGATGGCGGTCAGTTCTCGACCAGCCAGGGGCGCGGCATCTTCATGGACCAGGCGCTCGAGATCCTGCCATCGGACTATTGGCGCTGGTGGCTTTTGAGCCACGCGCCGGAATCGAGCGACAGTGAATTCACCTGGGAGAACTTCCAGACCTCGGTGAACAAGGACCTGGCCGATGTGCTGGGCAATTTCGTAAGCCGGATCACCAAGTTTTGCCGGTCCAAGTTCGGCGAAGTCGTTCCAGAGGGAGGCGATCATGGCCCCCGCGAAGAGGCCTTGGTCAAAGAGCTGACCCGACGCGTGCGCGCCTATGAAGGTCACATGGAAGCGATCGAGGTGCGCAAATCCGCGACGGAACTGCGCGCGATATGGGTTGCCGGGAACGAATACCTGCAAAGCGCCGCCCCATGGTCGACGATCAAAAATGATGCGGATGCGGCGGCTGCGCAGGTCCGGCTGGGGCTCAACCTGATCCGCCTTTATGCAGTCCTGAGCAAACCCTTTGTCCCGGATGCAAGTGCCGCGATGCTGGCCGCTCTGCAAACGGACGACGACAGCTGGCCGGATGATGTCGACGCCGCTTTGCGCGCACTGACCCCGGGCCATGCGTTCGCGGTGCCGGATGTGCTTTTTGCCAAAATCACGGACGATCAGCGCGCAGACTGGCAGATCCGTTTTGCAGGGACGCGGGATTGAATTCCGTCAGCGCGGGGCGGAACTGCGACCCTTCTTTCAATGCATTTCGGCACACAGATGAAGGCCCAAGTCCAACGTGACTCGTGCCCCAATCCACATGCGTGAAGCGGAAATTAACCGGTTTCGACACGATCGAGCGCCCGCGCCGATCAACTCTGCTTTCGCAAATACTCCATGACCGCAGGCCGTACCGACTGTTCGCCCCGATGGCGCGCATCTGCAATGATCTTTCGCAC
>JBCCVT010000180.1:0-6467 GCA_039195015.1 Pseudomonadota bacterium
AAGATTTGCGATGCAGACGCTGTTATCATCGTTCCATCGAGAATTTGCCGAGGTGCGGCGCGCTGACTTCTTTCGTTTGGCTGTCGATCGCAATTGAACGACCTGTTAAACCGTTTCTAACCTCAGGTCTTACCCGCGGGCACCTCATCCTCGGGTCTAGGTGAGCGGCGAAGCCCAGAGGAATATGACATGTTCCGTAGGAAACCGAAAAGTCATACGTGCTGAAACGAATTCAGCGCTTGATGCCTGAAATGGAAGCTCAGATCACAACGTGCACCATCTGCGGGTACAAAGGCGTGTTCAGTCCAGTGTTCGGACATACGGCAATCCGTATGCGGGCGGAGTGCCCACAATGTGGCTCTCGCGAGCGTCACCGGATGATCAAATGGTGTATTGATCAGAACCTGGAATTGCAGGCGTTGGGCGATTTACTTCATTTTGCGCCGGAGAAGGCTCTGGGCGCGTTGGTGCGTCAATATTGCTCCAGATACATCACTGCCGATTTGGATGAGGGGCGGGCAGACCTGGTTTTGAACATGGAGGTACTCGATCTGGAGGACAACAGCCTCGATACTGTGATGGCAAACCATGTTCTGGAACACCTGGATGACGCGAAGGCCTTGGGCAAACTCTTCCGTGTAATCCGCCCTGGGGGTAGGGCTTTGCTGACCTTTCCCGTCATTTACGGTATGCCGGAAACCTACGAAGACCCTTCCATTAACACGCCCGCGCTGCGCCACCGGCACTACGGTCAATCTGACCACGTGCGATACTACGGTCGCGATGTGGACGATCGGATCGCCGGGGCCGGTTTTAGGCTTGAAAAAATTGTGGCCAGCGGCGCTGCGGTTGCAGATTTCGCATTCTCGCCCGGTGAGACGCTTTACATCGCGAACGTGCCTGAGGCGGCCTAGCTCAACTCAACCAGCAGATCCTTGGCGTCGATCTGACTGCCGGGCTGAACGTGGACCCCCAACACTGTGGCGTCGCGTTCGGCGTGGATGCCTGTCTCCATCTTCATCGCTTCGATGGTCAGGAGCAGATCGCCCGCTTTGATCGATTGGCCGGACTGGACCGCGACCGTGGCAACAACGCCTGGCATGGGCGCGCCGATGTGGTTCTGGTTCGCCGTATCCGCCTTGGGTCGCACCGCTGCTGCACTTGCGACTGCGCGGTTCGGCACGCGGATCACGCGCGGTTGGCCATTCAGTTCGAAGAATACGCGGACTTCGCCCTTTTCGTCCGTGTCGCCAATGGCTTGTAGGCGGATCTCGAGCGTTTTGCCGGGGTCGATCTCGGCTGAGATCTCCTCGCCCGGTTGCATCCCGTAAAAGAAGGTGCGCGTCGGAAGGGTCCGCACGGGCCCATAGATCCTGTGTCGGCCCATGTAATCCAGAAAGACCTTCGGGTACATCAGGTAGCCGGACAGATCTTCATCATCAACCTCCTTGCCCTCCATCTCGGCGCTGACCTGCGCTCGCACCTGTTCCAGGTCCACCGGTGCGACATGCTTGCCGGGCCGGTCGAGAACCGGTGTTTCGCCCTTTAACGCCTTGGTAACAAGCGCGTCGGGAAAGCCTCCAGGTGGTTGGCCGAGATCGCCGCGCATCATGCCGATCACGCTATCGGGGAAGGATACCTCGGTCTTGGGATCTTCGACCTGTTCCGTGGTGAGCCCCTGGCTTACCATCATCAGGGCCATGTCACCCACGACCTTTGACGACGGGGTTACCTTGACTATGTCGCCGAACATCTGGTTCACGTTGGCATACATCTGGGCCACCTCGTGCCAGCGTTCTTCGAGTCCCATCGACCGCGCCTGCGCCTTGAGGTTGGTGAACTGGCCGCCGGGCATTTCATGCAGATAGACCTCGGATGCCGGGGCCTGTAGCCCGCTTTCAAAGGCGGCGTATTGCGCGCGCACAGCCTCCCAATAGTCGCTGATCGCACGAATCGCGCCGATGTCGAGCCCGGTGTCGCGTTCCGTATGGCGCAGCGACTCGACCACCGTGCCCAGCGTGGCCTGACTGGTGTTGCCGCTGAGCGCGTCCATTGCGCAATCGACGGCATCTACTCCGGCCTCGGACGCGGCAAGAATCGTGGCGCAGGCGATGCCAGCCGTGTCGTGGGTGTGGAAGTGTATCGGCAGACCGACCTCTTCCTTCAATGCTTTGATGAGCGCGCGCGCCGCGGCCGGTTTCAAGAGCCCGGCCATGTCTTTGAGACCCAGCACATGCGCACCGGCGGCCTTTAGCTCTTGCGCCATGCCGACATAGTATTTCAGGTCATATTTGGCGCGGTCCGGATTGAGGATATCGCCGGTGTAGCACACCGTGCCTTCCAGGACCTTGTTCTCTTCCAAAACCGCGTCCATTGCGACACGCATGTTTTCGACCCAGTTGAGGCTGTCAAACACGCGAAAGACATCGATACCGGTGGTGGCGGCAACGCGAACAAATTCCTGCACCACGTTGTCAGGATAATTGGTGTAGCCAACGCCGTTCGCCCCGCGCAGCAGCATCTGCGTGAGCAGGTTGGGCATCCGTTCACGCAGGTCGCGCAACCGCTGCCATGGGCATTCCTGCAGGAACCGGTAGGCGACATCGAATGTCGCGCCTCCCCAGCACTCCACACTGAAAAGCTGCGGTAGGTTTGCTGCATAGGCGGGCGCGACGCGGATCATGTCGATCGAGCGCATGCGTGTGGCCAGCAGCGACTGGTGCCCGTCGCGCATCGTGGTGTCGGTGATCAGCACCTGTT
Source organism: Pseudomonadota bacterium (assembly GCA_039195015.1). Lineage (GTDB taxonomy): Bacteria > Pseudomonadota > Alphaproteobacteria > Rhodobacterales > Rhodobacteraceae > JBCCVT01. The sequence continues at coordinate 2,761 of JBCCVT010000180.1, forward strand.
TTTGCGCCTTCATCCAATCCGCGACGGCTTGCGGCCCTTTTTGCTCCAGCAGGTTGCGCGTCCCCATCATGGGTTCGGCCCGCAGAGCCGGCGCGCGTGGCAGTTTCAGGTCGTCGGGCGGGCGAGGACGGTCGCGTGTTTCGGGATGCCCGTTGACCGAAACATCCGCGATATAGGTCAGCACCTTTGTGCCCCGGTCCTTGCGCTTGCGAAAAGCGAAGAGGTCTGACGTCTCGTCGATGAACTTGGTGGTGTATTCATTCGACAGGAACGTCGGGTGCTTTAGCAGGTTCTCGACAAAGGCAATATTGGTGCTGACCCCTCGGATGCGGAACTCGCGCAGGGCGCGGTCCATCCGCTTGATCGCCTTTTCCGGCGTCGGGGCCCAGGCCGTGACTTTGGTGAGCAGGCTGTCATAGTAGCGCGTGATCACGCCACCTGAATAGGCGGTGCCCCCGTCCAGCCGGATACCCATCCCTGTCGCCTCGCGATAAGCGGTGATGCGGCCGTAGTCGGGAATAAAGTTGTTCTGGGGATCCTCTGTGGTGATCCGGGTTTGCAGCGCATGGCCGTTCAGGGTCACATCGGCCTGGCTCGGCTTGCCGGTCGCTTCAGCTATGGTCTTGCCTTCGGCGATCAGGATCTGTGCCTGTACGATATCGATGCCGGTAACTTCTTCGGTCACGGTGTGTTCGACCTGAACACGCGGGTTCACTTCGATGAAGTAGAACTTGTCGGTTTCCATATCCATCAGGAATTCGACGGTGCCCGCACATTCATAATTAACATGTTTGCAGATCCTGTATCCCAGATCGCAGATTTCGGTCCGTTGCGCTTCGGTCAGGTAAGGTGCCGGAGCGCGTTCCACGACCTTCTGGTTCCGCCGTTGAACCGAGCAGTCCCGTTCGAAGAGATGATACATCGACCCATGCTTGTCACCGAGGATCTGGACTTCGACATGGCGGGCGCGGGTGATCATCTTTTCCAGATAGCCTTCGCCATTGCCAAACGCGGCTTCGGCTTCGCGGCGGCCTTCCAGCACCTTTTCCTCAAGCTCGTCGGGCCCAAAAATCGGTCGCATTCCGCGTCCGCCGCCGCCCCAGGACGCTTTCAGCATCAACGGATAGCCGATCTCGGCTGCCTCTGCGCGGACCGCGTCCATGTCATCGCCCAGCACCTCGGTCGCCGGGATCACGGGAACACCGGCCGCGATGGCAACCCGCCGCGCGCTTGCCTTGTCGCCAAGCGCACGCATGGTATCGGACTTCGGCCCAATAAAGGTGATGCCGGCTTGCGTGCAGGCATCCACGAAATCGGGGTTCTCGGACAACAGCCCGTAACCTGGATGGATCGCATCGGCGCCGCTTTCGCGCGCCACCCGGATGATCTCGTCAATCGACAGATAGGCGGCGACGGGTCCGAGTCCTTCGCCAATGCGATAGGCTTCGTCGGATTTGAACCGGTGAAGGCCAAGCTTGTCCTCCTCGGCATAGACTGCCACGGTTTTCTTGCCCATCTCATTGGCTGCCCGCAAAACGCGGATCGCGATCTCGCCCCGGTTGGCAACAAGGATTTTGCGAAACTCTGTCATGGCAGCCTCATGATCGTTAGGAGGATGACCGCGTGTTTACGTGCACTGGCAGCATCCGTAAACTCGTAGAAATGGGTAGGACAGCGGACATGTCCGCCAAGAATGCTAGCCTTGCACAGCCTGCGGTCGAATTTTTGCTGCAGCGCAGCGCATTGCGCCTATGCAATCGGTGATACCGTCAGCGGGTCGGGCAGATCGGCCAGGCGGGGAATGCCCATCTGACCCATGTTCGCTTCCATATCCTTCGCCAGCAGATCGATCAGATGCGCCGGGCCCTTGGCGCCCAGGGCGGCCAGTGCAAAGTGAAAAGCCCGCCCGAGCATTACAAAATCTGCACCAAGCGCCAGCGCGCGCAGGATATCGAGGCCTCCTTCGACGCCGCTGTCGAAAACGATCGGGAGATTGGTGGCCGCGCGGATTGCGGGCAGAGCTTCGATAGTAGCGGGGGCAGCGTCGAACTGCCGCCCGGCATGGTTCGACACCCAAAGCGCGTCGACGCCTGCCTGTGCCAAGGGTTCGGCATCTTCGGCACGCAGCACGCCCTTGACGATGAATGCTCCCTCCCAATGGTCGCGCAGCCATTTCACATAGTCCATGTCCGGCGAGGTGCGCAGCACATAACCAACATGCGCGGTCGACGGCAGATGCTCCTGTCCCTTCACATATTTGTCGAGCGTGCGCATCCGCAACGGACCGTTCTGCAAGGTGCCAAGCGCCCAGGCCGGACGGGTTGCAATCTGCGCGATCAGTCGCGGTGTCAGGCGGGGCGGCTGGGTCAGGCCCGATCGGGTCTGCCGCTCGCGCCGCGACGCGACGGGGACGTCGACAGTCAGCGCCAGGGTGGTGAAGCCGGCCGCCCGCGCACGGTCAAGCAGGTCCCGCCGAATGTCTTCGCGCTTGGGCGGATAGAGTTGAAACCACGCCTGCGGTCCCAGATGCGGAGCCATGTCCTCGGGGCTTTTGCTGGCAACGGTTGACAGGGTGTAGGGTAACCCCGCCTTGGCCAACCCCCGGGCGAGCAGCCCTTCCGCGTCGGGCCAGATCAGTCCCGACATGCCAATCGGCGCGGCACCGAAAGGCAGGGGATACTCTTGCCCGAGAAAGGTTGTTTTCAGATCAACCTCTTGTGCGCCATGCAGTATCGAAGGCCGAAAACCAATCCGATCCAGCGCTGTCCTGTTGCGCGACTTCGTCGCCTCGACCCCTGTGCCGCTGTCCAGATACTCCCAAACAAATTTGGGAATGCGCCGTTTTGCGCGCCACTTCAGGTCCATGACTCCGGGATATCGGCTATGCAGATCCATGTCCCGCATTTGTCCTGCGAGGTGGCAAAGAGTCCAGACCCGGTCCGCAGCCCAGCCTTCATATGAGAACAGAGTGCGAACAGTGCTTTTCCCCCGCCCGCATTCGCGTTAGGGTCACGACATGAGCAGTTTCGACGATCTGGACGCGTTTGAAAGCGCCTCGCTGTCGGCACGCGCGATGGCCGCGCGGCCAATGCCCTATCTTGACGGATTGAACCCCGCACAGCGTGAAGCGGTCGAGACCTTGGATGGCCCGGTCCTGATGCTGGCCGGAGCTGGAACCGGCAAGACACGGGCGCTGACAACCCGCGTGGTGCATCTGCTGAATTGCGGAAACGCGCGCCCGAACGAAATCCTGGCAGTGACCTTTACCAACAAGGCCGCCCGCGAGATGAAGGCGCGGATCGCCGGCCTTCTTGGGCAAGCGATCGAGGGCATGCCATGGCTCGGCACCTTTCATTCGATCTGCGTCAAGCTGCTCCGGCGGCATGCCGAACTGGTCGGGTTGAAGTCCAATTTCACAATCCTCGACACCGATGACCAGCTGCGTCTGCTCAAGCAATTGGTTCAGGCCGCGAACATCGATGACAAACGCTGGCCCGCGCGGCAGCTGGCCGGGATCATCGATGGCTGGAAGAATCGGGCGTTGACCCCGGACAAGATCCCTTCGGCCGATGCGGGGGCCTATAATCAAAAGGGTGTCGAACTTTACGCCCAATACCAACAGCGCCTGAAAGACCTGAATGCGGTCGATTTCGGAGATCTGCTGCTCCACATGGTGACGATCTTTCAAACCCACACGGACGTGCTGG
>JBCCVT010000181.1:0-6465 GCA_039195015.1 Pseudomonadota bacterium
ATATTGTTTGTCCACATGTCGAGACCCCCCAGCATCAGGCTCGCCGTAAGGCCCCATTTGGACCACATCGGTTTGACATTGCGCACCTTTTTGAGGTCCTGACCGATTGGGCCGTTTCGAACTTCCTCTTCGTAGGAGGTCAGCGCATCGCTCGCCCTGCCGGCCTCAATGGCGGCAAACGCCGCCTCGGCTGCCGCCTTACCCGAAAGCATCGCGTTGTGGTTGCCCTTGATCCGCGGCACGTTGACCATTCCCACCGAACAGCCCAGAAGCGCCACGCCCGGTGCGACCATTGTCGGCATCGACTGATACCCGCCTTCCGAGATCGCCCGTGCGCCGTAGGCCACCCGCTTGCCACCTTTGAGAAGCTCGGCGACCATCGGGTGATGCTTGAACCGCTGAAACTCCATGTAGGGGAAAAGATGCGGGTTCTTGTAGTTCAGGTGAACCACAAATCCGACATAGACTTGATTGTTTTCAAGGTGATAGATGAAGGATCCGCCGCCTGCATTGCCGCCCAATGGCCAGCCCATGGTGTGCGTCACCGATCCTTCGTGGTGCTTGGCGGGATCTATCTCCCAAATCTCTTTCATGCCGAGCCCGAATTTTTGCGGCTCATGACCCTTGGCGAGATCGTATTTGGCAATGACCTCTTTCGACAGCGACCCCCGAACACCTTCGCCCAGGAACACGTATTTGCCGTGAAGCTCCATACCCGGTTCATACGCGTCGCTTGGCGTGCCGTCCGCGTTCTTGCCAAATTCCCCCGCAACCACACCCTTAACCGCACCCTCTTCAGAATAGACGAGCTCGGAACAGGCCATGCCGGGGAAGATCTCGACCCCCATCTCTTCGGCCTGTTCGGCCATCCAGCGGCAGACATTGCCCATCGAAACGATGTAATTGCCGTGGTTGTTCATCAGTGGCGGCATTGGCCAGTTGGGAATGCGCAGCTGACCTGCTTCGCCAAGCATGTAGAAATTGTCTTCGCGAACGGGCACATTCAACGGTGCGCCTTTTTCCTTCCAATCCGGGATCAGCGCATCAAGGCCGGACGGATCCAAAACCGCACCCGACAGGATATGCGCACCGACCTCCGAACCCTTCTCCAGAACAACGACTTCCAGGTCCGCGTTAAGCTGCTTGAGCCTGATGGCGGCCGACAGACCGGCCGGTCCCGCCCCGACGATCACAACGTCGTATTCCATCGCTTCGCGTTCAATTTCGGCCATCAAGGCGCTCCTTGGCTATCGGTTCGCATGCCCTGCGTTGACGCGGGCAACGTTTCGCGGCTGAATACCTTTTGTCAGCCCTGTGGGTCAAACACAACACAGCGTCAAAACACGTCAACGCACTGGGCAAACTGTCACATTCAGGAGCGATGCCGCAGGCAGCACAGATCCGGTGGTCAAAGTGACATTCGCGCCGATCCACCCGCGCACCTCTTGCATTCGACGCCGGCATTCGTTCTCTTACGGAACGATAGAGACTGCGGCCGCCACCGCCGCAGACCACAGCATGGAACAAGAATTGAATGGACAAGATCCCGATGACCCCCACGGGCCATGCCGCGCTTGAAGCTGAGCTAAAGCAGCTCAAGTCCGAAGAGAGGCCCGCGATCATCGCCGCCATCGCCGAGGCGCGCGAACATGGCGACCTGAGCGAGAATGCCGAGTATCATTCGGCCCGCGAAAAGCAGTCGTTCATCGAGGGACGGATTAAGGAGCTCGAAGGCGTTCTGAGCCTTGCGGACGTGATTGACCCGGCAAAACTGTCGGGCGCGATCAAGTTCGGCGCTCGGGTCACCCTGGTTGATGAGGACACCGACGAAGAAAAGACCTGGCAGATTGTTGGCGAGCATGAGGCGAATATCGAGGCCGGTCTGCTCAACATCAAATCTCCTATTGCACGCGCGTTGATTGGCAAGGATGAAGGGGACAGTGTCGACGTTCGCACGCCCGGCGGCGAAAAATCGTATGAAGTTTTGAAGATCGTGTATTCGTAACCGGTCGCAGACCCGAGGTGCCATGTCCGGCCCACGCCCCGAAAAACCCGTTGCGCATCCAACGCCGCTGGGGATCTACGACAAACCGCGCAAGGAGGCGATAACCGGGATCGAAGTGATCGCGGTTGCGCTGAGCGTTCTGTGGCTGATTGGCGCGGCTGTGTTCTTTGTCGTCGTGCCTTTTGACGGCTCGACCCAAGGGTTCGACCCGATCCAGTTCATCGTGACCATGCTCGCGATCTTCATGCCGGTTGCGATGATCTGGGTTGCGGCCACTGCAGCGCGATCAAGCCGCGTTATGCGCGAGGAAAGCCAGCGGCTGCAGGCGGCGATAGATGGGATCCGGCAGGCCTATGTGGCGCAGCAGCAGCGCAGCGCAGCGGAACCGGAACGTTCTGTCACGCGCAAGCTGGACGAGATTGCCGAAACCGCGCGCAAGACGGAAACCGCGCTCGCCACGTTTTCAACCAGTCGTCGCGACCGAGCGCCTGTTTCACCTGTGCAGCCCGCTCCGACAGTTGCGCCCGAGGATCAAGGCAAGCTTGAGCTGGGCACGCCGGCCGAGGACCTCGCGCCGCCACTCAACCACGAGGATTTCATCCGCGCACTGAACTTCCCCGAGACCGCCGAGGACGAAGACGGGTTCGCCGCGTTGCGTCGAGCGCTGTCCGATCGGCGCGCCGCGCAGCTGATCCAGGCCGCTCAGGATGTGCTGACGCTGCTCAGTCAGGACGGCATCTATATGGACGATCTGCGACCCGACATGGCCCGCCCTGAGATCTGGAGGCAATTTGCCCATGGCGCGCGGGGGCGCGCCATCGCAGCACTTGGCGGCGTCCGGGACCGATCTTCGCTCGCGCTGACATCTGGCCGCATGAAGCAGGATCCGATCTTTCGCGATGCGGCACATCATTTCCTGCGGCGGTTCGATCAGGTCTTTGCCGAATTCGAACCCGTTGCAACTGATTCCGAAATCTCGGCCCTTGGTGACACCAGGACCGCGCGTGCCTTTATGCTCTTGGGTCGTGTTGCCGGGACATTTGACTAACGGCGCTGCAGCGAGGAGGCATTAAACCAGCCATTTCCGCACTAAAGTCCGAAACTTCCAAATGGGACAAAGCGCACCGGATCACCGGGCTTTACATGCCGCTCTCCATCGTCAAGCTCAACAAGCCCTTCCGCCCAGCTGAGCCCGCTGATCCGACCGGATCCTTCCGAGGCGAAGACCTCGGCGCGGCCGTCGCGCACCCGTGCGCGCAAAAACTCCCGGCGACCCGGTTTTTTGCGTTTCTCGAAGGCGGCTGGCACGTCAAAGCCTTGTGGTTCTGACCATTCGGCGCCCGCCAGAACAGCCAGGGCGGGTCGCGCGAAAACCAGCGCGCAGACCATCGCGGCGACCGGGTTGCCGGGCAGTCCAAAGATCGGCACGCCCTTCCACATGGCCAGCGCCAGTGGTCGCCCGGGCTTGACGGCAATGCGCCAATGCTGGATCGCGCCTTCATCCCGCAAAAGCGCCGAGACATGGTCCTCATCTCCCGCCGATGCGCCGCCCGAAGTCAGGATCGCGTCCGCGTGATCCGCAGCCTGATCCAGAGCGTCACGCAGCGCAACACGGTCATCCGCAATGCGCCCGAGATCCAGCGCCCGGTGGCCGAAGCGATCCACCATCGCCAAAAGCATCGGCCGGTTCGCGTCATGGATCTGCCCAGGCACTGCAGGCTCGCCGGCTTCGACCAGCTCATCGCCCGTTGAAAGCACGGCCACCCGCAACGGATCACGTACCGGAAGGGTCGAGAGACCAACCGCAGAGGCAAGCGCCAGATCCGCCGGTGTCAAAACTCGGCCTGTCGTGAACAGAGTGTCTTCGGCCCGGACATCCTCGCCCGCGTTGCGCGTGTTGGCGCCTTGCTTGAGCGGACCTCGAAAGGCAATCTGCCCGTCGGCCTGGTTGACGTCCTCTTCAAGGATCACGGTGTCGACACCGTCCGGCAAAGCCGCGCCTGTAAGGACGCGGATCGCGGATCCAGTTGGCACACGGCCCGTAAAACGGGCACCGGCAGCCGCGCGCCCGTCAACGAGAGGCAAACGGTGTGTTCCCTCCGCCCTGCCCCCGGCAAACCCATAGCCATCGACGGCCGAGTTCGGATGCGGTGGATTGGATCGCGTCGCAACAACCGGTTCGGCAAGGACCCGTCCCGCTGCCTCCGCGATGCGCGCAGTCCCGATACGCGTGACCGGTACAAGCACGCGGCGCAGCTGCGCGAGGGCAGTATCAACGGGCGTCCAGTCGACCCCTGCGGGCAGGGCAAAGCAATCGTTGCGCAATGCAGGCGGTTCGAGACCTACGCGTTGCGCGGCCTGCGCAAGCGCGTCCTCGTGACCGAGACCTAGGATCCAGCCTTCTTCCGGCTCAGAAACCGCAAGGCAGGTGGCCAGCTCCCGCGCATCAAGGTACGTGATCGCGCGGGCCAGAAGTTCAACCTGCACTGCGTCCTTGATGGGCGTTCCGCCCCTCGCCTCAAGCTCCGCTGCGACAATCGGGGCAATCAGCGATGGCCAGACCTCAAGGAAGTTGACCGGCGCGGACAGGGCCTCCAGCGACCAGACCGAGACCCGGCCGGCAAACGCCCGGCGCAACCGGTTCAGGACAGGAAGGCCCATCAGAACCTGACTGCCGACCGCGCCTGCGCCCGCCAGTTGCCAGCATGTGAAAGTACCCGGCGCCGCCATTTCTGCACGGCGTCGATCCGGGAACGGGTTCGCATAGTCAGCCTTGGTTCGGGCCAGCCCGTCTACGTCGCGCGCCAGTGCATTGCCCCAGAACGGGCCCCGCGAGCCGCCCAACCTATGGTTGACCTGCCCTGCCACGTCGAAACGATTGTTGGCGCCCGGCGCGTCTTCGATGCGGTCGGTCAACCAGTTCCATACAGCGAACGCGCTGTCCTGCCCGGTCAAGGCGCTCGCGAAACCCGAAGGATAGCCAAAGGGGAAGTCAAACCCGATGGCGAGACGACGACCGGCGGCAAGCTCCTCTTCGATGAGCGAAGCAAGCCATTCTTCAGCCGCGATACGATTGCGCAGGTAATGCGCAGGTTCGACCTGACCGGCGCGCGCAACGGCCACCCAGATCGCATCCTTGCGAGGCGTTGGCCCGGTGTCATTGCCACCGGACCAGTCAACCATCGCCACCGTGTCAAAGCCAATCACAGGCCAACCTCGCCAAGGATGAAATCGGCGATGGCGCGCGTGTCGTCCAGGTCAAAGACCGGCCGGTCCAGATCCAGGGGCACATCCGCGGCGACGGCCCGCACGGTCGGGTCATCCGCAGCGATAAGCACATTGCCGGTGACACTGCGATGCGCTTCGACCTTGGGATGCCGGTCGCGTTTGTAACCTTCGATCAGAACAAGATCGACCGGTGCGAGCTTGGCCAGCAAGTCCTCGAGCGTTGGCTCCTCTTCATCGCGCAGTTCGTGCATGAGTGCGAACCGGTTGCGCGACGCGAGCAGAACCTCGGTCGCGCCCGCCACGCGGTGACGGTGGCTGTCCTTGCCCGCGTGGTCCACGTCAAAGCTGTGATGTGCGTGTTTCACGGTCGACACCCGCAACCCGCGCCCAGTCAGTTCGAGAACCAGACGCTCCATCAAACCGGTCTTACCGGCGTTCTTCCACCCGACAATACCGTAATGCTTCATTTGGCTGGGTCCATCATGGTCTGCGCACGCTCGAGATCCCTGGGCGTGTTGACATTGAAGAACGGGTCACCCGCCGTAATCGGAAAATGGGCGGTTAGGGCGCCATGCTTGTCGGTCCAAAGCACGACCTTTCGCACACCATCCATCAGTGCCGCGCGCAGATCTTCGCGCAGCGCCACGGGCCAGAGCCCAAAGGTCGGATGGCGGACCTGACCTTTCTGTGGATCTGGCGTCGCTGCCAAGGCAAGTGGTGTCTCCATACCTTCGGCGGCCATTTGCAACCGTGGAACAAGATCACAAGGGAAAAAGGGCGTGTCTGCGGCGACCGTGACGATCGTTTCCGCCCCCTGGTCCGACGCCCAGTCAAGGCCCGCCAAAACTCCTGCCAGTGGGCCTGGGAATCCGGCGACGCTGTCGGACAGAACGGGCACGCCGAAGCGGTCAAATCGATGCGTGTCGCCATTTGCATTGAGCGCGATCCGGGGCACTTGAGGTTCAAGCCGCGCCATCACCTGATCGAGGATCGTACCCTGACCGAGCTGGAGCAGCCCTTTGTCGCCACCGCCCATTCGTCGCGCCTGCCCTCCGGCGAGGACCACGCCCAAGGGCGCTGTCATCGCCGAAAGGGCGCATCGGTATGATCTGCGTCGAAGGCGGGGCATGTGCGCGATGAAAGCGCCCTTGGGCGTGGTCCTCGCCGGAGGGCAGGCGCGACGAATGGGCGGTGGCGACAAAGGGCTGCTCCAGCTCGGTCAGGGTACGATC
>JBCCVT010000182.1:0-6441 GCA_039195015.1 Pseudomonadota bacterium
AGGGACCAGAGCGACGTCATGGCCAGAGCCAACCCGCAGTCCATGACGCTGTCAATCAAAAGGGGTTTTCAGGCGCGGCGACATGCGTTATGCCGCCGGTCATGATCAAACGTGCGCATATCGTTCCGCTCCGACGCCGACGCTGAAAACCGTCCGGCCTGTTTGATCTTGCGCATGCCTCGGGGCATGCATCCCTCACCGCAAATCTCCACCTGTGCAAATCGTTGACCTCGCGAAACCGCTCAGGCACCCATAGAACATCTCGTGTCAAAGGAGGATCCGATGATCCCGTCCGTCTTGCCGACCTACAACCGCGCTCCCCTGTCCTTTGCCAAAGGCGAAGGTGCCTGGCTGATCGAGGCGGATGGCCGACGTTTCCTGGATCTGGGCGCGGGGATTGCGGTGAACGCGTTGGGCCATGCGCATCCCGCGCTGGTGGCGGCGGTGACCGAGCAGGCGGGACAGCTCTGGCATGTCTCGAACCTCTACCAGATCCCGCAGCAACAGGCGCTCGCCGACCGGCTGGTGGATCTGACCTTTGCCGACACGGTGTTCTTTACGAATTCAGGCACGGAAAGCTGCGAACTGGCGGTGAAGATGGCGCGCAAGTACTGGCATGCGCGGGGCAAGCCTGAACGCACGGACATCATCACTTTTGACGGTGCGTTCCACGGGCGGTCCTCGGCCGGCATTTCGGCGGCAGGATCGGCGAAAATGACTGATGGTTTTGGCCCGCTTTTGCCGGGATTCGTGCATCTGCCCTGGAACGACCCCGACGCGCTGACCGAAGCGCTCACCGACACTGTCGGCGCGATCCTGATCGAGCCCGTGCAGGGCGAAGGCGGTATCCGCACCTTGCCCGACCACCATCTGCGTGACCTGCGCGCGCTCTGTGATGCACATGACATCCTGCTTGTCCTCGATGAGGTGCAATGCGGCGTGGGCCGGACGGGCAAGCTTTTTGCCCATGAATGGGCAGGGATCACGCCCGACATCATGATGGTTGCCAAGGGCATTGGTGGCGGGTTCCCTCTGGGCGCGGTGCTGGCCACCGAACGCGCCGCAAGCGGGATGACCGCGGGCACGCACGGATCGACCTATGGCGGCAACCCGCTGGGCTGCGCGGTCGGATGTGCGGTGATGGACGTGGTCAGCGATCCCGATTTCCTCGCCGATGTGGGGCGCAAGGCGGGGCTCTTGCGGCAAAGGCTCGAAGGGCTGGTCGCCGCACATCCGGACGTCTTTGAAGAGGTGCGCGGATCGGGTCTGATGCTGGGTCTCAAATGCCGGGCCGCCAATACGGACGTGGTGGCGCGCGGCTATGACCAGCTGGTGCTGACCGTGCCTGCCGCTGACAACGTGGTGCGGCTGCTGCCGCCGCTCACCATCACCGATGGCGAGATCGCCGAAGCCGTGGCCCGGCTTGACGCCGCGGCCGCCGAGGTTGCGCGTGATGCCGCCTGACAGTCGGATCTACGGGTTTGAACCGCTGCGCCAGGATGACCTGGACCTGTTGCGCCGCTGGCTGACCGAACCGCATGTCGCGGCCTTTTGGGGACCGGTGGAGGATGAGATCGCGTCGCTTCGCGAGCATCTCGACCGCGACCTTGATGTCATTGCCCTGCATCTGGTGACCTTGGACGGTCAGCCTTTTGCCTTTGTGCAGAGCTATCCAACCTATTACTGGCCTTCGCCGCAATACGCGGACCTACCGGCCGGCGCGCAGGCGATCGACACGTTCCTGGGCGATCCGGCGTTTCTGGGGCAGGGGCATGGGTCGGGTTACATTCGTGCCCGGGCTGTGCAGCTTGTGGCCGAGGGCGCGTCGCTTGTGGCGGTCGACCCCGCACCGGGGAATGCACGCGCCATCGCCGCCTATCGACGCGCGGGTTTTGAGCCGCGCGAAGAACGTCTGAACGAAGAGGGTGAGATGGCCCTTGTGATGACCTTTCCCGCAGACCCGGGTCAGAATACCGGGCTGTCAGACCAATCCATGACAAAGACCGACACATGAAACATTTTCTGGACATACATAGAACCGAGCCGACCGACTTGCGGACCATCATCGATCAGGCAGGCGCCATGAAGACGGCGCGAGCGGGTCGGCCCCGGGGCGCTCCGGACGACGACCAACCGCTTGCCGGGCATATGGTGGCGCTTATCTTTGAAAAGCCATCGACCCGGACGCGCGTGTCCTTTGACGTCGGCGTCCGCCAGATGGGCGGTCAGACGATGGTGCTGTCGGGCAATGACATGCAGCTTGGTCATGGCGAGACGATTGCGGACACCGCGCGCGTGTTGTCGCGCTATGTGGATCTGATCATGGTCCGCACCTTTGACGAGGCGGTTCTGACCGAGATGGCCGATTATGCCAGCGTGCCGGTGATCAACGGGCTGACCGACCGGACGCATCCCTGTCAGATCATGGCCGATGTGATGACCTTTGAGGAACATCGCGGTCCGATTGCTGGCAAAAAGGTGGTCTGGACCGGGGACGGCAACAATGTCTGTTCCTCCTTCCTGCACGCGGCCGGGCAGTTCGGGTTTGATCTGACCTTTACCGGCCCGTCCCAGTTTGACCCAGAGGACGAGTTTGTCGGTCTTGCGCGGCGCAGCGGGGCGCGCGTGGTGATCGAGCGTGACCCGGTCAAGGCGGTTGAGGACGCGGATCTGGTGGTGGCCGACACCTGGGTGTCGATGCATGACGCGCAATCGGCCAAGGAACGGCGGCACAACCTGCTGCGCCCCTATCAGGTCAATGCGGAGCTGATGGCGCATGCCAAGCCGGACGCGCTTTTCATGCATTGTCTGCCGGCGCATCGCGAGGAAGAGGCGACGTCGGAGGTGATGGACGGGCCGAACTCGGTGATATTTGACGAGGCCGAGAACCGGCTGCACGCGCAAAAGGCGATCATGCGCTATTGCCTGGGTGTCTGACCTTGGGCCTGGCAACAGGGCGTGATCCAAAGGCGCACCTGCGGTGCACATGATGCTGGCGCGCCTTTCGGCGCGCGTGGGCGCGGGGATGCATCGGGCAGGACATGGGACGACGCGGAGGGGCCATGCGGATCGTGATCGCCGGCGCCGGTAGCATCGGCTGTTTCGTGGGTGGGTGTCTTGCCGCCGCCGGGCGCGAAGTTGCCTTTCTGGGGCGGCCTCGGGTCATCGAGGATCTGCTGCGGGCAGGTGTGCGCCTGAGCGATTTCGACGGGTTGTCGATCGAGGTTCCTCCGGCGCGATTGCAGGCGCGGACAGATCCGGAGGTTCTGGGATCGGCAGATCTGGTGCTTGTGACCGTCAAGACCCGTGACAGCGCCGGGATGGCCGGGTTGATCGCCGCCCATGCGCCGGCCGGCGCACCCGTGGTCAGCCTGCAGAACGGGATACGCGCCGTGGCCGATCTGCGCGCCGGTCTGCCGGGGCGCGATGTGCGCGGCGGCATGGTGCCGTTCAATGTCGTGCCGGGCGGAGACGGGGCGTATCACCGGGCCACGAGTGGTGACATCGTTGTTGAGGCCGGGTCGCCTTCCTTTGTCCCCACGCTCTCGGTGCCAGGCCTGCCGGTCGCGGAAAGCGACCGGATCGAGGCCGTGCAATGGGGCAAGCTGATCATGAACCTGACCAACGCCCCCAATGCTCTGTCCGGGCAAAGTCTGCGCGACATGCTGATGGATCGGCGCTGGCGGTTGCTGCTCGCCGACCAGATGGCCGAGGCACTCGCGGTGTTGCGCGCCACCGGGCGGCCGGTTCAATCCGGCACCCCCCTTCCGGCCTGGCTGGTGCCTTACATCCTGCGGCTCCCGACGCCAGTCTTCGCGCGCATCGCAGCATCGATGCTGACCATCGATCCGCTCGCGCGCACCTCGATGGCTTATGATCTCGAACGCGGGCGGCCCACGGAGATTGACGCGTTGCAGGGTGAGATCCTACGGCTTGCGGAAGCGAACGGTCTCGCCGCGCCGGTGACATCCCGTGTACGGGCCGCGATCCTGGCGGCCGAGGCGGATGGGGCGGGGACGACGCGGCCAACACCGGAGGCTTTGCGAAAGGGCTGAAACCCGGGCTTATCCGCGCCGCCGCTTCGCGCGCAGGGTCGGGTCAGCAGTTGTGGGATCCTCGGGCCATGGATGCTTGGGATAGCGGGCGCGCATATCCTTGCGCACATCCGCATAAGATCCCGACCAGAACCCCGGCAGATCCTGCGTGATCTGGATCGACCGACCGGCAGGCGAGAGCAACGTGATGCGCACCGGCGTTCCGGCGACGCTTGGGTGTTCGGTGGTGCCAAGCATCTCTTGCAGGCGGACCGCGACCTGAGGGCCTTCGTCCCCGTAATCCAACGGCACCTTGCGACCCAAAGGCGTTGTCAGCGCAGGCGGCGCAAGACGGTCGAGCAGCTGGGTTTGCGGCCAGTCCAGCATCGCGCGCAAGGCCGGCAAGAGATCGAAGCGTTTCCAGCCCTGCGCCGAGCGCACTCCCGTCAGGTGCGGCAACAGCCAGTCTTCGAGCCCGTCGATCAACGCCTCGGTCGACATGTCGGGCAGGTCATGGCCCGCGGCCCGCACCAGCGTGGCACGTCGGATCAGGCGTGCGGCGGCGCCTTCCACGTGCAGGCCCAGATCCCGCACGCCATCCAGCATCGCACGGGTCACCGCGTCTTCGGGCACATCCTTCCAGATCCGATCGTCGAGGACGATCGCGCCCAGACATTCCTGCTGACGGGCCACCACCCGGCGATCGCGGCGCGACCAGTCGCAACGCGCGCGCCATGCAATCTGATCCTCGAAGAGCGCGCGGATTTCGGCCATGCTGATCTGCACCGCCAGACGGATGCGCGCCTCGCGCGGGTTCCCGTCGGTATCGAGCGCCACGAGGAAAGGTGCAACGGCCAGGCTGTCGTCGGCTGGCAGAACAGCGCCCTTGCCACCCGAGAGCACATAGCGCGGCGCGTCGCCCTTGCGCCGCTGTCCGATCCGGTCAGGATAGGCCAGTGCCGCCGCAGACGCGGCGGACATGTCGGTCTGGGGCAAGGCGGATTTCTCCAGACGGCGCGCTTCGGCCCGGATCCGATCAAGAGCCCCGGGGTTCACGCCATAGGGCCGTCGGGCGCGAAAGGCCGATAGATCGGACAAGGCCTCAAGCCGCAGGGACAGGTCGCTCGGTGCACCCATCAATGGGTCCCGATCCGCAAGCAGCGCGGCCACCGGGGCCGCCGACGCACCCGCGCGCGCCAGCATATGCCCAAGGCGCGGATGCAAAGGCAGAACGGCCAGGCGTCGCCCGTGATCGGTGATCCGGCCGTGGTCATCAAGCGCGCCGAGCAGGCGCAGAAGCGCCCGTGCCTCGGCCATCGCAGGGCCGGGCGGCTGGGTCAGGAACGGCAGATCTTCGGGCGCGGCGCCCCACAGGGCCAGCTCAAGCGCGAGGCCCGCCAGATCCGCCGCCGCGATCTCCGGCGGCGGGAAAGCCGCCAGCGCCCCCTCTTCGCCGCGCGACCAGAGCCGATAGCACCTGCCCGGTGCCACGCGGCCCGCGCGGCCCGACCGCTGCACCGCCTCGGCGCGGGTGACGCGTTCGGTCACCAGCCGCGACATGCCCGAGCCCGGATCGAATCGCGCCCGTCGCGCCCGCCCGCCATCCACGACCACGCGAATGTCGGGCAGCGTCAGCGAGGTTTCGGCAATTGCCGTGGCCAGCACGACCTTGCGCCCGGTCTCTGCGGGCGAAATCGCGGCCTGCTGACGGTCGAATGGCAAGGCCCCAAAAAGCGGCGCGATCTGGCAATCGGACGGCAACCGCCCGGCGAGCGCCGCCTGCGCCCGATGGATCTCGCCTTCACCGGGCAGAAAGACAAGAATGCCGCCGCCAGTGTCTCGGGTCCCCGCTTCGGCTGCGATCACAAGATCGGCCAGCGCGGAATCGATCCGGGTGTTGGCACCCAAGGGGCGGTCAAGCCAGTGAAGATCCACCGGAAAGGCGCGCCCTTCCGAAGTGATGATCGGGGCCTGCATGGGCTTGGCGACCGGTGCGGCATCCAGCGTCGCCGACATTGCGAGCAGGATCAGGTCCTCCCGCAACGCCCCGGCGATCTCAAGGCAGAATGCCAGCCCCAGATCGGCGTTCAGCGACCGTTCGTGGATCTCATCAAAAATCACCGCACCGATGCCCGGCAAGTCGGGCGCGTCCTGCAACATCCGGGTAAGGATACCTTCGGTGACGACCTCGATCCGTGTCTCGGCGCTGACCCGGGATTGTCCGCGCACCCGGTAGCCGATGCGCCGTCCGACCTTCTCGCCCAACGTGCCCGCCATCCGCTCGGCTGCGGCGCGCGCAGCCAGCCGCCGCGGCTCGAGCATGACGATCCGCTGATCCGTCAGCCCGGCGTCGAGCAGCGCAAGCGGCACCCGCGTCGTCTTGCCCGCACCGGGAGGGGCTTGCAGC
>JBCCVT010000183.1:0-6433 GCA_039195015.1 Pseudomonadota bacterium
CGAACTCGGTGAAGTCGCGGATGATTTCGCGCGATGTCATCAAAGAGGAAGACGTGATCACGATATACAAGTCGCAGACCTTCCCGACGACTGGGTTCGGCACCGTCTACAATCTGGCGCCCGAGCTTCAGGAGAGCATCCGCAACGCGTTCTTCAACTTCGAATGGGAAGGCACGACGCTTGAAGCCGAATTCTCGAAATCCAACGAAGGTCAATTCCTCGAAATGACTTATCAGGAGTTCTGGGAAGTGATCCGTAAGATCGATGCCGCCAATGGCGTATCTTACGCTTGCGAATGATCCGACCGAAGTGAGGCGGGCCCGCGAGGGCCCGCTACGATACCCTTGGCTAGGGAATGCCCATGCTGCGCCTCGAAGAGCTCACAAAGACCTACAAGACCGGTGATCAGGCGCTGAAAGGCATCGAACTGGAGGTGCCGAAAGGGCAAGTACTCGCCTTGATCGGCCCGTCAGGTGCGGGAAAATCCACAATGATCCGGTGTATCAACCGGCTTGTCGAACCGACGGGCGGCGCGGTGATGCTGGACGAAATCAATCTCACCAAGCTCGGGTCTGGCGCGCTCCGAAAGGCCCGACGAGAGATGGGCATGATCTTTCAGGAATACGCGCTGGTCGAGCGATTGACCGTGATGGAGAATGTGCTCTCCGGTAGGCTCGGCTTTGTAGGGTTCTGGCGGAGCTTCCTACGCCGCTATCCGCAGTCTGACGTTGACGAAGCGTTTCGTCTTCTAGACCGCGTAGGGCTGCTGCACATGGCCGACAAGCGCGCTGACGAGCTGTCGGGCGGACAACGCCAACGGGTTGGGATCTGCCGCGCGTTGATCCAGAACCCGAAGCTATTGTTGGTAGACGAGCCGACCGCCTCGCTCGATCCTAAGACTAGCCGCCAGATCATGCGGCTGATCACCGAATTGTGCCGTGAACGCGGGTTGGCGGCGATCATCAACATTCATGACGTGGCACTCGCCCAGATGTTCGTGCCGCGCGTCGTCGGCCTCCGGTTCGGAGAGATCGTTTACGACGGTGGTCCGGCTGGGTTGACCCCCGCCAAGCTGACCGAGATCTACGGCGAAGAGGATTGGGAAGCGACCATCGAAAAGGTAGAGGATGAGGACGAAGGCATTGAGGCCGCCGAATGAGCGATGTTGCTCTGAGTGATTTCCTTGGCAAACGGTGGAAAAAGCCGCCCTTTATCAAGCGCGCGTGGCTGCGTAGCCTCCTAACCATCGGGTTCATAGTCTATCTGATCGCAGCCTTTGCGACCATCGAAGTCGACTGGGGTCGGGTCTATGTCGGGCTGGATCGCGGCTGGCAATTCGTCCTGTCGTTCACCCGCCCGGATTTCGTATCTCGCTGGAGCGACATCTGGAGCGGTCTGCTTGAAAGCATCGTGATGACAGTCGCCGCATCAGTTGTCGGCATCTTGATCTCGATACCTATCGGCCTCGGCGCAGCTCGTAACATCGCACCGCTGCCGGTTTATGTCATTTGTCGCGGCATCGTCGCGATCAGCCGTGCGCTGCAAGAAATCATCGTGGCGATCCTGCTTGTGGCAATCTTCGGGTTCGGGCCGCTGGCCGGCTTCTTGACCCTGTCGTTCGCGACCATCGGATTTCTGTCAAAGCTTCTTGCAGAAGACATTGAAGCAATGGACCGGGTCCAGGCAGAAGCCATTAAGGCAAGTGGTGCGAAATGGATGCAGTGGATCAACTATGGTGTTCAGCCGCAGGTTATGCCGCGCCTTGTCGGGCTCTCGATGTACCGGATCGACATAAATTTCCGTGAGAGCGCGATCCTTGGCCTAGTCGGCGCCGGCGGCATCGGTGCGACGCTGAATACCGCGTTTGACCGCTACGAATACGATACCGCCGCCGCTATCTTAATCCTCATTATCGGCATCGTTATGGTGCTCGAATATCTGTCCGGCATTATCCGCGCGAGGGTTCAGTAATGCCGGTTCATCAGCGCGACGGCGTAAAGGTCTGGCACAGGCGGACCACAGGTGAAAGCATGGTTCGTTGGTTCGGCTGGCTTATAGGGATCGCCGTGTTCCTGCTTTGCTGGCAACGGATTAGTGACGCGACGACCTGGTTCTTCGTTTGGGACGCACCACGCATCGCGAACGACATCTGGACGCGCGCTACGCCGCCCCGTTGGGAATACATCACCCAACTTGGTCGTCCGATCTGGGACACGCTCAACATTGCAACGCTAGGAACGCTAATTGCGCTTTGCCTAGCGGTGCCGGTCGCTTTCCTGGCGGCCCGAAACACGACGCCCTCGGCTCTGTTCGTGCGCCCGATCGCGTTGCTGATCATCGTGTCGACCCGCTCGATCAATTCGCTGATCTGGGCGCTTTTGCTTATCGCAATCATAGGGCCCGGCGTCTTTGCAGGCGTTGTTGCAATCGCAATTCGCTCAATCGGGTTTTGTGCGAAACTTCTCTACGAGGCCATCGAAGAAATCGACCATACGCAAGTCGAAGCCATTACCGCCACTGGCGCAAGCCGCTGGCAGGTCATGGCATATGGGATTGTTCCCCAGATCCTTCCGGCATTCGCCGGGATCGCCGTCTTTCGGTGGGACATCAACATCCGTGAGTCCACCGTCCTCGGTCTCGTTGGCGCTGGCGGCATCGGTCTGCAGCTGTCGGCCTCGCTCAATGTTCTCGCCTGGCCGCAGGTCAGCCTGATCCTTGTTGTGATCCTTGTTGCGGTTATCGTCAGCGAATGGGTGTCCGCCAAGGTCCGAGGAGCAATCATTTGACCATGATGTCCGCGCAGGAGGCCTTTGTCGCCTACGAGGACGTTCGTCATCGACTGCCGCCCAGCACTCGGCCCCAGCGCACCTATCAAGAGATAGCCACACTTGACGACATAGCTGCGGATTTCGACGTTTTTCTACTGGATGCATTTGGCGTTCTGAACATCGGCGAAACAGCAATACCTGGCGTGGCCGAGCGGATTGAGCAGTTTCGCGCGGCCGGGAAGCATGTGTTGGTCGTGTCGAATGCGGCCAGTGTTCAACGGTCCGAGCTTTGCGCAAAGTACGGCCGTCTCGGTTTCGATTTTCCGGAAGCGGATATCATCACCAGCCGCACAACAATGGCGGCCTTCATGGACGACACCAAAGCCTCCCGGTGGGGCGCGATGCAGGGCACTGACGCCCGGATGGATGATTTTCCGGGGCTGAGACTTGCGCCATTGGAAAATGACCTCTCTGTATACCGGGAGTCGGATGGCTTCCTCCTGATCGGTAGCGCGACCTGGACCGAAGAACGGCAGTCCATGCTGGAGTACGAGCTTCAAGCGTTCCCCCGACGTGTTTTGGTCGCCAACCCGGATATCGTGGCGCCACGCGAGAATGGCTTTTCGAAAGAGCCCGGATATTTTGCGCATCGCCTCGCCGACAAAACCGGTATCAAGCCTGAATTCTTCGGCAAGCCGTTCGGCAATATCTACGATCTGACATTCGCAAGACTAGGGCCCGTCGACAAATCGCGTGTGCTAATGGTGGGTGACAGTTTACACACTGACATTCTAGGCGCGTTGAATGCCGGGGTTGCATCGGCGCTCGTGTCCGGGTTTGGCTTTTTTGCGGGCGAGGACATCGCCACGGCCGTCCGCGTTTCGGGGATTGTTCCCGACTTTGTCGCAGTCCGCCCTTAAAAGAAAATGGCTTGAGAGCATTGCTCTTCTTTCGATCGCCCCGACCGCGGCTCCCAGGCAGAATGGTATGTACGTAGCAAGGTCGCAGCGCTCTATTGATGTAATTTTGTGCCTCTCAGGCCAAAGCTGCGCAATGGGGCAGGATGAAGGGTGCGGCGCCCTCCGGTGCGGTCCCGACGCGCAGGCGGCAGCCATAGACCTCCGATAGAAGCGCGTCGGTCATCACCTCGGTCGGAGGGCCAATCGCGCGGAGCCGCCCAACGGCCATGATGGCGATCCGGTCGGCATGGAGAGCGGTCAGGTTGAGATCGTGCATTACGGTGACAACACCGCCGCCATCCCGAGCATAGCGGGTAATGCGGCCCATCACCTCAAGCTGGTGCGCGATGTCGAGGCTCGAGACAGGCTCGTCAAGCAGGAGCCAGCGCGGGCCGTCTGCCTCAACGGGATGCCAAACCTGAACAAGGACCCGGGCGAGATGCGCACGTTGCTGTTCGCCGCCCGACAATTCTTGGAAGAAGCGATTCTCTTGGCCGCCAAGCCCGACTTCTGCAAGCGCGCGCGAGGGAAGATGCCTGTCGTCCCCATGCTGGCCGCTCACGAGTCCCATTCGCACGACTTCGATCACCGTGAACGGAAAGGCGAGGGTGGTCGCTTGCGGTAGGACGGCGCGCCGTGCGGCCAATTCCCAGCCTTTGGCGCGAGAGATGTCCAGACCGCCGATCTCAATTCGTCCACCATAGGAGACCTCGCCCGTTAGAGCGCGCATCAA
Source organism: Pseudomonadota bacterium (assembly GCA_039195015.1). Classification (GTDB taxonomy): domain Bacteria; phylum Pseudomonadota; class Alphaproteobacteria; order Rhodobacterales; family Rhodobacteraceae; genus JBCCVT01. Next base: position 4,461 of record JBCCVT010000183.1, read on the forward strand.
CGTCGTCTTACCGGATCCGTTTGGTCCGACGATGGCGGTGACTTCGCCGGGTCGGGCGTGAAAGTCGATCCCGTGGAGCACACGTGTGTGCCCCAAATCTACAGTAATGCCTCTCGCCTCGATCACAGATCAACGAGCCCCCTCCGCCGCAGGAGGATCCACAGGAATACGGGCGCACCCAGGACTGCCGTGACGATCCCGATCGGCAGTTCTGCGGGCGCGATGATCAGGCGGCTGATCACGTCCGCCAAGAGGAGCAGCGCCGCGCCCAACAGCGCGGCATTCAGAAGGAGCGTCGTATGGTCCGGTCCGGTGGCGAGCCGCAACAGGTGCGGGACGACAATTCCGATAAAGCCAATTGCACCGGACACGGCCACGGCCGCGCCAGTGGCCGCCGCCACGGTGAGGATCGCACCGTTCTTCAGACGCTGCACGTCGATCCCGAGATGGTGGGCTGTCGCCTCGCCGAGCGCCAACCCGTTCAGACCCCGCCCTAGAAGAAGTGACGCGAAAAGCGCCAGGGCGATCATCGGGCCTGCCACAACCACCTTCGCCCAGGTTGCTCCAGCCAGTGAACCCAGGCCCCAAAACGTCAGGTCCCGCAGCTGCTGGTCGTCGGCCAAATATACGAGGATGCCGGAGACCGCGCCCGCGAGCGCCCCAAGCGCGATCCCCGCAAGAAGCATCGTTGCCACAGACGTGCGTCCACGCCGGGTTGCCACGCGATAGAGGACCAGGGTCGAGGCCCATCCGCCAAAAAAAGCAGCTACGGGCACCAACCAGTTCCCGATTGCATCGACTACGACCGGCGGCAGCATGCCACCGAGGACGATGGCCGTGACGGCGCCAAGCCCCGCGCCCGCGCTCACGCCCACAAGCCCCGGATCGGCGAGCGGGTTTCGGAAGAGCCCCTGCATCACAGCGCCCGACACGGCGAGCGCAGCACCGACAAGAAGGCCAAGCGCAAGCCGGGGGGCGCGAATGTCCCACAGCACCACCTGCTCCATTTGGGTGAGCGATTGCCCTGAAACGAGCTTGCCGAGGGCGGACCAAAGCGACGTGCCGGAGGCGCCGACCGCAAGGCTCAGGATGCAGACCAGGGTGAGCAGAAGCGCCAGCCCGACGGAGACGTGTCTCGCACGCTGGCGCCGATCCGGGATCAGAGATGCTGCATGGTCAATTCCCATGCAGCGCCTCCGACAGTGCAGTCACAGCCTCCGGCGCACGCGGGCCAAAACCCAGTAGGCGCAACCCGTCCATCCTGATCAGCGTTCGGGTTCGCGCGGCCGGCGTCGCCACCATTGCCGGCAACGCAAACAACTCATCTGCCCCAATGCCTTGGTCGCCACCCCGATCCATCATCAAGACGACGTCGGGTGCGGCGGCGATCACTGCCTCATCGCTCATTGGCTTGTAGCCCTCGAACTCGGTGACGGCGTTGACGCCGCCAGCGAGTTCGATGATCGCGGCTGCCGCGGTGTCTGTGCCCGAAGCCATAACCCGCCCGCCCTGTGCAGATAGGACAAAGAGCACGCGCTTGCGCGTTGCCCCCGGCCGATCTGCGGCGTCTGCCGCCGCGGCCAGCTCTGTGCCGACCTTCTTTGCAAGATCGTCGGCTTTGTCGGAGACGCCAAGCGCAGCACCGACGGCGCGGATTTTGGCTTCGACTCCTTCCGCGCTGTACCGGTCGGGTACGGTCACAAAGGGAATCGACGCCGCGTTCAGAAGTGCAATCGTCTCGGGCGGCCCTGCGCCATCTTCAGCGACGATCAGATCGGGGGCGACCGACAGCACGCCTTCGGGCGAAAGTGACCGCATATAGCCAACATCGGGCAGACTCTGGACATCGGGCGGGTGGGTCGAGGTGGTGTCGCGTGCCACCAGCCGGTCTTCTTCGCCCAAGGCATAAACGATCTCTGTGACCGACCCCCCAATTGAGAGGATGCGCTCCGCTTTCTGGGCCTCCGCAGACG
>JBCCVT010000184.1:0-6427 GCA_039195015.1 Pseudomonadota bacterium
ACTATGCGCGCAACCGACCATTCGCCCCGCGCGGAGCAGAGCTGGAGCGCGCGGAGGAAAGCTGGGCAGAACTTGGCTCGGACACGGATGCAGCGTTCGACCGCGAGATCCGGATCGAGGCGCGGGACATCGCGCCGACCGTGACCTGGGGCACAAGCCCGGACCAGGCCCTGCCCATCGATGCTACCCTGCCCGATCCCGAACGGATGCGGGGCGCGGACGCCATGCAGGCCCGCGACGCGCTGGATTACATGGGCTTGTCACCGGGGCGCCCGGTCGCGGGCACAGCCATCGATCGCGTCTTCATAGGCTCGTGCACCAATGCGCGGATTGAAGACCTGCGCGCCGCGGCCGCCGTTTTGGGCGGGCGCCGCGCGCGGGTTCCCGGTATGGTCTCGCCCGGGTCGGCGCTGGTACGTGCTCAGGCAGAGGCCGAGGGTCTCGATCGGATCTTTGTCGATGCCGGGCTCGACTGGGTGGCTGCGGGCTGTTCGATGTGCGTCGGCATGAACGGCGACATCGTGGCGCCTGGAGAACGCTGCGCTTCGACCACCAACCGGAACTTCCGGGGCCGGCAGGGGCCAGGCGCGCGGACGCATCTGATGTCGCCGGCCATGGTCGCCGCCGCCGCCGTGGCGGGGGCAATCACCGACGCGCGGCCTTTTCTGGACGGGCGGGCCGTGGCATGAGCGGTTGGCACCGGCATGACGGGCAGGCGACGGGTCTTGCGGTGGCCAATGTCGATACTGACCAGATCATCCCAGCGCGATTCATGTCGACACCGCGCAGCGCGGGCTATGGCGCGTTCTTGTTCCACGATCTGCAAGACAGTGCGCCGCAGGTGCTGCGCGCCGTGGATCCAGAGATTAGTGTACTGTTCGCTGAGCGGAACTTTGGCTGCGGATCCTCGCGCGAGGCAGCCGTTTACGCTTTGATCGATGCCGGCATTCGCGTTGTCGCAGCGCCAAGCTTTGGCGACATATTCGCATCGAACGCGGTCAATAACGGGCTGCTGCCCGCTCGGATTGCGGACAGGGACGTCACGGCAGGGCTGACGTTGCTGGCTGGGACCGCACTGCCGGTCTCGGTCGATCTGAACGCGCAGACCATCACGCTGGGCGCGCGACAGATCCCGTTTACGTTAGATCCGGTCTGGCGCACCAAGCTGATCTATGGCTGGGACGACATCGACCTGACCCGTCAGCATGCCGCAAACATCACCGCCTTTCGCGACAACCGGAAGGCCAATGCGCCCTGGGTCTGGCCCTCGACGACACTGCCAGGCAGCGAGAGCGATCAACAGGGGCACAGCTCGTACCGGACCCGGTATGCGCCAACAGGGGTGGGACGGTCGGACCGTTCCGATTGACAAGGAGACTGATGATGAAACACGCACTTTTGGGCGGACTTCTGGCTGGCGCTGTCGCGGCTGGCACAAGTCAGGCCGAAGAGACGGTCACGGCGGTCCACGCCTTTCCCGAAACGCTGATCTACACCCAAAGCTTTCTGTCCTTTGTCGACAAGGTGAACGCGGCCGGTGAAGGTGTCGTCCGGATCGAAGTGCGCGGCGGACCCGAAGCCATCGGAATGTTCCAGCAACCAGACGCGGTGCGGGACGGGATCGTCGACATGGTGTATACGCCCGGCAGTTTCTATGGCGGCACGATCCCCGAAAAGGATGCGATGGTGGCATCTAACCTGACGGCTGTCGAAACCCGCGCCAATGGCGGCACCGATCTGATGGACCAGATCCATCAGGAGAAGATGGGCGTGAAGTATCTCGGCTGGTTCGACAGCGGTGTCTGCTACAATCTCTGGACCCGGAACGCGCCCGAATTCGACGATGACGGCAATCTCAAGGTCGAAGGGCTCAAGCTGCGCGGAAACGCTGTCTACAACGCGTTTTTCACGAATTACCTCGGCGCCCAGGTGATCGATCTGCCCACCGGAGAGGTCTATTCCGCGCTTCAGCGTGGTGTGGTTGACGCCACCGGCTGGACCCAGATCGGTCTGATCGATCTGAAATGGAACGAATTTCTGAACTACCGGATCGAGCCCTGCTTTTTCTCAACGGACCTGGGCGTGATCGTGAACCTCGACAAGTGGAACAGCCTGAGCCCCGAGGCCCAGGAGTTGATCCAGTCGGTCGCTATCGAACATGAGAAAGACAGTGTCGCCGCGCTGCGCCAGAAGCGGGACGAAGACTTTGCGGCACTGGATGCGGCCGGTATGGAAGTTGTGTCGCTGGAAGGCGAGGCCAAGGCCAGTTACCTTCTGGCCGCGCGCGAAAAGAACTGGGAGCGGATGCAGGGCCTGATGGCCGAACAGCCCGGCGGTACTGCAAATTACGACCGCTTGATCGAGCTTTACTACGACCCGTCGGCGGACTGATCACCCCTTGCCCGGCCCGCCCGCGCGGGTCGGGTGCCAAAAGGCAGCCAGACACGCATGACACCAATCTTTCGCGCCTACTCCGCGCTTCTTTATGCCATGGCGCTGGTGGCCGGCGCTGTGCTCGCGTGGCTGATGATCTCCGTCATCGTGTCGGTCGCGATGCGGAACCTCGGCATGCAACCCTTTGCATGGCTTTTCACCTCGTCCGAATACGGGTTGCTCTACATGACCATGCTGGGCGCCCCCTGGCTTGTCCGAGAAAAGGGTCATGTGCATATCGAACTGGTCACCGCCGCCCTGCCCGAAACCGCCCGTAAGATCGTCAGCCGCGGTGTCGCGTTGCTTTGTGTTCTGGTGAGCGGTGTTCTCGCCTGGAAAGGCGCGGATCTTCTGATCACCAATATCGAACGCGGCGACTTTGACGTGCGTGCCTATTACTTTCCACGATGGCTGCTCACCATCACCTTTCCGCTGAGCTTTGGCATGATGGCCATTGAATTCGCGCGGTTCGTGGTGGGTTCTGATCTGCTGCATTCCGGACAGGCGGGAATTCACGACTGATGGAATGGTACGAAGCCTTGGGCCTGCTCTTGGGCACCATCGTCTTTCTGATGGCGATCGGAATGCCGGTGGCGTTGGCCTTTCTGGCCGCCAACATCCTCGGCGCTTGGGTCTTCATGGGTGGCGAGCGCGGCGTGGCGCAACTGCTCAACAACGGTTTTGGGTCACTGACCAAGTTCGCGCTGGTGCCGATCCCGCTGTTCCTGCTGATGGGTGAGATCTTTTTTCACACCGGTCTGGGCGGCCGCATGTTCAACGCAATCGACCGGCTGCTCGGGCGGCTTCCGGGTCGGCTGAGCTATGTCACCGTGCTGGGTGGCACGGCCTTTTCGACGCTGTCTGGGTCGTCGATGGGCTCCACCGCGCTTTTGGGGTCGCTGATGGTCCCCGAGATGACCCGGCGCGGCTACAAGAAATACATGAGCGTTGGCCCGATCCTCGGCACCGGAGGGCTGGCGATCATCATTCCGCCGTCGGCCTTGGCCGTTCTTCTGGCGACGCTGGCACAGATCGATGTGGCGGGTCTGTTGATCGCCGGGATCGTTCCCGGTTTGATCCTGGCCGGTCTTTACGTGGCGACGATCTGGCTGCAGACGCGGCTCGACCCCGACGCGGCACCGGCCTATGCCGTGTCGCCTTTGGATTTCCTGCAGAAACTGGGGCTTTTCCTGCGCGAGGTGGTCCCGATGGTCGGCGTCATGGTGGTGATCATCGTGATGATGATCAACGGCATCGTCACCCCGTCCGAGGCCGCTGCTTTCGGCGCGCTTGGTGTGCTGATCCTGGCGGCCGTTTTCCGCTGTCTGACGTGGGAAGCGATGCGAAAATCGGTGACCGGTGCGCTTCGCGTAACACTGATGGCCTATCTGATCGTGTTTGGCTCGGCCACGTTCAGCCAGCTTCTGGCCTTCTCCGGCGCTTCGCGCGGACTGGTGAACTGGGCAACGTCGTTCGAGCTGGCACCACTCGCGATGCTGCTCGTGATGTTCGCGGTGCTCCTGTTGCTGGGCATGTTCATGGAGCAGATATCGATGATGCTTCTGACCGTGCCGATCTTCTTTCCGCTGGCGCAGACACTTGGGTTCGATCCAATCTGGTTCGGTCTGATCATGTTGCTCGCGCTTGAGATCAGCTTTACCACACCGCCTTTTGGCTTACTTCTATTCGTGATGAAGGGCGTGGCTCCGCCTGATACGACGATGCGGGACATTTATGTTTCGGCCCTGCCGTTCATCCTGTGTTCGCTGGTGCTGGTGGCACTGCTGATCGCCTTTCCACAGCTGGCGCTGTGGCTGGTTTATTAGCGCCTGTAGTAGCCGACCTTCCCTGACGGACCGGTCAGAACTCGGTCGGTGGGCGGGTCGCCGCATGTTGATGCATCTGCCGCACGCTCCATTCCACGGCGTCCCGCATCGTATCGCCAAGCGCCTCGTCAAAGGCAAAGGCCAGATCGTCCGCATCATCGGTGGCAGAGGGCACGACCTCTTCAAAGGATTGGGAGGCGATGATGCGGTCTTCGAGCGTGTCGACCACCTTGATGTTAAGGCGCACGTCAACCTGCAAGGGCGCGTCCGGGTCTGCGGTGACCGGCAGATAGGCCTGGAATTCGCGCAGATCCGACACGATCACGTAATCCGCCCTGAGCCCGACCGCTGACCGTCCGACCGCACCAACCTTGCCGCTGTTCTCGTAGCTTTCGATCAGCAGCGCCTGCACGATCAGCGGCGCGCGATCGACCCAACGGGCACGCGGCAGATACTGGACCTGCAAAGGGCTCGGTTGCACCGCGATGCGATCCGTGTCGACAGCGGCGGTTGCAGTGGGCTCTTCGACGACGATCTGCTCGCGCAGGCGCGGCAGGCCCGGGTCGAAGGTGTTCTTGGGTGTCAGCGAATAAAGCTCGGACGGTGTCGCGACCGATGTCAGCGTGGCCAGCCCGGCGCATCCGCTCAGCACGGTCAAGGCCGCAAGCGCAATGGCCGGGATGGGAGAAGGCAGGGTCATCGACGAAACTCCGAACTTTGGGTGCCGAGCAGGAAGCGGGCGGGGTCGCGTTCGACCTTGTTGACCAGCCGTTCGAGATTCACAACTAGACGGCGCGATTCATCCGTAAATCGTTGAAACTGTGGTAGGCCAACGCGCAAGAATTCCGACAGTTGCCGGCGGTTCGTGACCACGACGCCTTCGACCGTCCCGACGAGGGATGAGGCCGATTGGGCGGCAGCCAGAACCTCGTCGGCCACGGCATCGATATCCACGGCCGCGCCCTCGACCGCTGTGGTGAATGCGGTTGCCGCGACGCGGATGTCTGCTGCGATCGCGTCCAGGTCATCGTCAATCACGCCTTGAACCGAGTCAAAGACACCTTCTGCCGAGTTCAGCGTACCTTCGGCCGTATCCATCGCGTTCGAGACGGCCGCGAGTGTTTCGTTGGCGTTGCTGAAGGTTTCGGTCGCGGCGATAAGGGCGGTTTCTCCGGACAGGGCCACCGCGTCAAACCGCGTCGTGATGGACGACACATCGCGGCCGACCGTGTCGATCACACGGTTCGCGGTTTCAGCGGCGATTCGAACGTCCGCCATCAGATCCGGCAGATCGGCCTGAACGGTCGCATTGATCGTGGCAATGGCCTCGCGCGCCTCGGCAGCGGCCACCCGGGCATCGGCGACAAGCGCCGCTCCCTCGCCCTCGGCCAGCGCAGTGACACTGTCCGAGGCCTGGCCGAGCGACACCATCGTCTCGTCAGCGGTCAGCAAAGCCTGATCAAGCCGTTCGAGCGTGCCCTGCGCCTCGGCCAGGCGGGCGGACGCGCGGGTGATCAGGACGCGGGTATCTGACGACAACGCTTGCGCCTCGGTATCCACGGTGGCGAGTGTCGCGTTGGCCTGATCGATCAGGGCGGGCAAGCGCTCCTCGGCGAGGCCACGGGCCGCGACCAGCGTATCGGTCGCCTCTTGCGCCAGGGGTCGGCCCTGGGTTTCGATAAAGGTGTTGGCCGCATCCGATGTCTGCCGGATTGAGGTCAGCGTACCGGTGGCTTCGGTCGCGGCGGTCTCGAGCGCGGCGATCGCCGCTTCAGCCTCTTCGACGCGCGCAAGCACGTTCGTTCCAACCTCGGTGTAGCGCTGCATCAGACCGGATGCATCGGTCCCGACCGCGGCGACCTGTGTCTCAAGCGTCGTCGCCGCGCCTTGCAGTTCGTCCAGCAGTTGCGGGATCCGGGTTTCCGCCAGTGTCCGGGCCGCTTCGATCGTTGCGACCGCCGAGGGTTCGAGCGCTTCGACCGTGGATTGCAGTGTACCGGCAGCCGCGGTGCCCCGCTGGATGAACACGGTCAGGTCCCCCTGCATCAGTCCGTCGGCGGTTTCGAACGCGGTCTCGGCGCTGTTCAAGGTGGTGACCGCCGCATCAATCGCGCCTTCGGCTTGCTGGATCGCGCTGTTTGCGGTGGTGAGGGTCTCGGTGGCGGCCG
>JBCCVT010000185.1:0-6426 GCA_039195015.1 Pseudomonadota bacterium
CGCGACCGAACGGAACACGCGACGCAGGCCCCAGAACATCGACGGACGGAAATCGGCAACCAGAAGGGTCACGCGGTCGCGTTCTTCTTGAAACTGGCGGACATGCAGTCGGCCACGGCGCGCGGTCGCCCCGCGCTCGATATGCCTCAGATCATCGCCGGGCGCGTATTCACGGATCTCCGCGAGCTCGAGTCCACGACCCTTGCGCCGCGTTGCAAACCCGCCGGGCAAGGCGGCCAGTGGTAGCGCGCCGCGGGCCTTGAGTGCCAGCGCACGCAAATCGATCAGTCGATCCGATCGCAGCGTGACGCCTTCGACCTCGAGCACCGCGGTCATAACGGCTGCACGTCGCGAAGCAGATCCGCCACCAGATCCCTCGGCTTGCGCCCGTCCGCAACGGATCGCCAGGTCAACACCATGCGATGGGCGAGTGCGTCTGCTGCAAGTTCCGAAACGTCCTCTGGAATCGCATAGTCGCGGCCATGCAAATAGGCCAGCGCACGTGCTCCGGCTGCAAGCGACAATGACCCCCTCGGCGACACGGCGTGTTCGATGTCTGTCGAATGCGGCCCGTCCCGCGTGGCCATCACCAGCCTGACAATGTAATCCCGCAATTCCGGTGCAAGATGCACTTTCGCGACCGCCGCGCGCGCATCCGCGAGGGCGTCCTTGCGCATCACCGGCGGTGCCGTGGCGGGCTTTGCCACCTCGGCCTCGACCAGATCGAGGATGCGCCGTTCGGTCTCGGTATCCGGCAGATCGAGTTCGACATGCAGCAAGAACCGATCGAGCTGCGCTTCGGGCAACGGAAAGGTGCCTTCGTGTTCGATGGGGTTTTGCGTTGCAACCACCAGAAACGGGTCAGGCAAGTCGCGTGTTTCATTACCGATCGTTACCTGCCGTTCGGCCATCGCCTCCAGCAAGGCTGATTGCACCTTGGGCGGCGCCCTGTTGATTTCATCGACCAGAAGCAGATTATGAAAGACCGGCCCGGGCACGAATTCAAACGTGCTGTGATCGGCGCGATAGACCGGTGTGCCGGTCACGTCGGACGGCATCAGATCCGGGGTGCACTGGAGCCGCGCGAAACTGCCTTCGACAGCCTCGGACAACAGCTTGACCGCGCGCGTCTTAGCAAGGCCCGGTGCGCCTTCGAGCAGCACATGCCCGCCCGTCAACAAGGCGACCAGAAGGCGGTCAATCAGGGGCGCATGCCCGACCAGCCCCGCCGAAAGCGCGGCGCGCAATGTGGACATCGGGCTGACTGGCGTGTCCATGGTTCCTCCCGTTCAGTGCCACAACACCGATACAGGGAAAGTCTAGACGCAAACCCCGCGCGGCCGGAACCGCTATTTTGGTATGGGTCGCTGCTTAGTCGGGCGATGCGCAATGAGGATCGACCAAGGGCGCAAAGCGCGGGTCGTTCATCGTGGTCTGCGCGAGGTCGGTCAGCGCGTCGAATTCGCCGTCGATATAGGTCAGAAACGCCGGATGCACTGTCTGCTCGACCGGCGCCCGCCCCACAGCGTGCAGCATGAACAGATCGAAGGTGCAGAGCCCGCCCGGATTTGAACTCAGCAGTGCGCGGCGAAAACTGCGCGACGTCCAGGGCCGCCGAGGCAGATTGGTCGGCATCTCCTGCAGCTTCGACAGAAAGCCGGCGCTGCGGTCAAAGATCAGCACATCCATGCCAAAGGTGAAGGACTGAAAAAGTTCTTCCACCAGAATGGACTTGTAGAACGCGGCCTCAAGCGCGGACAGGGTTTCAAAGCTCGGTTGCTGGACCATTATGTGGGTCCCCTGCCCTTTGCGCCCGAAAAAGGTTTGCGCCATGGCCGGCGAGCTGGCAAAGAACTGCCGTTCCGCAGGCAGCCCGAGTTCGAACCGGTCACTGAGCCAATGCAGGTCCTCCGATAGCGCGCCGTTCGGCGGTCCGTCGGAGTAGAGCCTGAGGATGGCCACGCGTGCGGCATCACAACCCGCCGGTCGGGCACCGCCATAAATCATGCGCAGCGGCAGGCCAAAGCTGTGTTCGATCAACGCGCCGAACGCATCCAGTACGAGACGTGTTTTGGGGTGCGGTGCTTCGCCGACAATGCACAATGTGGCTTCGGCGATGTCCTTGCCATGGATATGCACAGGAATCGACAGGTCGCGACCCACCATGGTGTTGCGCAACTCGTAATTCCAACCGCGTCGGGCAAGTTCAAGATAGTCGGCCTTGCTCGCGGATTCCGCGACCGAGGTTTTGGCACAAATCAGGGCCAGGCAAGTCAGGAGCAGTCTGTAAATCACCCGTATTCCTTCCTCGGTCCTAGCTAGGTTTCCACCGCGGCGAGACCAGCCTGAGCCTCGCCAAGATCGATCATCCTACACCCCTGTCGTGGCGCATTCCTTCCGTCTGCCACTGAACTTTGCGAACCTTCACATCCACCAGCCAACCGGCGCCGGCGGCCATTTCCAAAGAATTGCCGCCTTGCGTCAAGAAACGCAAGGCGGCGAAAACATGAGAGATTATGTACTTCTGACCGTGAACACGAACCAAAAGCTTAGAGACTGGGTTCGCTGTCGTAGGCCTTCTGCCTCTGGGTGTTCCCATGCGGGCGACATCCGTAGGCTTATCTTCAGCTAAGACCTCGCACCCGTTAAAGACCAGTCTTATTTCCTAAGAGAGATTGCGGGTTTAGCGCGATAACGCGGGGGCGAGACCCGTCAGGCAAAAACCCTGGTTGCGCATCGTTGTGATTTCAAAACCGAAATCCGCGCCGCGGAGTTTCTTGCGGAGATATCCGATATAGACGTCCACGACATTTTCGTTGCCGGACCCGTCAACGGACCAGAGCGCGTCAAATATCTCACCGCGCGAGACCGGCGTTCCTGCGCGTTCAGCCAGCAAGACAAGCAGTTCATATTCGCGTTCGGTCAGATTGGCCGTGGCCTCCTTGGCCACCAGATCTCGGGTCTTCGAACTCAGCGATGCCGGGTCCGGGCGTTGGGCCTGCGCGCGGCTTTCCTGAACCCGCAATCGCGCCACGAGCTCTTCGAAACTGAAGGGTTTGACGACATAGTCATCCGCCCCAGCCTCCAACCCGGCAGCGCGGTCTTCGACATCCGACAGCGCGGATAGCATCAGAATGGGCAGCAGGGCTCCGCGAGCGCGGGCGGTGCGAACCATCTCGATCCCGCTGTCAGCACCCAGCATGACGTCGACAATCGCCGCGCCGAAACTGTCCTTTGTGAGGCGTTGCAATCCCCTGTCCGCTCGGTTTTCCGTTTCCGCCTGATACCCTTGCAGTGCAAGGCCGCGCGCCAAGGCCGAGGCAATCTCAGGGTCATCGTCAACAATTAGGATGCGGGTCATATCTGGGTCAATCGGTCTTTTGCCCGTGCATATTATCGTCAGGGCACGACCCGTCCAGAGCGGCGCCCTGATCCGTCAGAGGCAAAGTCAAGGTGACGCGCAGGCCCGGCGACGTACCAAGCGCCTTTTCCTTGGAAACGGGGCTGGATAGTTCAATTCGGCCTTCATGCGCGTCGACAACCCATTTCGCAAGGGCAAGGCCCACACCAAACCCCTGACCATTGGTATGGTCGCCTTGCGTGAACCTTTCCCAGACCGATGCCTGGTCCGACCCGTCGATCCCCGGTCCGTTATCCGTGATCGAGATCTGCGCGTGCGCTTTGTCAACAACGGCTTCCAGCGCCACGGCACCACCAGACCTCGCATGGCGGATCGCATTGCGGATGAGGCTGACCAGCACTTGCCGGATCCAATTCGGATCGCACCATAGCGCCGCCTGCGGCGACGAGCCCAAGGTCAAGTCCATTCCGGCATTGTCAACTTCCGCGCCCACCTCGGCGGCAACATCGGAAAGGAGCCGGGGGATCTCGGTCAACTTGTGCTCAAGGCCAAGCTGGCCAGTGTCGGATCGCGCCACACGCAGAAGGTCATCGATACGGCGGTTCAGCCGTGCTGCCCGCGTCTCGATCGTGGCGAAAGCGGCCTGATCCTCACCCTGCTTCTGGCTGCCGATCTGAGCTTCCATCAGAATGACCGTCAGAGGCGTCCGCAACTCGTGACTGATGTCGGCGAAGAATCTGCGGCGGTTTTCATCCACCTTTGAGAGCTGATCATTGGCCGCACGCAGCGCCTCGGTCCGGTCGGCAATCGTTTCGTTCAATCTGGTCCATTCCGCCTGCACATCGGCCTGACGTTCGGCCAAGGCATCCGCCATGCGGTTGGTTTCCTGGTAGAGCTGTCCGATCTCATCGTGGCTAGCAGCCGGAAGGGCGACGGCAAAATCTTCACGTCCGATCTGTTGGGCCGCTTCGCGCAAGCGCTCAAGCCGCCGGAACTGCGGACGGATGAGGCCGATATAAAGACAGAAAACCGCGATCGCCGTGATGGATGCGATGATTATCGCCGTACGGGACAAAGTGGCCCGGAGCGCGTCAATTCCCGACAATATCTCGTTGCGAAAAAGGACCTCCGTCTGCACCGCCTGGCTGAGCTGCGTGTCAAAACCCGAGGCAAACTGGTCAATATGCGCACGCAAGGCCGATCTGTCGGTCGACTGCGTGTTGATCCCGTTGAGCGTCCCGTTCAGCAGCGCCTCCATTCGGGCCAGCCCAAGCGACTGGGTCCCGTAACGCGACTGCACATCGAGCCCAAGCGCCTCGGCGTCGCGAACCGCCGCTTCGATATCGCTTTGCAGCAATGCAAAGGTCTCGTGCAGCCGGTTGGCAACAGGGGCCACGCGATCCTGGCGGATCTCGGGCGGCAACCCCCTCTGCACGGCCTCGGTTGACACCACAAGAAAGGTCGCCGCCTGTTGCGACAGGCTGGCAAACCGCGCGCGGCGCTGTTCGGATTCGAGCGCGGATTGCAAACGGTCCGAGACCTCAGCCATCCCCAGCCAGAGGATCACTGCCGTGAGCAATGTCCCAGCCCCAAGGAAAGCGGCCGCCAGACCCAGCTTGACGCGCAACGACAGACGGCTCATGACTTTCGCTTCATCAAACGCCGTGACGGGTCGTAGCCCCAGACTGCGATGCCAATGAACACCAGTGTGCTGGCCACCACCCAGACAAACGCCTCCCAGCTCCATTGGAGATACAGCATGAACCGCACCAGTTCGACCGCGTGCGTAAAAGGATTGAGCGCGCAGATATCCCGCAAAAGCGGTGAGCTTTCCGCCATTTTCCACAGCGGATAAAGCGCCGAGGACAGAAAGAACATCGGAAAGATGACGAAGTTCATCACACCTGCGAAGTTCTCGAGCTGTTTGATGAAGCTCGACAATACGAGCCCGAGTGCGCCCAGCATCAGACCCGTCATGGCCAGTCCGGGGAGAACGACAAGATACCCGAGCGGCGGCATGGTGATGCCCACGAGGGCCGAGATCGCGAGAAAGGCATAGACCTGCACAATCGAGATTGCCGTCGATCCGATCAACCTGCAGATCAGCAGCCAAGCGCGCGGAAAGGGGCTGGTAAGGAGCAACCGCATGGACCCCATTTCGCGATCATAGACCAGGCTGAGTGAGCTCTGCATGCCGTTGAAGAGCAGGATCATCGCGCATAGACCGGGCACAATATAGGTCTCGTAGGTGATGTATGTCTGGTAGGGCGGGATGATTGACAGGCCCAATGCGGCGCGAAACCCCGCCGCGAAGATCAAAAGCCACACCAGCGGCCGCACCAGAGCCGAAACGAACCGTTCACGCTGGTGCACAAAGCGCAAGAATTCCCTATACGTGATTGCGAGCGCGACGTTTAGATAGCTCTTCATGCGGCGGGCTCCGCCGGGCGGTCGGTCTTGTCGAGGAACCAGTCCTTCAACGACTGTGCGCCGCGGATCTCTCCCGTCACCCCGTCTGCAAGGATACGCCCTTGATGTAAAACCAAGAGGTGATCGCTGTCGTAGACCTCGTCCGTCAAATGGGTGCACCAAAGAACCGACAGGCCGTCCCGCGACAGATCGTGCACATGTTCGGTGATCGCCGAACGCGCTGCGGCATCAAGACCAACCGTCGGTTCGTCAAGCAACAACACCTTCGGGTGATGCAGGATCGCGCGTGCAAGCTCCATCCGGCGGCGGTGCCCACCATTGAGATTGCGCGCTTTTTCATGGGCGCGTTCAACCATGCCGAGGCGGTCGAGCGCTGTATCGATCCTGTCATTGAGGCCGCGACGCGGAAGATCATGCAGGGCGGCAAAGTACGCGAGGTTCTGTCGTACGGTCAGATTCAGATCGATCGTCGATTGCTGAAACACCACGCCGAGATCAGCCAGCGCTTTGCGCGGGGCGTCACGCAGATCGTGCTCGGCGACACGGATCTCGCCGTCAGGCGCAACGAGCAGCCGGGTGAGCAGCGAGATGAGGGTCGATTTTCCGGCACCGTTGGGACCAAGAAGCGCACAGAA
>JBCCVT010000186.1:0-6348 GCA_039195015.1 Pseudomonadota bacterium
GCTGGATATGCGCGGCAATCCGGATTCGGGTGGCGTCTGGGCGCCGTGCCTCAGCCATGCGGACGGGCGGTTCTGGCTGGTTTACACGGATGTCAAACGGCTCGAGGGCAGTTTCAAGGACGCGCACAACTATATCGTCACCTGCGATCACATCGACGGCGACTGGTCGGATCCGATCTATGTCAATTCGTCCGGTTTCGATCCGTCGCTTTTTCACGATGACGATGGCCGGAAATGGATCATGAACGTGCAGTGGAATCACCGGGGCGCGGGCTCGGGGTGCAATTCGACCCATCCGGCGTTCGACGGTATCTTGTTGCAGGAATGGTCACCCGAAGATGGCCTGATTGGAGAGGTGCGTGCCATCTACGGCGGCACACCGCGCGGCCTGACCGAAGCGCCGCATCTTTTCAAGCGGAACGGCTGGTATTATCTGACGACTGCCGAAGGTGGCACTGGTTACAACCATGCCGTCTCGCTCGCCCGGTCGCGTGAGATTTTCGGGCCCTACGAGGATCATCCCAACAACCACCTCATTACAACCGCCGACGCTCCCGACCATCCGATCCAGCGCACCGGCCACGGGCAATATGTGGAAACGCCGGATGGAGACGTGTTCCACACCTTCCTTATGGGGCGTCCCTTGCCGGGCCGATTCTGCCCGATGGGCCGTGAGACGGGGATCGAACGGTGTGTCTGGGGCGACGATGACTGGCTGTATCTGGAAGACGGCGGATCTCTGCCAAGGGTCGAGGTGCCAAATAGCGTAGACACAACGCCGACGGCCAGATTTCAAACCACCTTTGCCGATGGCCAGTTACCGATCGATTTTCAATGGCTCCGCACACCTTTCCCCGATCGCCTGTTCCGCGTCGAGCCTGGGTGTCTCGTGCTCATCGGTCGCGAAAGCCCCGGCAGCTGGTTCGAACAGACCTTGGTGGCGCGACGGCAGGAACACGCGGTTTATCGGGCTGAAACCACCATGGATTTCGCCCCCAGTTCCTACCAGCAAGGGGCCGGACTCACGACTTACTACAATCGCTACAAATACCATGCTGCGATCGTTACCTGGGATGAAAAAGAGGGGCGCTGCCTGCGGATCATGTCGGTTCCGGGCGTTTTTCCCTCGGGTGCCGTCACCATGGCTGAGGTCACCCTGACCTTGCGGCCCGGCCCTGTCGACTTGGCCGTTGAGGTCGCGGGAAGCGAACAGCAGTTTTTCTGGCGGCAGGACGGTGATTGGCATGCGCTTGGCGGGATGCTCGACGCCTCGGTCATCTCGGACGAAGGCGCGCCCGGTGAACACCAGTCTTTTACCGGAGCGTTTGTGGGCGTCATGGCCTTTGACGTCTCGGGACAGGCGCGCGAGGCACGCGTGACGCGGTTCAGTTACCGGGCATGATCGCAGGCCACAGCGACCAATGTGCCGCGAGAACAAACAATTGACTGGCCTGTCCCGCGGCTTTCATTCAAGACTGCCATCGGATTGAAAACCTACGCCTCCGCATGATTTGCGCCACGCACGGCTAAACCCGACGAAGCCAGGGCGGAAACCCGCGATCGAACTCACCGGCACGGTCGCGAACCGACCTTGAGAATCCTCCGGGGCGCGCAAGTCGGACATGCGGGACGGATTGACGAATGATTGTCTGTGCTAACTTGAACGCAGCGAGGTGCCGAGATGACAAATCGAATGAACCGCCTTATCGGCCTCACTGGCCTCTTTTTCGTTCTTCTGGTTGGGAGCGCCTGGGCGCAGATGGGAGCGGCGCCAGTGGTGAAGGTGGCAGAACCGCTGCAGGACCGCGTGGTCGACTGGGATGAATACACCGGCCGGTTCCAGGCCAAGCAGTCGGTGGATGTGCAGGCACGTGTGTCGGGATATCTGTCGAAGATCCATTTCCGGGATGGTGAACTGGTTGTGGCTGGGCAGCTCCTCTACACAATCGACCAGCGTCCGTTCGAGCTTGCGTTGCTGCAAGCCCAGGCGCGTCTTGCGGCGGCCGAAGCCTCACGCGACCTCGCCTTGATCGAATTCGAACGTGCGGATGAGCTTGCAACCCGTAACGTCGGCGCCCAGAGCGAGGCGCAGCGCACGGGCGCGGCCTATCAGGAATCGCTGGCCAATGTTTCATTGGAGCAAGCGCAGATCGCCAGCGCGCAGCTTGACCTGGAATTCACCGAGATCCGATCACCCATCGACGGACGGATCTCGTCGACTCGCGCCGATGTCGGCGACCTTGTGGTTGGTGGTCCAAGCGGCGCGTCTGTGCTGACCTCGATTGTCAGCGTGGATCCGATTGAGTTTGAATTTACCGCATCTGAGGCGGATTTCCTGAAATATGCGCGGCTGAACCAAACCGGCGAACGGGGGACATCGCGCGACAATCCCAATCCGATCTTCGTGCGCCTGATCGACGAAACCACATGGGAACGCGGCGGTGTCATGGAGTTCATCGACAACCGGCTCGATCCCAACTCGGGCACGATCCTCGGACGCGCGGTCTTCGATAACGCTGATGGGTTTTTGCAGCCGGGACTTTTCGGTCGCGCGCGATTGTTGGGCTCGGGCGAATACGATGCGCTTCTGATCCCGGATGAGGCCGTCGTAGCCGATCAGTCGCGGTCGATCGTCTACGTTGTGGATTCCGACAATGTGGTTCAGGCCCGCCAGATCACCACTGGTGCCATCTGGAAAGGCATGCGTATTGTCCGCAGCGGGATCGACGCACAGGACCGCATCATCGTGTCGGGCCTTCAGCGCATCCGCCCCGGTGTTGAGGTCGCCACCGAGACCGAAACGCTCAGCTTTAACCAGGCGGGGCTGGGCGAATGACGTCCAACAACATTTTTGTCGACCGCCCGATCTTTGCGGCGGTCATCTCGATCCTGATCGCGATTATTGGCTTCGTGGCCTATCTGCGGCTTCCGGTCGCGGCCTATCCTGATGTCGTACCGCCGACCATCCAGGTCACGGCCTCCTATCCTGGTGCCTCGGCCGAAGTGGTTGCGAACACCGTTGCGACGCCGCTCGAGCAAGAGATCAATGGCGTCGAGAACATGCTCTACATGCTCAGCCAGTCGACCGGTGACGGGCGCATGACGCTCACGATCACCTTCGATCTTGGAACCGACATCGATCAGGCTCAGGTGCTGGTGCAGAACCGTGTGGCCATCGCGGAACCGCGCCTGCCGGAAGAGGTGCGGCGGCTGGGGGTGCAAACACAGCAGAACTCGCCCAATCTTATGATGGTGGTACACCTGCTGTCGCCTGATGACAGCCGCGACCAGCTCTACATCTCGAACTATGCGCGCACGCAGATCGTGGACCGTCTGCTTCGGATCGACGGGGTCGGACAGGCGACGGTCTTCGGTGAGCGCGCCTATTCCATGCGCATCTGGCTGGATCCCGATCGCATCTCGGCGCGCAATCTGACCGCGGGCGAAGTTGTGGCTGCCTTGCGCGCCAACAACATTCAGGTGGCGTCGGGCGTGCTGAACCAGCTGCCAGTGCAGAACCAGGGCGCGTTCCAGCTGAACGTGGAGACGCTCGGCCGGCTGGTTGAACCCGAGCAGTTCGAAAATATCGTGATAGCGGCCACGCCCGAAGGCGGCAAAATCCGTGTGCGCGACGTGGCCCGGGTGGAGCTTGGGGCACAGGATTACAGCACCAATGGCTATCTGAACGAAAACACAGCACTGCCAATTGGTATCTTTCAACGTCCCGGTTCGAACGCGCTTGCGACCGCCGAAGAGGTCATTCACCTGATCGAAGAGCTTTCGGAAGACTTCCCGCCCGGCATCGAATACGACATTGTCTACAACCCAACGGAATATATCGAGGAATCGGTCCACGAGGTCTTTGTGACCATCGAAGAGGCGGTGATCCTCGTCATTCTCGTCGTCGTTGTGTTTTTGCAATCGCTGCGCGCCTCCATCATCCCCATCCTCGCGATCCCGGTGTCGCTTATCGGAACCTTCTTTGTGATGCAGGCTTTCGGGTTCACGCTGAACAATCTCAGCCTCTTCGGACTGGTGCTCGCGATCGGGATCGTGGTGGATGACGCCATCGTCGTGGTCGAAAATGTCGAACGCTATATCGAGGAAGGCGACGATCCGCGCGAAGCGGCGCACAAGACGATGAACGAGGTATCGGGCGCGCTGATCTCGATCGGGCTCGTGCTGTCGGCCGTGTTCATCCCGGCCGCCTTCATCGAAGGCATCACCGGTCAATTCATGCGGCAGTTCGCTGTCACGATTGCGGCGGCGACGATCATTTCGGTGATTGTCTCACTTACACTTTCGCCCGCGCTTTCGGCGCTTTTGCTCAAGTCCCGCAACAGCGACCAGACCCGAAGCGGCGTGTTCGCGGCGATCTGGGGCTTTGTCAGTTGGCCGTTCCGCAAGTTCGGAGAGGGGTTCAACTGGGCATTCGACCGGCTGGCGAAAGGATATGCGTGGCTGATCCGCAAGCTTTTGAAAGTCACGGTTCTGGCCCTTGCGGTCTATATCGGGTTGATGGTGCTGGCGGGCTACCAGTTCAGCCGCGCGCCCACCGGTTTCATTCCCGATCAGGATCAGGGCTATCTCATCGCAGTCGTGCAATTGCCTGCCGGAGCGTCGCTGACCCGAACCGACACGGTCATCCGCGAGGCGAGCGGCATTCTTCTGTCGATGGAGGGCGTGACCGATACCGTGGCCTTCGCAGGTCTTGATGGCGCGACATTCACCAACGCGCCGAATGCCGGGGTTATCTTTGTTGTTACTGAACCTTTTTCGGAGAGGATCCCGAAAGGCCTCACCAATCAGGCGCTGATCGGAGAGGCGTTTGGCCGGTTGTCATCGCTGACCGACGCGATCCTGTTTGTCATCGCACCGCCGCCAATCCAGGGGATCGGCAATACCGGTGGCTGGAACCTCTACGTCCAGGATGAACGTGGGCGGGGTCTGCGATCACTCGAAGGCGTGGTGCAGGACGTGTCGATCAACGCCAACCAGACCGAGGGGTTGGTGCAGGTCTTTTCGCTCTTCAATACTGCGACGCCCAAGCTTTATGCCGATATCGACCGGGTGAAGGCCGAGGAATTGGGCGTGCCGCCTGAACGGCTGTTTGAAACGTTGCAGGTCTATCTTGGCTCTGCCTTCGTCAATGATTTCAACTTCTTGGGCCGCACTTTCCGTGTGACCGCGCAGGCCGAGGGAAATTTCCGCGACGATCCGCAGGACATCCTGAACCTGCGCACGCGATCTGATGGCGGTGGCATGGTCCCGCTTGGATCGGTTGCGACGCTGGAACAGCAGACCGGAGCCTATCGCGTGGCACGCTACAACCTGTTCCCGGCGGCCTCGATCCAGGGCGCCACGCTACCCGGCACCTCGACCGGCCAGGCGATCGAACGGATGGAGGCGCTGCTGGAAGACCGTTTGCCGGACGGATTCGGTTATGAATGGACCGGTTTGACCTTGCAGGAGAAACTGGCTGGCAACACGGCGATCTTTGCCTTTGGACTGGCGGTTGTCTTCGTATTCCTCTTGCTGGCGGCGCTTTATGAAAGCCTCTTTCTGCCTCTCGCGGTGATCCTCATTGTGCCGATGTGTCTCTTGGCCGGGATCACCGGTGTTCTGCTGCGCGGAATCGACAACAACGTGCTGGTGCAGATCGGGTTCGTGGTCCTTGTGGGTCTCGCCTCGAAAAACGCCATTCTGATCGTGGAGTTTGCCCGTCAGGCCGAAGACCGCGGGCTGTCCCGAGTCGATGCGGCGGTCGAGGCAGCGCGTCTGCGCCTGCGCCCGATCCTGATGACTTCATTCGCCTTCATCCTCGGCGTCGTACCCTTGGTGATCGCGCAAGGCGCTGGTTCCGAGATGCGTCAAGCGCTTGGGACGGCGGTGTTTTCGGGTATGCTTGGCGTGACGATCTTTGGCCTGCTCTTTACGCCGGTCTTGTACGTCGTCTTCCGGTGGATCGAAAGCGAACTGCTTGGCATCCGGTCCGCTAGCACCGCCCCCGCAGAGTAACGCAGAGCCGGGGGCGGTTCGATTCGTTTGCTGTCAACGTATTGAGCTATGACGGTAGGGGACTAGATTTTGCAAATAATCCGTTAGCCAGGGAGATTTGCAATGGCGCGAATAGTACTCAACGGAACCCCTACGGATCTGGACGTGTCCCCGGATATGCCTCTGCTGTGGGCGCTGCGCGATCATCTGAAAATGACGGGCACCAAATTTGGATGCGGTGTCGCCTCTTGCGGGGCCTGCACAGTGCATGTCGACGGCGTGGCAAGCCGCGCCTGCCAGACCTATGTCGGCGATATCGAAGGCGCCGAGATCACCACAATCGAAGGCAAC
>JBCCVT010000187.1:0-6321 GCA_039195015.1 Pseudomonadota bacterium
GCCGCGACGGATCCGATTTGACATCGCCCCGTTACACAGGGCAGCGTATGCGTTCTGCGTCGACGACCTGACGCACGCACCTCCGGCTTGCGCCTGCAAGTGCGTGACAAGAAATTGAAAGGGAGAGTTGTGACATGACAGATCGTATCAAGATTCGCAAAGCACCGGGCACCTGGTCTGTGCGGTCTGGTGGCGCAGTGCTCGGCGAAAGCCAGAATGCGCTGGAGCTCAGCGAAGAGGGATACAAGCCCGTGATCTATTTCCCGCGCGCCGACATCGCCATGGCGTTCCTTGATCCGACCGAAAAGAACACCCGCTGTCCGCACAAGGGCGACGCCAGCTACTTTTCGATCGTCAACAAGTCCGGCACGGCCGAGAACGCGGTCTGGAGTTACGAAAACCCGCTCGAATCCGTGTCTGAAATCAAGGGTCATCTGGCATTCTACACAAGTGACACTGTGACCGTCGAACAGCTTTGACGATTTGCCTCGGCCGTTACGGGACGCGCGTCGCGGCGCGCGACGACGTCAGCACATACTGGACTTTGACGCCATCGCCATAAGTGCAATGGCATGACTTTGACCTTGTCTCTCGTTCGAAACCCGCATTCGCGTGCAATTATGTTGGCCGTGCTGCTTTGCGCGCTTGTCGTTCTCGCTTTGGTGCAGGCCGATACACGCCGGTCGGGACTCACAGTCACGCATGTGACGCTAGGCAACAGTCCCGCCACGATCTACCGACCTTCGGCCACCGAACCGCTTCCCCTGATCGTTGTCGCCCATGGCTTTGGCGGGTCGCGGCAGATGATGGAGCCAATCTCGACCACCCTCGCCCGCGCGGGACATGTGGTAGTGTCTTTCGACTTTCTGGGCCATGGGCGCAACACCGGCGCAATGTCCCGCGATGTGACCCGCATAGACGGCACAACCAAAGGTTTGGTCGAGCAAACTGGCGCCGTGATCAAGGATGCGTTGTTGCTCGATGGCGTCTCGGGCGATCTGTCGCTTGTCGGGCACTCAATGGCCACCGACATCGTCATTCGCGCTGCGCAGGATCGCTCGGACGTGTTGAGCGTCGCCGCGATTTCGATGTATTCCGATGCGGTGACGCAGGAGCATCCGGCGCGCCTGCTGATTGTGTCCGGCGCGCGCGAGACGCGCTTGAGAACCGTAGCCCTGCGTGCAGTGCATCAGATTGACCCGGCCGGTGTGGAAGGGCAAACCGTCGGCGCGGGGCCGATCAAACGGCGCGCAATCGCCGCTCCGGGCGTTGGTCATGTCGGTGTTCTTTATGCGCCGATCACGCAAACTGAGCTTGTAGCATGGATCGGCGGCACAGCTGTGACCGCGAAACGAGGCGGTCTTTGGACTATCGCCGCGCTGGCAGCGATGCTGGTGCTGGTCTGGCTCATATCACGGTTTCTCCCTCGGCAGACGCGCCCCTCGCCCGCCGACCTGCCCGTATGGGCATTTGCCCTGTCCTTGGCAGGTCCTGCCGCCATCGCGGGAGCGCTTGCCGTCGTTACAACGGGCGCCGGTCTCGCCGGCTTTGCTGGATTTCTAGTGCTCGCCGTCTTCTTCGGTGCATATGGGATCACACAAATTGCCCTCCTCTGGCGGTACGGTCGTCGCCCTTCGCCGATCGATTGGAGGGCAAGCGCAATACTGGCAGTTTGGGGCCTTGCATTTGCCCTGATCCTCGACCGCTTTGGCGCCGCCTTTCTGCCAACGGGACCGCGCTGGACCATTCTGGCGGCTCTGATGCTAGGCGCATTGCCGTTCATTTTGGCGGATGGCGCGCTTCTCGACCGCGCGGGCATTCTCCGACGGCTGGCAGCACGGGTTGTGCCGCTGGTGGCGCTGTCCCTCGTGATGGTCATACGGCCAACCGAAGTAGGTCTGATGTTCACGACCCTGCCCGTTCTGTTGCTGTTTTGGGTCGTCTACGGGTCCGCGGGCCGCATCCTGGGACAGGCCGGAAACGGCCCTGTCGCCCCGGCTCTCGCGCTCTGGTTGGCGTGGGCCATCGCTGCCTCGACACCGCTATTTGACGCAGTGCTTTAGGCGCGTATCAGGAATGCTCCTCGGCGGCCGTTGCGGCCAGCGCCCGGTTGTACGCCTTGAGCGCATCAAGGTGGAACAGGGCTCCGCGCAACTCGGGCGCGCCCTTGTCACCCGTCAGCGATACCACGGGCACAAACGGAACCATCGCGCGATCAAAAAGGGGCATCGCAACCTCGAGCGTCGCATTCACATCCACATAAGTGCCGTTGTTAATCATCGTCCAGCATTCGTCGGGATCAGCGGCGCGCGGATCATCCGGTTTCCGCATCACACTGCCTACCCTGAACATGGCCAACAAATAGGCTTGCGGCCCCGCTGCCAGGTGAATGCCTCTCCGCTCAAGCTGGGTCAGAAAGAACGATCGGTCCACCAGGCGCGAGGCCAGTGCCGTCGACATTGACACAGACACCATCACCGCAAGTCCGATCTGCCAATCTCCGGTCAGCTCGAAGACAATCAGCGTGGTCGAGATCGGAGCACCGAGCACCGCAGCAGCAACCGCTCCCATGCCGGCAAACGCGTAAAGCGTATGGGTGCCGGATACGTCCGGAAAGATACTCGTGGCGATCATTCCATATCCCAGGCCTGCCAACGCACCCACCATCAGCGAAGGTGAAAACACGCCGCCGCCCATCCGCCCTGCAATCGTGATCGCCACAGCAACCACCTTGATGACGGCGAAGACGATCGCGTTCCACAGCACCATCTCTCCGGCCAGCGCATTACGTGTCGTCTCGTAGCCGACACCAATGATATGGGGGTAAAAGATCGCGATGATGCCCAGAAGCGCACCTGCGATGCCTGGCCGAAGCCAGCGTGGAATGCCACTGCGCGACTGGATGCGCGAGGCCACATCCTCGGCCACGAAGATCGACCGCATGAGCGCCACGGCAATCAGCCCGGAGATAAGGCCAAGGATCAGAAAGGCCGGCAGTTCCACGTAGAACTGCAGCGCGCCCGGTGTTGTCGTGAGCGTAAACTCGGCGACGTCACCGAATTCCAGGCGCGAGATGACAGTCCCTGCGACCGAGGCGATGACAATCGGAGCAAAGGCATGCACCGCGAAGTGGCGCAGCACGACCTCAAGCGCAAAAAGCGCCCCGGCGATCGGCGCGTTGAAGCTTGCCGACACCGCTGCGGCCACGGCACACCCCAAGAGATCGCGGCCAGTGATGCCATCGGCGTCAATCCGACGGCAGACCCAGGTCGATATCACACCTGCCATGTGCACGACCGGCCCTTCGCGGCCCGAGGAACCGCCCGAAGACAGAGTGATGAACGAGGCCAGAGCCGAGGCCAGACCGGCACGGGTTTCGACACGGCCGTGGCGCAGGGCCGCGCCTTCGATCACATCCGCGACGGACCGTACCCTGCCATCCGGGGTGAAGCGGTCGAGTATCAACCCCACGATCAGTCCACCTGCGATCGGGATGATCAGGATCAGATACCAGGGCAGCATCTCGGCAAAGCTGTGCAATTGCTGCACGTCTTCAGTACCGTAGAGCGTCGATTGCAGGGCCGAAATGCCTTTGCGGAACAGCACGGCGGCAAAGCCTGCGACAACACCGATGACAAGAGCGATGAGCCAGAACTGAAAGGCGTTCGGCCCGTGATCGCGCAGCACGCGCCAACCGCCCTTGCAGGCCGATGCGGCCTGATCAAGTTGCTGGGATAGAATGGACTGTGCCGTTCGCGCCATCCAGAACCTCGCCAAGGGATACCCCTGTCTAGGCCTCGGTTGCGCAACGCGGAAGGGTGGCGCAGATCACATTTCAATGCGTTGCGTTTCAGGTGGTCACAAAGCGCGAGCAGGGTTGCGCGATCCTCGCGCGTCTCGGTCGGTAAGCGGCGCATTTGACCGCTTCTGTGGCTACCCAGCCAGCAGTGCCCGCGCAGCCGCGCGGGCTTCATCCGTGATGATGTCACCGGCCAGCATCCGCGCGATTTCGTCGATCCGATCTGGAGTTTCCAGGTGCGTGACCGATGACAGCGTTGTGTCATTCGCCACCGCCTTGGCGACGCGCCAGTGATGGGCGCCGCGTGCGGCGACTTGCGGGGAATGGGTCACCACAAGCACCTGTCCCCCGCGCGCAAGCGCGGCCAAACGGCGCCCGACCGCATCGGCGGTGGCCCCCCCGACACCGCGATCGATCTCATCAAAGATCATGGTAACACCGGCGGTCCCAGCGGATAGACAAACCTTGAGCGCGAGAAGGAACCGGCTAAGCTCACCGCCTGATGCAATCTTGTTCAAGGGTCCAGCCGGTGCGCCCGGGTTCGTTGTCACCGTGAAGGCTGCAGTCTCGGTGCCGTCAGGTCCCGGATCGCAGGGGTCGATCTGGGTTTCGAAATGCGCACGCTCCATTTTCAGCGGGGCGAGCTCTTCTATCACCGCCTTGTCTAAGCGCCCGGCCGCATCACGGCGGGACTGCCCCAACTGCCGTGCAGCTATATCATATGCCGCCTGCGCGGCTGACACGTCCTCGGCAAGCTGCGCCAGATCCGTCGCACCCTGATCAATCGCTGACAGCCGACCGCGCAACGTGTGTGCAAAGCCCGGAAGATCCTCGGGCACGATGCCGTGTTTCCGCGCCAGCGCGCGCAGCGCAAATAGCCGTTCTTCGGTTTGCTCAAGCTCTGCCGGATCGACATCCAGCGCGGTCAGATAGGATGCGACGCCGTCCTGAGCCTCACCCAGCTCGATCAGTGCACGGTTCAACGCGGCAATGGGCGCATCAAGACCCTCATCTGCCTGATCGACGACGCCTTCAAGCCAGCGCAAAGCCTCGCTCAATGTGCCTTCGGCACTGTCATAGCCCAGCAGAGCGTGCGCCCGCGCGATGTCATCCCGGATCCGTTCGGCCGCCTGCATGCGGCGGCGAGCAGTGTCAAGCGCGCCTTCCTCACCTGGTTGCGGGGCCAACTTGTCGAGTTCGTCAACCGCATGGCGCAGGAAGTCCTCTTCGGTTCGGGCCGCCTGCAAAGCGGCTTCGCGATCGGACAGGGTTTTGCGCGCGGCGGTCAGAGACGTCCAAGCGGCACGTGTCTTGGACAGCAAGGATGCGTTGCCTGCAAATGTGTCCAGCAAGGCGCGATGCCCGCGCGGGTTCAAAAGGCCCCGGTGGTCATATTGGCCGTGGAGTTCAACCAGGGTATCCGACAACGCGCGCAGCACCTCGCCCGAACTCCGGCGATCATTGACCCAGGCGGTCTTGCGTCCGTCCGCCCCGTTGACGCGCCGCAGGATTAATTCGTCATCAACAGGGATACCGGCCTCGTCAAGCACTGCACGGGCCGGATGTTCCGCGGAAAGGTCGAACTCAGCGACCACCTCACCCTGCGTCGCGCCCTGCCGCACAAGCTCGGCGCGCCCCCGCCAGCCAAGGACAAAACCCAGCGAATCCAGAAGGATGGATTTGCCTGCCCCGGTCTCTCCGGTCAGCACGTTCAATCCTGGCTGAAAAGACAGCTCAAGCTGATCGATGATCAGGATGTCGCGAATGTCGAGCGCGCGCAGCATGGCGGAGCGTCACATGGGTATCAGAGCCAGCGGCCCTGGATCGATTGACGATAGATCTGGCTGAGCCAGTTGTTGCCGCGGCTCCGGGCCTCAAGCCCCTGACGCGTGAGCAGCGCATAGCTGTCTTCGTACCAATCCGTGGATTGGTAGTTGAACCCGAGGATAGCGCCAGCCGTTTGTGCCTCATTGTTGAGACCGAGCGACAGATACGCCTCGACCAGACGGTGCAGCGCTTCGGGCGTGTGGGTTGTCGTCTGAAAATCCTCGACCACGACGCGGAACCGGTTGATCGCCGCTGTGTAATGGCCACGGCGCAGGTAATAGCGCCCGATCTCCATCTCTTTCGAAGCCAGATGATCAAAGGCAAGATCAAACTTCAGGATCGCCGAGTTGGCGTATTCGCTTTCTGGATAAACCTCAATCACCGTGCGCAGGGCCTGCAGCGCCTGAAAGGTTAGCCCCTGGTCACGGCCAACCTCATCGATCTGGTCGTAGTAACTCAGCGCTAGAAGATACTGCGCATAGGCCGCATCCTCATCAGCTGGGTAGAAATCGATGTACCGCTGGGCCGCCGCCCGACTGTTGGGGTAATCACGGTCGAGATGGTAGGAAAAGGCCTGCATAATCAGGGCGCGCTTGGCCCATGTGGAATAAGGGTAAAGCCGTTCAACCTCGGAGAAGTAGAAAGCCGCCTGATCCTCGCGCCCGCGACTGATTTCGAACTCGCCGCGTTCAAAA
>JBCCVT010000188.1:0-6246 GCA_039195015.1 Pseudomonadota bacterium
CCCAGGCCTTGGGGTTCACCCATTGAAAGATTGCCGCCTGAAGAAAGGTCATCGGACGACCCGCATCGTCGGCCTCAACAATCCCGGCGGCGGTGCCGATCTTCCACGCCAGATAGATCAGATAAACGACACTGCCCGTCTTGAGCACGTCATAAGTCACCGGATAGGCGTCGAACACTTGGATCAGACCGGCGCCGACCATCAGAACCATGAACACAAACCCGAGGCCCACACCCAGCATGTGAGGGATAGTACGGCGAAACCCGAAATTGGCACCGGATGCCATGAGCATCAGGTTGTTGGGTCCCGGGGTGATGGACGAGACAAAGGCAAAGGCGACAAATGCGGTGATCAGGCTGTAGGTCATGGTGCCAAATTTGCGCATCGCCTGCCATGAAGGATTGCGTTTTGCGCCGGATTCGGGCAATTTTTGCAATCAATGGCGAAGATCGATGCGATAAACGACCGGATATTGCGCGAACTGACGCGCGACGGTCGGATCAGCAATCTGGAACTGGCTGAGCGTGCAGGCCTGTCGCCCTCGGCCTGTCTGCGTCGTGTGCAGGAGCTTGAGCGCGCGGGCGTCATAACGGGTTATCGCGCGGTTCTAAATCCAACCGCGATCGGGCTGGGATTCATTGCCTATATCGGCGTCGGGCTCAACGAACACACCAAGGCCGCGCAGGAGGGCTTTGAAAAAGCCGTCGCACGCGCGCCTGAAGTGGTGGAATGCCACAATATCACCGGTACAATCGAATATCTTCTGCGCGTCGAATGCCGCGATCTGGTCAGCTACAAGCTCTTCCATACGGATGTTCTGGGGACCCTGCCTCATGTCAGCTCGATCACATCTTACGTCGTGATGGGGTCGCCCAAGGACCAGCGGGCCTGACCAGACCCGCGCCGCAGGCGCCGCCGCGCCCATTCGGGCGCGGTCATTGTCGTGTGAGCCGGGCCAAAGGCCCGGATCTCCTTTGGATCAACCGGCAATCATCTCGGCCTGACGCACGATCACTTCCGCCTGCTTGATCGAGGCAATGTCGACCAGACGCCCCTTGTAGACAGTCGCCCCGTCGCCCTTGGCTTTCGCATCCTCCATGGCGGCCAGGATCTCGCGCGCCTCGCTGACTGCCGCATCCGACGGCGTGAAAACCTCGTTGGCGAGGGCTACCTGTTTGGGATGAATGGCCCATTTCCCGACCATGCCCAGCGTTGCGGACCGGCGTGCCTGAGCGCGATACCCGTCATCATCGCCGAAATCGCCAAATGGGCCGTCAACAGGCAGCACTCCGTTGCTCCGACACGCCGCAACTATCGCGGTCTGCGCCCAATGCCACGGGTCTGACCAGTACTGCGCACCCTCTCGCAGCATGTAATAATCCTCCTGCGTGCCGCCGATCCCGGTGGTTTGCATCCCCATGGATGCCGCGAAATCCGCCGCACCAAGGCTCATTGCCTCCAGCCGAGGTGAGGCTGCTGCGATCTCGTCCACATTGGCAATGCCGGCCGCGCTTTCGATGATGACTTCGAATGCGATGCGCTTTGTCTTTCCCTTCGCAGCCTCGACCGCTGTAACAAGCGCGTCCACCGCATAGATATCTGCCGCACACCCCACTTTCGGGATCATGATCTGGTCCAGACGCGGTCCGCAGTGTTCGACCAGATCGACCACGTCGCGATACCAATACGGGGTGTCCAGCCCATTGATCCGAACAGACAGCGTTTTCGAGCCCCATTCGACTGAATTCACCGCTTCGATCACATTCGCTCGGGCGCTGTCCTTGTCGCTCGGGGCCACCGAGTCCTCCAGGTCGAGGTTGATCACGTCCGCCGCGCTCGCGGCCATTTTCTCAAAGATTGCAGGCCGCGACCCAGGGCCAAAGAGCTGGCAGCGGTTCGGGCGAGCCGGGGCTGCCGGTTGGATGCGAAAACTCATGGGCCGGTCTCCGAGAAACATTGTTGCGAACGCGATCGTGAAATCCGTATTAAATTGCGTGGACACCCGCAAGTGCATTGTGCAGGTGCAGCATTTCTTTCCATTCCGATCATTCACGCAAGTTTCTTCGGCAATTTCAGCAGAATGCGGCCGAAAGTTCGACGCGGACCCACATCAGGCGCGCCATTCGCGATGCACTCGTGTGTCGCCTTGGGTAGGTTACGCCAAGAATCAGGCATATGAGGCCCCCGATGATCCAGACACCATATTTGCTGTTTCTGGGCGACGCGCCCGATCAACTTGCCGCCAAGGTCGCGCAGGGCATCAAGGATTGGCGTCCGGAAAACGCTGTTGGCCAGTATCGCATGGACGGCTGCGGTGCCAATCTCGGCCTGACCGACATGGATCTGGCGGCAGCAAAAGTAGCGGGTGCAAAGACCATGGTGATCGGCGTGGCCAATCGCGGTGGCAAGATCTCGGCCGCGTGGAAAGAAGTGTTGATCGACGCGCTCGGACAAGGGTTTGACCTTGCCAGCGGTCTCCACAACCTTCTGCGGGACGAGGCGGATCTGGTCGCGGCGGCAGAGGCCAACGGGCGCGTTCTGCACGATGTGCGCGTTCCTTCGGTGCAATATCCGATCGCGAACGGCACGCGTAGATCCGGCAAACGGGTGCTCGCCGTTGGCACGGATTGCTCGGTCGGCAAGATGTACACAGCCATGGCGCTGGACGAGGCAATGCGCAATCGCGGCATGAAATGCACATTCCGCGCGACTGGCCAGACGGGGATCCTGATCACCGGTGATGGCGTGCCGCTGGACGCCGTCATTGCGGACTTCATGGCCGGGTCAGTTGAGTACCTCACACCCGACAACGAGGAAGATCACTGGGACATCATCGAAGGGCAGGGCAGCCTGTTCCACGTCTCATATTCCGGGGTCACGATGGCGTTGATCCATGGCGGTCAACCCGACGCGCTGATCCTCAGTCACGAACCGACCCGGCCTCATATGCGCGGTTTGCCCGAATATGATCTGCCATCGCTCGAAGCGGTACGCGACACAGCGCTACCGCTCGCGCAGGTGGCCAACCCGGCCTGTCAGGTGGTGGGCGTGTCGATCAACACCCAGCACATGAACGAAGATGAGGCGATGTCTTACATGGCCGGTGTCGAAGCGCGCCTGGGTCTGCCGACCGTCGATCCGTTCCGGAACGGCGCTGACCGTCTCGCCGAAGCACTGGCCGCGCTCTGATCGGTCAACCGTGGTCTTCCGTTTACCGCGTGTTGCTGGGACAGAGGGCAGACCCTATCTGACCGTTGGCCAAAACCGTGATGTCACGTGACGCAAAAGTGGATGAACGATGCAAATAGATGTGACGCGGGATATCTTCCCTCTGACTCATGCCTTCACGATCAGTCGCGGTTCGCGCATGCAGGCCGAGGTTCTGAGCGTTCACATTGACGACGGGCAAGTCACAGGTCACGGCGAATGCGTGCCTTACGCGCGCTACGGAGAAACGCTCGCCTCGGTCGAAGAGCAAATCCAGAGTCTGCCCGCCGACCTGACGCGCGAGAGCCTGCAGGACATCCTCGCCCCGGGCGCCGCCCGCAATGCAGTGGATTGCGCGCTTTGGGATATTGAGTCGAAGCGTGCAGGAAAACGGGCCTGGGACGTCGCGGTCATGCGGGTGCCGGGCCCGGAAATCACCGCCTACACCCTGTCGCTCGATACGCCCGACGCCATGCAATCGCAGGCCGCAGCGAATGCTCATCGGCCTTTGCTCAAGATCAAACTCGGCACGCCGGATGACATGCCACGGCTCGAGGCCGTGCGCGCTGGCGCGCCCGACGCCCGTATCATCGTTGATGCCAACGAAGGCTGGTCGGCCGAGGTCTATGCCGATCTGGCTCCGCACCTGCTGCGGTTGGGGGTCGGTCTTGTGGAACAACCTCTTCCTTCCGATCAGGACGACGCGCTGATCGGGATGGAGCGTCCGGTTCCGGTCTGTGCCGATGAAAGCTGCCATGACCGGGCGAGCCTTCCCGCGCTCAAGGGCAAGTATGACATCGTGAACGTCAAACTCGACAAGGCGGGCGGTCTGACTGAAGCGCTTGCGCTGAAGGAAGCGGCCATTGCTGAGGGCTTCTGTATCATGATTGGCTGCATGGTTGGTTCATCCCTGGCGATGGCGCCTGCGACATTGCTGGCCCAGGGTGCGGCATTCACCGATCTTGACGGCCCGCTTCTCTTGGCTGAAGACCGGGCACATCCGTTGATTTACGATGCGCAAGGCGTGCATCCGCCCGATGCGGCACTGTGGGGATAGGAGAGGACGATGCGGACAGTCTACGTAAACGGCGAGTACCTGCCCGAAACCGAAGCCAAGGTCTCGGTCTTTGATCGCGGTTTCCTGATGGCCGATGGCGTCTACGAGGTCACCAGCGTTCTGGACGGAAAGCTAATCGACTTTGACGGCCACGCTGTGCGACTGGAGCGGTCGTTGACCGAACTCGACATGGCCGCGCCGGTGACCAAGGACGAATTGCTGGATATCCACCGCGAACTGGTTGCGCGGAACGGTGTCGAGGAGGGGATGGTGTATCTGCAGATCACCCGTGGCGCTCCCGAGGATCGGGATTTCGCTTTTCCGGATCCGGACGCGGTGCCATCAACGATCGTGCTGTTCACGCAGAACAAACCGGGCCTTGCCAACAACCCGGCGGCGCAGAAGGGTATGAAGGTGATCAGCATCGACGACATCCGCTGGGGTCGTCGAGACATCAAGACCGTGCAGCTCTTGTACCCCTCGATGGGTAAGATGCTCGCCAAGAAAGCCGGTGCAGACGATGCCTGGATGGTGCAGGACGGCTATGTAACCGAGGGCACGTCAAACAACGCCTACATCGTGAAGGGCGGCAAGATCATCACCCGCCCTCGGTCAAACGACATCCTGCACGGGATCACGCGGGCCGCTGTTCTCCGCTTTGCCGAAGAGGCGCAGATGGTGGTCGAAGAGCGTCTGTTCACCATCGACGAGGCCAAGGATGCGGACGAGGCGTTCATCACCTCGGCCTCTACATTCGTGATGCCAGTGGTTGAAATTGATGGCGTGCCTCTGGGTGACGGCTCGCCCGGGGCGGTCGCACCGAGACTGCGCGAGATCTACCTGGAAGAGAGTCGCAAGGTGGCGGTCTGACCGGTTTTTTGGTCAGCTCTTGCTGACATTCTCAGCGAACGCTGTGTCAAAAGACGCTTTCTGTTGGGCGCTTGCTTCGGTCTGATAATTGGCTTTCCATTCGGCCATGGTCATGCCGTAGAACATCTCGCGCGCTTCGTCCTTGCCAATCTCGATGCCCTTTTCGGCGGCGGCCTCCTGATACCAGCGGCTCAGGCAGTTGCGGCAGAACCCCGCCAGGTTCATCATGTCGATATTCTGCACATCGGTACGTTCTTCCATCAGATGCTGGCGCAAACGGCGAAACGCGGCGGCTTCCAATTCGATGCGGGTTTGATCATCCATGATGGGCTCCTCTGTGGCGTGATCCCTACCTAAGGCCGCAGGGCGCGTTTGTCATCCATACGGGTCGGTGCAGGGCAGGAACGTCTTCAAACGCATGCAGCTTCCAGTGCCTGTTCCAGGCGCGGCGCGAGCGTGTGTGCCCAGCGGGCCTGAGCGTCCTCGGTTTCGATCAGATCATTGCACACTTCGATCAACACATGCGGCCGCCCGGGCTGTAGCCCGTGGCGGTCCATGGCATCGCCTCGCAGATCTCCGCGATAGGGTTCGTTGTCGCCGACGGTCATGCTGTGGCAGTCCGCAAGCGCAGACAGAAAGGGTCGCGCCAGCCGGTCGTCGGCAGCGTATAGCACTCCGACATCCCAAGGCCGTCGCGGCCGTCCCTTCAATTGGCGCGTGAAACTGTGGATTGACACGAGGACCGCGCCGTCACGATCCGCCAAATCGGTCAGCGCGTCGTGGTAAGGCCGGTAACATTGCTCCAGACGTGCCGCGATGTCGCTTGGCCCAATGTGGCGATTGCCCGGGATCAGCGACCCATCATAAAGTCGCATGATCAGGGTTGGATCGTCTTCACCGCGGTTGGGATCTATCACCAGCCGCGAGAAATTTGCTCCGATTACAGGCGCGTCCAGCAGATCGCCAAGTTGCATTGCCAGGCCCTTCGCGCCGATGTCATAGGCGATATGGCGCCGCATATCCTCTGGCGCGAGGCCCAGGTCTCCGTCTCGGACAAAGTCTGGCACGGTGTTCGTTGCGTGATCACATGTGATTACCCAACGGGCGTTTCG
>JBCCVT010000189.1:0-6217 GCA_039195015.1 Pseudomonadota bacterium
CCCTGGGTCGTAACCGTTGTTTCGCAAAACCCTGCGAGTGGGTTCGGATCAGTAGCTGTAGTCGCGGTAGATCCGTTCGAGATCGCCATCCCAGTCGCCATTGTACCGGTCGAGCAGCTCGTCCGCAGGGCTTTTGCCCATCTCGAGAGTTTCCTTAACGGCGTTCAGGAAATGAGTCTCATCCGGCAGCATCCCTCCGGCTCCCGGGCGCGCGCGGGCTTTCAGACCCGCATCCGCAAGCGCCACCGTTTCCCGCGCGAGATGAAGCATATCGATCCCGTTGACCTTGGCGTGCAGCCCGTCCTCGCTGGCAGCCACACGGAGCGCATCACGGGTTTCGGCATCGAAGTCTCGCACCAGATCCCACGCGCCATCCAGTGCGGCCTGATCATACATCAGCCCCACCCAGAACGCCGGCAGCGCACAGAGCCGGCGCCACGGACCGCCATCCGCCCCGCGCATCTCGATGAATTTCTTCATTCGCGCCTCGGGGAACAGTGTGGTCAGGTGATCCGCCCAGTCGCTCAGTGTCGGTGTCTCGCCCGGCAGGGCCGGCAACTCCCCTTTGAGGAAGTCGCGGAAGGATTGGCCCAGCGCGTTATGGTAGACTCCGTCGCGATAGACAAAGTACATCGGCACGTCGAGCGCGTGTTCTGCCCAGGCTTCGAACCCGAACCCGTCTTCAAAGACAAACGGAAGCATGCCCGTCCGCGCCGCGTCGAGATCCCGCCAGACCCGCGCACGCCAGCTTTTGTGTCCGTTGGGTTTGCCGTCGATGAAAGGGGAGTTCGAGAACAACGCAGTGGCCACGGGCTGCAAGGCAAGGGCCACGCGCAGTTTCTGGATCATGTCCGCCTCGGACGAGAAATCCAGGTTCACCTGCACCGAACAGGTTCGGTACATCATCGTCTTTCCCATTGTGCCGACGCGATCCATGTACTCGGTCATCAGGCGATACCGCCCTTTGGGCATCATCGGCATGTCTTCGTGCCGCCAGATCGGTGCCGCACCCAGACCTATGAATCCGACGCCGATCCGGTCGGCGATGTCCTTTACATCGGCCAGATGCGCGTTCACCTCGTCGCAGGTCTCGTGGATCGTGTCGAGCGGCGCGCCCGACAGCTCCAACTGTCCGCCGGGTTCCAGCGATACGTTGGCGCCGTCTTTGATCAGCCCAATCAACTTGCCGGCCTCGGTCAGCGGATCCCAGCCATGCTGGTCGCGCAAACCTTCGAGAACCGCGAGGATTGACCGTTCTCCGTCATAAGGCAGAGGTTCCAGGGAGTCGCGACAAAAGCCGAATTTCTCGTGCTCGGTCCCGATGCGCCATTCGGATTTCGGTTTGCATCCGCTGGAGAGGTATTCGGCAAGCTGCTCGTACCGTTCGATCGGGCCACCGCCGGATTGTGGGATGGACATGGTGGCGCTCCGTTGCTTGCCTGTCGTTTCCACCGCGCAGTCGTGCGGCTAAATCTCAGCCTTGTCAATGCAACTGGTTTGGCGCCGCGCGATGCGGATGGCGTTCCCAGATCACCACGGGATGTTCCGGCGCGCCGTGCAGCTGAGCCAGCATATGGCTGGTTTTGATGCCCGGAAGCCCGGCAAACGCGTCGAATAGCTGGTCTGCCCCGTCTGCATTCACGGGAATGTGTAGCGCCGTACGATCGGTGGGTTGCAAAACCCAATGGGCGGGTCGCGCTGTCGGATCGAGCACCAGCATGGACAGCTCGGCCACAGCGACGGAACCGCCGTTGAGCGGGCCCATATAGGTGATCTCACCTTCGTCTATCAGAACAACTCCGGGACCGCGCCCGCGCGCCCTAAAGCGGGCGCGCTGCATGCCGACAAAAGCAAGCGCGATACCCGCCAGTGCGACAACTATACCGATCCAGCCAAGTAATCCGCCGACGCCGAACGACCAGTATCCACCAAGACAGAGAAGTGCGATACCGATCAACGTCTCGCGCCACTGCAACAGGGATGTTTGCACCTCGGGGCGGACGAAGCTCACGTCCAATCCCCAACCGCCCGCTGCCACAGCGCCAGGGCCGCGACCGCCGCTGTATCGGCGCGCAGAATGCGCGGACCAAGGCTGATGGGTCGCGTGAAGGGCAGCGCGCAGAGCCGCGCCCGTTCGGCATCCGAAAATCCGCCCTCGGGCCCGATCAGAACTGCTCCTGGCGCGTCGATCCGGGCTGCATCGATCTGTCCGCCTTGCGCATCGGCGAGCGTCTCGTCGCAAAAAACCAGATGGCGATCCTCGGGCCAGGTCTCAAGCACCCGTCCCAGCCGCCGCAGGTCGTCGACGGCGGGCACGAAGGTTGCGCCGCATTGCTCGGCCGCCTCGACCGCATGGGATTGCAGCCGATCCCGCCGAATCCGTTCCGAATTGGTGAAGTCGGTTTGCACGGGCAAAATGCGCGCCGCCCCCATCTCGGTGGCCTTTTCGACGATGAAATCCGTGCGCGCTTTCTTGATCGGCGCGAAGAGCAACCAGAGATCCGGCGGCATCTGCAGCGCCCTTGTCTGTCGCCTGCAGGCGAGGGTTCCGCCGCGTTTTCCGGCTTCGATAACTTCGGCCTGCCATTCTCCATCGCGACTGTTGAATAGCGCGACCCTGGCCCCGACAGCCTGTCGCATGACACCGAAGAGATAATGCGCCTGCTCGCGGAGCAAAGGAACCGTTTGCCCCTCACCCAAAGGCTGATCTACATACAATCTGATCGTCGCTGTCATGGACCGATACATATGCAAGGCTCTGCGCCAACACCAGACGGACAAGTCGCCGACGCTGTCAAAGACAATTGGGTCGATGTCTATGCCCCGGTCCGCGCTCGCCCCTTTCTGCGGTTGAGCCGTGCCGATCGGCCAATCGGCACATGGCTGTTGCTGTTGCCTTGCTGGTGGGGATTGGCGCTTGCCATTCTATATGATCAGTCGCCGCGGCTGGAGGACTTGTGGATCGCCTTGGGATGCGCCATCGGCGCGTGGCTGATGCGGGGCGCCGGATGCACATGGAACGACATCTCCGACCGCGACATCGACGGCAAGGTCGAACGGACGCGATCCCGGCCTATTCCGTCCGGTCAGACTTCGGTCCGGCAGGCGCTTGTCTGGATGTGCGTTCAGTCCCTGATTGCGTTTGCGATCCTGTTGACCTTCAATCGCGCAGCCATCGCATTGGGGATCCTGTCGCTGTTGCCAGTGGCCATCTATCCCTTTGCCAAACGCTTTACCTGGTGGCCACAGGTGTTTCTGGGACTTGCGTTCAACTGGGGCGCGTTGCTGGCCTGGACGGCGCATGCCGGAGCGCTGCATTGGCCGGCCGTAGCCCTCTATGTGTCCGGAATCGCCTGGACCCTTTTCTATGACACGATCTATGCTCATCAAGACGCCGAGGATGACGCTCTGATCGGCGTGAAATCGACGGCGCGCCTTTTTGGTCAAGACACCGTGCACTGGCTCAAATACTTCCTTGCGGCGACCGTGATGCTGATGGGTCTCTCGGTGATCGGTGCCGGGCTTTCGTCGGCCGGACTAATCGCGCTGATCGTTGCCCTGGTCGGGCCTTGGGCGATGGGTTGGCACCTAGCCTGGCAGCTGCGCGGATTTGACAGTGACAACGACGTCAAGCTGCTTCATCTGTTTCGCGCCAACCGGGATACTGGCCTTATTCCGCTTATCTTCTTTTGCGTTGCGCTGCTCCTTTGATTGAACACCGCGCGCCCAGGTCGTAAGACGTCAGAACAAAAGTCACCGGACCGGGAACCTGCATGCGTCTTTCCTCAATCTTGTTGACCGCGGGCACTTTGATCGCAGCCGGAATTCTGGCCGTCTTCACCGCCAGGTTCGCCGTGTCGACCGTCGAGGACAGCACCGAGATCGCCGTCCGCCAGAGCCTGGATGAAGCGGGTCATGACTGGGCCGAAGTGCAGGCCAATGGGTTGCAGGTCCTACTAACCGGAACCGCAGCGACCGAGGCAGTACGGTTTCGGGCCATAAGCCAGGTGGGCACCGTCATCGATGCCGCGCGGATCATCAACGCCACCACCGTCATGCCAACCACAGCCT
This sequence comes from Pseudomonadota bacterium, assembly GCA_039195015.1. GTDB lineage: Bacteria > Pseudomonadota > Alphaproteobacteria > Rhodobacterales > Rhodobacteraceae > JBCCVT01. The sequence goes on from JBCCVT010000189.1 coordinate 4,072, forward strand.
TGGCTGCGCCACGATTTTCGGCGGAGATCCTGCGCAACGACAGCGGCATATCGATCATCGGCCTGGTCCCGGCGAGCACGGACCGCGAGGCGCTTGTCGACGGACTGACCGCAGCCACCGGTGAAGCGCGCGTGGCCGAGCTTCTGCAAACCGCAGATTACCCGGCTCCGCGCGGATGGGTGGACGCGCTTGGATTTGCCAGTGCGGTGCTGGAGCGGCTTCCCCGGTCCAAGATTTCCGTTGAAGCCGGGCGCGTGACGGTCACCGCCATCGCCGACAGCCTCGAAGAGCGCGACGCGCTCGAGGCAGATCTGAGCCGTTCTGCCCCACCGGGTCTGCGGCTGGCCCTGGATGTCGCCGCGCCACGACCGGTGGTCACGCCATTCACGCTGCGGTTCATCATTGATGAAGAGGGTGGACATTTCGATGCCTGCACGGCCGACACCCGCGACGCGATGCGCCAGATCATCCTGGCGGCTCGCAGCGCCGGCATGGACGAGACCGGCGACTGCACGATCGCGATGGGCACGCCCACGCCGCGTTGGGCTGCAGCCGCAAGCCAGGCGATCCGGGCACTCAGCGATCTGGGGCGCGGATCGGTCACGTTCTCGGACGCCGACATCACGCTCATCGCCGCGGAAGGCACCGATCAAGGTATGTTCGACCGGGTGGTAGGCGAGTTGGAAAGCACCTTGCCGCCTGTCTTCGCGCTGCATCCTGTCCTGCCGCGGCCCGAGGCCGGAGACGCTGGGCCTCCCGAATTCACGGCCACACTGTCCCCCGAAGGACTGGTGCAGCTGCGCGGACGCTTGAACGACGAAGGCGTGCGCAACATGGCCGACAGCCTCGCGCGGGCCCGGTTTGGGACGGATAACGTCTATTCGGCGGCACGCATCGTGCCCGATCTGCCGTCGGACTGGTCGCTGCGTGTGCTGGCAGGGCTCGAGGCGCTATCGTGGCTTGCGAACGGAATGGTGCTTGTGTCGCCTGACAAGATCCTGCTTCAGGGCACCACCAATGTGGAGACTGCGCGATCCGACATCGCGTCCCTGCTTTCCCAGAAGCTCGGCGAGGCCGAAGAATTCGCGCTCGACATCACGTATCGCGCGCCGCCACCGCCCGCCGACCTGCCACCTCCGCCGGATGTTTGCGAAGAGCAGATCGCCGGGGTTCTGGCGGGCGGAAAGATCCGGTTCGAACCAGGCTCGGCCACGATCGACCCGGGCTCCCTGCCCGTCATGGACACACTTGCAGAGATCCTGTCGAATTGCGGGGACCTGCGGATGGAAATCCAGGGCCATACCGACAGCCAGGGCCGCGAAGAGATGAACCAGCAACTCAGCCAGGCGCGCGCGCAATCGGTGCTGAACGAACTGCGCGCTAGGCGGGTGCTGACTTCGACCTACGCGGCCGTCGGATATGGCGAAACCAAACCGATCGCGGATAACGACACCGAAGCCGGGCGTGAGCAGAACCGTCGGATTGAATTCGTCCTGATCCGGCCCGAGACGCTCAATGATGGACCATCAGCGCTAGATGAATTGGCCAGGGATGGACGCAACAGCGTAAGCTCGAAGGACACGACCGATGAACAGAACTGAGTTTATTGTCGCCACGGCCGCCATCCTGTTCGTGGCGTTCCTGCTAGGTTGGGGCGCGCATTGGCTGATCAGCCGGTTCACGCGGGTAAACCCGCAGGATGTCGATCAGCTCGACAAGATGAGCCAGGAGCTGCACGAGGCCGAAGAAACGCGCGATCAGGCGATCACCTATTTACAACAGCGTGAGGCGGATCTCAGCAACCAGCTGCACCAGACCGAGGCCGAACTGAGGGCGGCGATGGACGGACTGCGCGATGCGCGACAAGAAGCCGAAGAATTGCGCGCACGTTTGAACGCATGACCCATGACGCTGCGTGTTAGCGCGGCTTGCGTGTATCGTGGCGACCTTAGCCGTTGGTGCATATGTCAAGACCGCCTACCATCGATCCAGGGCGACCTCATCCTCGTCTTTCGCGGCGACCCAGACGGCGCCGTTTGCCGAGATCTCCTTCTTCCAGAACGGCGCGCGCGACTTGAGGTAGTCCATCAGAAACTCGGCCGCCTCGAACGCATCCTTGCGGTGACGCGCGGCGGTCGCGACCATC
>JBCCVT010000190.1:0-6210 GCA_039195015.1 Pseudomonadota bacterium
CCATGTCGATGACACCGTTGGCGCCCCTTTCCGCGGCTTCCTCTTTCAATGCTGCGACCGCATCAGCGCGTGTCGGGTTGGGATGAAATGCAGTCAGTTTATTGACGTCCACGTCGATGGGACCGACCGCCTGAAAGGAACGATCGGGCTTGCCTTCAAAGACTTGCACCTGCGTGGCATCAACTTGGGAAGATGGATCAACTCGGTCGGGACCTGTTGTCGTATTGTACTGACCTTTGCTGTTCACGTCACAAGCCGAAACAGCAAGCACCAAAACTGGTGCCAGCAGCCATTTGTTAATCTTCATTTGCGCTCTCTCAATCAGGGATTTTTCGCTTCAACGCGGAGCAGAGGTTCGCTCCGGGGTTGTGCGCAGAACCGAAACACACGTTAAGCGCGTTGGCAATACTCAGCGTGCGCAGCGAATGTTACGTAACGCGAAACGATCTCTATCGCCGTTAACCGTCCAAAACCCCGGCGATGGCGCCCTGGACCTCTTCGATGCCGCCGAGCCCGTCGACCTTACTCAGATCGCCTTTTGCGTGGTAATAGCCGATGAGCGGCGCGGTTTTCTTGTAATACTCCATCAACCTGATCCGCATGCTGGTTTCGTTGTCATCAGCGCGGACAGGTTTCCCGGCGGCTTCGGCCTCTTTGGCGCGGTTCACGACCCGCTGGATCAGGACGTCATCGTCGACCTGCATCTCGATCACCGCGTCGAGGGTCTGGCTCTTTTCCTCGAGCAGCTGGCCCAGAGAGTCGGCCTGCGCCAGCGTCCTTGGAAAGCCGTCGAAGATAAAGCCGGTGCCGTCCGCGGTTTCCAGTTGCTCGCGGATCAGGCCGATCACGATGTCGTCGGTGACAAGCTCGCCGCGATCCATGACGTCGGCGACGATCTTGCCCATTTCAGTGCCCGAGGTGCGGGCGGCGCGCAGCATGTCGCCCGTGGACAGCTGAACCATGCCGCGGGTCTCGACAAGGTGCGCCGCTTGCGTCCCCTTGCCCGCGCCCGGCGGTCCCAAAAGTATGATATTCATTTACGTGCCGGCGCCCTCTTCCCGCGTTTCTTACCTTTGCCGCGCAGCTGCGACTTTTCGATCAGACCTTCATATTGATGCGCAAGCAAGTGGCTTTGCGCCTGCTGAATCGTATCCATCGTCACTGTGACAACGATAAGAACCGACGTTCCCCCGAAATAGAAGGGGATCGCGAACTGTCCGCGCAGGATCTCGGGCAGCAGGCAGACAGCCGCCAGATAGGCCGAGCCCAGCACAAGGATGCGGTTTACAACGTATTCGAGGTATTCCGACGTCTTCTTGCCCGGACGGATCCCGGGCACGAAACCATTCTGATTCTTCAGGTTCTCGGCCACGTCATCGGGTTTGAAGGCGACGTTGAACGTGTAGAAATAGGCAAAGAACACGATCATCAGCGTGAAGAACGCCAGATAGAGCGGCTGGCCGGGTCCGAAATTGGCCAGAAGCCAGGACATCACCGGCCCCGTGGCCGTCGAGGCCGAGAAGGTCGAAATCGTCACCGGCAGGAGCAGCAGCGACGAGGCAAAGATCGCGGGGATCACGCCCGAGGGATTGACCTTTACCGGCAGGTGGCTCGACCCGCCGTCATAAACCTTCATCCCCACCTGGCGGCGCGGATACTGGATGTGGATCTTGCGGAGCGCACGCTCCATGAAAACCACGAAGGTGATCGTGGCGATCACCATCACAATCACGCCGATGATGATGGCCGGGCTCAGCGCGCCGCTGCGGCCGCTGGCAAAGAACTGGGCAAGCGCCGAGGGGATCTCGGCGATGATGCCGACGAAGATGATGAGCGAGATGCCGTTGCCGATGCCGCGTGCGGTGATCTGTTCGCCCAGCCACATCAGGAACATCGTGCCGCCGACCAGGGTAATCACGCAGGCCATGCGGAAATAGAGCCCCGGATCGGTGACCAGATCACCTGATTCCAGCGACACCGCGAGCCCGTAGGACTGCACCGTGGCCAGCAGAACCGTGCCGTAGCGGGTGTACTGGTTGATCTTCTTGCGGCCCTGTTCGCCTTCTTTCTTGAGCTGTTCCAGCGACGGCACCATGGCCGTCAGCAGCTGAACGATGATCGATGCCGAGATATAGGGCATGATCCCCAGGGCAAAGATGCCCATCCGGCCCAAAGCGCCGCCCGTGAACATCGACACCATGCCGCCGATGCCCTGCCCCGCCTGCTCCATGAACTCGCGCAGCGCCGCGCCGTCGATACCGGGCACCGGAATAAAGGTGCCGAGGCGGTAGACGATCAACAGGCCGAGGGTGAACAGGATGCGGTTGCGCAGATCGGTGGCTTTACCAAGGGCAGACCAGCTCGTGTTGGCCGCCATTTGTTCCGCTGCTGATACCATCCAAGAGGTCTCTCTGATGTCAACGCCGCCCGGAACCGTTTTCCGGTTCGGGCGGCGTCATGGAAAACTAACGGTTATGTAGGCCGACGCGCGCCGGCTCACAACCACTTACTCTGCGTTGGCCGCCGATGTGACCGTCAGTGAGCCGCCGGCCTGTTCGACCAGAGCCACCGCCGATTTCGAGGCACCGGTCACTTCGATCGTGGCTTTGGCCGAGAATTCGCCTTTTGCCAGAACCCGCACGCCGTCGCGTTTGCGGCGCACCAGACCGCTGGCAATCAGCGCGTCTTCGGTGATGGCGGCGGATGTGTCGATCTTGCCGGCATCGATGAATTTCTGGATCAGGCCGAGATTCACAACCGCGTATTGCTTGCGGTTGGGCTTGTTAAAGCCACGCTTGGGCAGACGTTGATAGAGCGGCATCTGGCCGCCTTCATACCCGTTGATCGCCACACCCGAACGGGATTTCTGACCTTTGATACCCCGGCCACCGGTTTTGCCGGTGCCCGAGCCCGGGCCGCGGCCGATGCGCTTGCGCTTTTGCGCCGCGCCTGCGTTGTCGCGCAGTTCATGCAGTTTCATATCGCTTCTCCATTGCCGGATGTGACCCTTGAAGCGAAAACGGGCCAAACGCGGCGTTTCATTATTTTTGATTCTGATGGCCCGCAGGCCACCGCGTGCGCATACATGGGCGATGCCACGGAATCAATAGGCTTGATCGATCCGCGCCCGGGGTTCAGCCCGCCAACATGCGCAGGCCCTGCGTCACATCGGTTCGCACGGCAAGGCGAAGGCCCGGCTCGTCCCCCGCCTTGAGCGCCGCGATCATGAGCTGGTGATAATGCGGCGCCTCGGTCCGGCGCAGGCGGCCGTACAGCGCCCGCATCGTGGGCCCCAGTTGCAGCCACACGGTTTCGGCCATCGCCAGCATCGCCGGTGCCTGGGCCCGCAGATAGAGCGTCCGGTGGAATTCGAGATTGCTGCGGATATAGCCGACGGCGTCCCGCTTTGCGATCACCTCGGAGATCGTGCCGTTGATGCTTTGCAGGCGGTCGATCAGCGCGATATGCGCCCGAGGCAGGGCGCGGCTAGCCAGTTCGACCTCGAGCAGGGCGCGCAGCGCGGCCAGCTCCTCGATCCGTTCATTGTTGAGCTCGGGGGCCGAGACGCGGCCCGAACTGGACAGAAACAACGCGCCTTCGGCGACCAGCCGGCGCACGGACTCGCGCGCGGGCGTCATCGACACATCGTATTCCTTGCCGATGCCCCGCAGGGTAAAGGCCTGCCCGGGCGAGATTTCACCATGCATGATACGCGTGCGCAGACCGCGATAGACGCGATCATGGGCCGATGGCGCGGCTTCGGCAGGGCGCGGATTGATCATCATGGCCCGGTTGTGATCACAAACCGGCCAAGCGTCAATCGTCAAACCGGTAGCGGTGCAGATCGTGCCCGTTTTCGCGCAACCACTTGCGTTCGCGGCGATGATCTCCGTAAAGCGTCTCGACCGTGCGCCAGAACTTCGGGCTGTGGTTCATCTCGGCCAGATGGGCCACCTCATGGGCCGCCACATAGTGCAGGATCTCAGGCGGGGCCAATACCAGACGCCAGGAATACATGAGCCCGCCCCGGGACGAACAGGAGCCCCAGCGTGACCGGGTGTCGCGCAGCGTGATCCGGGAATACGCCCGGCCGAGCTGTCCTGCATAGTGATCCGATGCCGCGACCAGCCGTGCGCGCGCCAATTCGCGCAGGAAGGCTTTGAGTTTTGGTCCGGTCCTGCCCCGCGCCGGCATCGCGATCTCGTACGGGCGCAGGTCGACAGCCCGCCCGGGCCCGGGCACGATGCGCCGTATCTCACCCTCGACCGGCAGGTCCGCACCGATCGCAACCGGCACATCCTCGCGGCGTTCGGACAAATGGCGCCGGATCCAGTCGGCCTTGGTATCGGCAAAGGCCAGCGCCTCGCGGTCCGGCACGCCCTGCGGCACAGTGAGCGTCACCCGACCGTCCAGCTGCGACACCCGCAGGCTGATCCGGCGCGCCCGCGACGAGCGCCGCAGCAGCAGGGGCACCGGGGGCTGTCCGGGCAGGACATGATCAGCCATTGCGATCCCTTTCCTTGTGACGCGCGGTGGCGTCCAAATCTGTTTTGACACCGCGCATGTCATATGGCACGAGGCCAGAATCGTCGACACGACTCAGCAGATTTCACGAAGGGGAACACCCATGCCCAAAGAAGAGTGGGGCGTCAAACGTGTATGCCCGACCACCGGCAAGCGTTTTTACGACCTGAACAAGAACCCGATCGTCAGCCCGTATACCGGCGAGGTTGTCGAATTGGATATCGGCAAAAGCCGCATGATCGCCGCCGATGCCGCAGACGCGGCGACGCTGAAGGCCAAAGCATCCGAAGCCACGTCGGAAGACGACGTTCTGGATGAAGAGGACGACGCGGTCGACATGGATCTTGGCGATGACGTTCTGGAGGAGGATGACGACCAGGACAATGTCTCGCTCGATGATCTGGCGGATGTCGCCTCGGATGACGAGGACTAGGCCCGCGCGGCGGGATTGAAATTTCTCCGGGGCGGGAGAATTCACCCTTGATCCCGCCCCGACGAGCGCGTATGTCGCGCTGCACACAGAGCGTCGCGCTCTGGCACGGGGCCTTAGCTCAGTTGGGAGAGCGCTTGCATGGCTTGCAAGAGGTCAGGGGTTCGACTCCCCTAGGCTCCACCAATCCTCTCTTTGTTTTGGTCAAATACGTGTTGCGGCGGTCGGCACCTGGACCCTTACCGCCGTTTAAACACGCCATTTCGACGGGCCGCACTGACCCATCTTGGCCATGCGGACGTTCATGCGGCACGCGACGAATTGGGAGTGAGAGCCCAAAACAACTGATGCTGCAAGATAAATGGAGGTCTGCTTTTGGGTTCTAGCTGTACTGATGCAGCCCATCGAAGTCCTCCTTGCCGACGTCGAGTCCGGCGAGGCGCAGGCCCGCATAGGCCTGGGACAGGTGAAACAGCATGTTTGGATAGGCAAACTGGATCACGTAGTCTCCGGCGCTCTGTCGCAATGACGCCTCGCCGGCCACATGCACGACCTGCTTCGACCAATCAATGGGCGGGGCGCTTTCAACAGCAACCTGCACGTCTTGATACAAGGAACGCAGGCTCCGCGCGCTGTAGGGTTCGACAATCTCCGGAACCGGTGCACCAACGGGAAGGCAGAGCGCGCGGGCGGCAAACTGCATCCCAACAGCCAGATGGAAACCGGTGTCAAACGCATCTGGCGCAAGCTTCGTTGCTAGCAGCTCCACCGCGTTGGTTTGCTGAACGATCATGTTCAGCAATCGTCCCGACCGATCCAGGTAGTGGATTATGGCGGTCTTGAGTGATGGAGCGAGGTCGTAGGTATCAGTCATAGAGCGTAGAACTCGATTAGCTGTCCGTCAGGGTCAACGATCTTGAGAAGGGATATCCCCGGCTCAACGATGATATCGGAAACGTTAGCCCCGGGCAGACCAACGGCTCTGTTCCGCAATTCCTCCAAATCAAGCACCTGAATATACGGCACGGCACCGGACCCTGGAATGGCGTCGGCCGCGTAGCGCGGGCGGGACACGATTGCGAACCAACCACCGGCGACGTCGAAGGCGACGAAGTCATCAAGGCGCAAGGCGGGCGCACGCCCGAAAAGCTCAGAATAGAATGTTTCGCTTCTGGCAAGGTCATCTGACGCGACATAGGTCCCCATTCGGACGAAGGGATCTGCTTGTGGTGTCGTCTGCGGACTGGCGGATACCG
>JBCCVT010000191.1:0-6208 GCA_039195015.1 Pseudomonadota bacterium
GAATCCGCGGCCATCGGCAAAGCTTGGGAAGTCGACGCGGATCATCTGCACATGAGGCAGGCGGTTCGACAGCGTCTCGGGATCCGTGTCCGAGGTCAGATCCAGTGCCACGACATCGTTCGCAGCCTCACCCGGGGTGGTGTATCCCCCCGTCCAGTCGTCCGGTCCGAACCCGGCATCTGTGACAATCACGGTCATGCGTTCTCTCCTTTGCGCACCGCTTTGCCATCGACAAAGTGGATTCCGCATTCATCCTTGTTTTGTCCGCGCCAGCGACCCGACCGCGGGTCCTCACCCTCGGCGACCCTGGCGGTGCAGGGCGCGCATCCGATCGACGGATAACCCTGAGCCACCAGCGGGTGCCGGGGCAGCCGGTTTTCATCCATATAGGCGCGCACGTCGTCAGGCGCCCAATGTGCGAGTGGGTTTACCTTGATCCGCCCGGTGCCCGGCTCGACCTCGAAGAAATCAAGTGCGGCGCGCGTGCCAGACTGGAACCGCTTGCGCCCGGTGATCCAGCCGTCAAAAGACGCGAGCGCCCGCTGCAGCGGTTCGGTCTTGCGCAAGGCGCAACACCCGTCCGGATCACTCAGGCGCAGCGCGCCATAGGGATCGCGGCGACCCACCTCCGCCTCATAAGCGCGGATGATTTGCACGTTGCGCAGACCCAGCCGCTCGGCAACCTCGGCCTGGTAGACCAGCGTTTCGGTAAAAAGCATCTGCGTGTCGATGAAGAAAACCGGTGTGTCGCGGTCAATCACCGCCACCATGTGCAAAAGCACCACCGATTCCGCCCCAAAGCTCGACACCAGCGCGATCCGACCCGCCTCGCACAACGCCGCTTGCGTGACCGCCGTCGCGCCGTGATGGCGATATCGGCGGTTCAGGTCGGTCACGCGTGCTGCCCGCTCGGCGGCAAGGTCCGTTGACGTGATCATCAGGTCAAAGTCCAGATCAAGCGGCATTGGCCTGTGTCTCCGGGTAGAGCGCGGCCTTGAATGGCGGCAAGCCCACACGGCGATAGGTCTGCAAGAACGTCTCATCGTCGCTTTCCCGGATGTCGAGATACGCCGCAACCAACCGTTCGATCGCGGGCACGATATCGTCCGCCGAGAACCCAGGGCCCGCGCGTTCGCCGACGGATGCGGTTTCGGTGCCGTCTCCGCCAAGCGTGATCTGGTAGTTTTCAACGCCGGCGCGATCGAGGCCCAGAATCCCGATATGGCCCACATGGTGGTGGCCGCAGGCATTGATGCAACCCGAGATCTTGATCTTCATCTCGCCAATATCATGCTCCAGCTTGAGCTCATCGAAGCGGGACGCGATCTCCTGGGCGATCGGGATCGAGCGCGCCGTGGCCAGCGCGCAATAATCCATGCCCGGGCAGGCGATGATATCGCTGATCAGTCCGATATTTGCGGTGCCCAGCCCATTTTTCTGCAAGGTCGCATGGATCGTTGGCAGATCGGATCTGTGCACATGGGGCAGGATCACGTTCTGTTCGTGGCTGATCCGCAATTCGTCATGGGCATAGACTTCTGCAAGATCCGCGATAACGCGCATCTGGTCGGTCGAGGCGTCGCCCGGCGTACGCCCATGGGCCTTGAGGCTGATCGACACGATCCCGTATCCGGGCGCTTTGTGATCGGTGACGTTGGTATCGACCCAGGACCGGAAAACCGGGTCCTTGCCATAGGCGAGATCGAAGGCGTCGAGCGATCCGCTGCGGAACTGGGGCGCTTCGAAATAGCCTTCGATCTCGTCCAGAAGGGCCTGATCGGCACCCTTGAAGCTTGGCCGGATCTCGGCAAAGCGGGCCTCGACCAGGCGGCGGATCTCGTCAATGCCATGCTCATGCACTGTTATCTTGATCCGTGCCTTATACTTATTGTCGCGGCGGCCGATCTGGTTCCAGACGCTGACGATCGCTTCAAGATAGGGCAGCAGATCCGCTTTCGGCAGGAAGTCGGTAATCACCTTACCGATCATGGGGGTCCGGCCAAGGCCGCCGCCCACGATGACTTCAAACCCGGTTTCGCCATCGCGAGCGACCATGCGGATCCCGATGTCATGCGCCTTGGTCACCGCGCGGTCATTTGGGCTGCCAGTGATGGCAATCTTGAACTTGCGCGGCATGAACTGGAATTCCGGGTGGTCGGTTGACCACTGCCGGATCAGTTCAGCCACCGGGCGGGGATCGGCGATCTCATCTGCCGCCGCACCGGAAAAGTGGTCGGCGGTTACGTTGCGGATCGTGTTGCCGCTGGTCTGGATTGCGTGCAGGCCAACCTCGGCCAGCGCATCGAGCATATCCGGCACATCGCGCAGTTTCGGCCAGTTGTACTGAATATTCTGCCGCGTGGTGAAATGGCCATAGCCCTTGTCCCACTTTTCCGCGAGGAGGGCGAGCTGGCGCATCTGCGCCGAATTCAGCGTGCCATAGGGGATCGCCACCCGAAGCATGTAGGCATGTAGCTGCAGATAGAGCCCGTTCATCAGGCGCAGCGGCTTGAACTCGTCCTCGGTCAGCGAACCATCGATGCGTCGTTCGACCTGGGCGCGGAACTGGCGGTTGCGCTCGGCCAGAAAGGCGGTGTCGAATTCGGAATACTTATACATGCTGCTCTGCCTCTTCCTGACCTGCCTGCTTTCCGTGGGCGTAATTCGACGGCCCGGTGCGGCGGAAGTCCTCGCGGAAATGGGTGGGTTCGGGGCCGTTCGGACCCTGTTTGACATCGGCCAGATACGCGCCAATCAGGCGGTCGGGCTGCTGTTCGGCAAAGAGCAGCCGCAGCTGTGCGTCGGCTTCGACGGTCAGAACCTCGGCCTCGGCCAGATCGCGCGTCCAGGTGTCCTGGGCCGTCAGATAGATCACGTCACCTTCCAGAAGATCACTTGCGGTGACAACTTTGGGGGTAAAGGCACGGGGCATCAGGCAAGCACCTTTTGCAGCTCGGGCAGGGCCAGCGCCGCAGCGCGCGGGGCCAGGCCGATAAAGGTCAGGGCAGGGCCGGACATGTTGGCCTCGGCCAGATTGGTGGGCAGCGCATCAAGCGTGGTGTCGAGAATGCGCTGATCGGGGCGCGAGGCGTTCTCGATCACGGTGACCGGCGTTGCGCGGTCGGCTCCGTGCATGATCAGGCGGCCCTGGACAAAGCGCGCCGCTTTCTTGCCCATGTAAACGGCGGCGACTTCGCCGGGACGCGCCAATTGTGCCCAGTCGTGATCGGCAAAGCCTTTCATGTCGTGCCCGGTCAGCAGTCGCACGCTGGAGTTCCGTCCGCGGCGTGTGAGCGACTGGCCGATGGCCGCAACCGCCGCACTTGCCGCCGTGATACCCGGCACGATGTACCAGCTGACGCCAGCGGCATCACAGGCCTCAATTTCCTCATCCAGTCTGCCAAAGACCGTGGGATCACCAGATTTCAGGCGCACGACCTGCGCACCGTTCTTCGCATGTTCGACGATGAGGGCGTCAATGTGATCTTGAGCGGTGGATGGTCCAAACGCTTCCTTGCCCACATCGATCATCGTAGCTTCGCGGCGCGCCAGCTCGAGGATTTCTGACGTGACCAGGCGATCGTAAATGACCACATCCGCGGTATCGAGTGCTTTGCGCGCCTTGAGCGTCAGAAGGTCCGGATCGCCCGGGCCTGATCCGACAAACGCAACGTGACCCGGGCGGCTCTCACGCGCGAGGTGACGCGTCAGCAGATCGTCGAGCGCAGGACGCACGGCGTCTTCGCCATCGGTCATCGCCCGCGGTCCTGCACTAAAATAGTAGTCCGACCAGAAATCCCGGCGCGCGCGTCCAAAGGGCAGCGACTCGGCAAGTTTACGGAAACTCTTTCCGATCCGGGCCAGTGTGCCAAGCGAACTTGGCAGCCGTTCTTCCAGATCGGCCTTGATCGCGCGGGCCAGAACCGGTGCTGCACCTTCGGTGCCGATGGCCACGGTGACCGGATCGCGGTCCACGATGGCAGGGGTGATGAAGGCGCTGTCTTCGAGGTTGTCAACCACGTTGACCAACGCGCCGTCGGCGCGCGCGATGGAGGATGTACGGGCGTCCTCGACCGCGTCTTCATCGGCTGCATAGAAGAGGGCGGCGCAGAGCGTGTCACCTGCCTCCATCGGTCGGCGGACAAGACGCAGGCGGCCTTCGCTGGCCCAGGCTTCAATCTCGGTGGCGGGATCGGGGGCAAAGACGGTCAGATGCGCCTCGGTCTTCAGCAGCAGCCGTAGCTTGGCCAGCGCCGCGTCTTGACCGCCCGATACCACGATCCGGCGGCCGGCAACGGCAAGGAAAATGGGAAAGTGCTGCATGTCGCGAGTCCGATGCTCTCAAAGTCTGAAGATCAATATAGGAAAATTTTCTAATCAGAGGCCATTACTCTGGGCAAATAAGGACGTTTGTTCTAGGTTGCGTCAAGATTGGAACAAGAGCATCGGAAACGGCGGAGACAAGGAATGGTGGCGCGGATCGACGATCTGGACCGGAAAATCCTGACCGAATTACAGCGCGATGCAGCGCAGTCGCTTGATGACATCGCACGCTCTGTGGGTAGTTCCAAAACGCCCGTTTGGAACCGGATCCGCAAGATGCGTGAGGCCGGCGTGATCGGTCAGCAAACCGTGTTGCTCGATGCCGAAGCGCTTGGGTTCGAGGCTTGCTTCTTTGTCCTGATCCGGACGTCGGAACACGAGGCGGACTGGCAGCGGCGGTTTCTCAAGGCGCTGAGGGACCGGCCCGAAGTGCAGGAGGCGCACCGGCTGGCCGGTGACATCGATTACATTCTGAAGGTCCGCGTGCGGAACGCACGCGCGTATGACGCGTTTTATCAGGCCCTGATTTCCGAGGTGCGCGTGCACAATGTGACGGCTCTTTTGTCGATGGAAGAGATCAAATCAACGACGATGTTGCCGCTGGCGGGATAGGCAGGCGCTCTTCGATCCCTTCGGTCTCTTGTCGCTGGCGTCAGCGAAGACGACCCGAAGGGCGGATGAGCGCGCCTTTGCGGATCAGCGCGACACCATAAGGCGCGTCAGCCCACGAAAATGGTAGCGGTCCGCGATATCCGGCGCTTCGCTCAATGCAAGCGCCGGGCAGCGGTCGAACAGGATCGGCAGCGCCACAGACATCTCGAGCCGCGCAAGCGGTGCACCGACGCAAAAGTGCAGACCCGCGCCAAAGCTGGCATGGTTGGTCACCGGTCGCGTCGGATCGAAGCGATCGGGGTCGCTCCAGAGCGCGGGATCGCGGTTAGCCGCGGCCAGCATCAACGCAACCTCGTCACCGCGTCTGAGACATTGACCGCCGACCTCGAGCTCCTCGTAAGCGAAACGGGTGAACATGTGCAGCGGCGGGTCAAAGCGCAGGATCTCCTCCACCGTGCCGTCGATCGCGTCTGCCGCCAGCGCGCCACGGTCTATGCGCTGTTCGAGCAGAGCCCGAACACCATTGCCGAGCGCGTGCACGGTCGCCTCGTGCCCGGCATTGAGCAGCAGGATACAGGTGCCGATCAGCTCGTCCGGCGAAAGCTTGTCGCCCTTTTCCTCGGCAGCGATCAATTGGGTGATCAGGTCTTCGCCCGGCTGCTCACGGCGCTCGTCGACATAACCGCGCAAGAATACTGAAAACGCCGCGGCCGAAGCGGCGGCCTGCTCCTCGGTCTCGCGCGACCGGCCAGCCTGATACATCGCGACCATATCGTGCGACCACCGCAAAAGATCAGGGGCCATGGCTTCCGGCACGCCCAGCAGGCGTGCGATTACGATCACGGGGATCTGCGTGCAATAGGCGGGCAAGAGATCGAACGGTTCATCCGGGAAGCGGTTGATCAAATCGTGGCTCAGCGCCGCGATCTCGGGTGCGAGCCCGGCGATCCGGCGGCTTGTGAACGCGCGCAATACGAGCGAACGCAGCCGCGTGTGGCGCGGTGGTTCGGCATCGAGCATCGAATGCCGTTCGACTGCATCGAACGCGGCGAGATGCGCCGGCGCGGGTGTCACCAGTTCGGCCGGTTTCTCGCGGCCAAACCGCCGGTCCCGCAACAACGCCTGCACCATTTCATGGCCGAACGCGGCATACATGCCGTAATCCTCCCACCAGACCAGTGACCCGGTCGTCCGGGCGCGGTGGTAAAACGGGTAGGGATCCTGAACAAAGGCCGGGTCCTTGGGGGATTGATGCAGGCTGATCATAGCGCCC
>JBCCVT010000192.1:0-6095 GCA_039195015.1 Pseudomonadota bacterium
ACAGGAACCAGACCATGGCGCCGCGTAAGATCATAATCGACACCGACCCCGGGCAGGATGACGCGGTCGCGATCCTGCTGGCGCTGGCGAGTCCCGAGGAGATCGAGGTGTTGGGGATCACCGCCGTGGCCGGAAACGTGCCGCTGGCGCTAACGGCGAAGAACGCGCGCATCGTATGCGAACTTGCCGGGCGTCCCGACATCCCGGTCTATGCGGGATGCGGCGCGCCCTTGTTGCGCAAATTGGTCACAGCGGAACATGTGCATGGCAAAACCGGCCTCGACGGGCCAGTCCTGCCCGACCCCGAAATGGATCTGACCGACGGGCACGGTGTCGATTTCATCATTGAGACGCTGCAAAATGAGGATCCAGGCACCGTGACACTCTGCCCCTTGGGACCCTTGACCAACATCGCCACGGCGCTGCAGCGCGCGCCCGAGATTGCGCCGCGCATCCGGGAAATCGTCCTGATGGGTGGGGCTTACTTCGAGGTGGGGAACATCACGCCAGCGGCCGAGTTCAACATCTATGTCGACCCCGAAGCCGCTGCTGTCGTATTCAAATCCGGCGCCCCGATCACCGTCATGCCGCTGGACGTCACGCACAAGGCGCTTGTCACCAAAACGCGAAACGATGCGTTCCGCGCACTTGGATCGCCTGTCGGTATCGCCGTGGCCGAGATGACAGAATTCTTCGAACGTTTCGACAAAGAGAAATACGGATCGACCGGTGCGCCTTTGCATGATCCATGCGTGACGGCTTACCTGCTCCGACCCGAGCTGTTCTCGGGACGGTTCGTCAATGTCGAGATCGAAACCACGTCGGAACTGACCTTGGGCATGACCGTTGCCGATTGGTGGGGCGTGTCGGGACGCGCACCGAACGCCACCTTCATGGGCGACATCGATGCCGACGGCTTTTTTGCCTTGCTCATCGAACGCCTCGCCCTGCTATGAGCGCCTCCCTCCATCTTGCGCGCGCCGAGGATCTGGACCGGCTGATCACGCTGGCCAAAGCGTTTTATGCCGAAGAGGGCCTGCAAGGCACCGATGAGGCCCGCCGCAATGCGCTGGCCCCGCTTCTCGACGGCAGCCCTCACGGCGCGGCATACCTGATCGGCCCGGCCCGCGCTCCGATCGGATATGTGGTCGTGACCTTTGGCTGGTCGGTCGAGTTCGGAGGCCTCGACGCGATGATCGACGAGATTTATCTGCGTCCGGCCGTGCGCGGGCGTGGCATCGCAACCGAGGTGCTGCTGTCGCTTGCCAAGGCCTTGCAAGAAGCTGGCGTTGCCGCGCTGCATCTCGAAGTCGCTGCGGATAACGACAAGGCGCAGCGGTTGTACGCGCGCGCGGGATTTCAGCAACGCGACCGGTACATGTTGATGTCGCGGCGGCTCTGATCACCGAGGCGCAAACCAAGAGAGGCAGCTTTCAGGGATAAAGCCGATTCAGGACCCGCCCGACAGAGCGGATCAGAAACCGCTCGCGCGCGCTTGGACGGTCGCGGCGGCTGCCGCGCGGTTCGATCACGATGTCACCGCTGTTGAACCGATCCGGATTACCCAGCACGGAATGGTAGGCTTCAGCCGGTCTGACCGAGTTCTCTGACGTCCATGCCACTGCATCCACAAGACCCGGCATGTGCGGATCCAACGCCGCGCTCAATGTCCGGCGTGGGGCGTGTGAAAAGGCCGTGTGGTCCACCCGAACAACGGTCGTGCGCCTTGAAAGCGCACGCGCCGTGTGTTCAGCCTTGATCCAGTCGATCGCTGCCTCGGACAGCGGCGGGCGTTTCATGAGGGCGTTTGTGCCCGGATCGTGTTTGCGGCTCCGCCAAGACGCCATCACCGCCTCGGCCTCGCGATAGGTATGCAGGAATACCGGCTCAAGCCCGGCCTGAAGTACCCGAGCCCGCGGACCGGCCTTGGAGCTATCCACAACCACCCGCGCGCCACTCGCCTGGCGGATCCCGTCAAACAGGTGCTTTTGTAATGCCAGGAAACGCGCGATGTCGGGGTCTTGCACTATGCGCGCGGGATCAAAGCGCAGCTTGACCAGATGGCTGTTGCGGATCACGCGATGTTCGAGTTCGGCCAGCTCGGCCAGCTGGTCGGGACCGATCCCGGCCGCGCGAAGCGCCTCGCACCAAAACGGGCAATCGGGCACAAGCTTTCCGCAAGAGCAGCGCAAGGTCTCGACCGGCAAGCGCCAGAGCGCATGGACCTCACCCACGGCCACCACCTCGTCCGCCGAATTCAGGATGCGTTCGACCACGGTGGACCCGCTGCGCCCCGAGCCGATGATGTAAATCAGGTCGGGCATCCGCCCCCTTCTGCCTGCGCGCGTGCACCGCGTTGTCGATTCGCCCCGCGCCAACACTGACGGCCTCGCATCGTCAGAAACAAGCGCGCCGTTGACCCCGGACGCGCCTGCAACCAAATAGTCACTGTAACCGATCCAGACGAGCGCAGGCCGATGACCCTTTCGATCCCTTTCGACAACAGTTATGCACGCCTGCCAACTGCGTTTTATGCAGCACTTCCGCCAACGCCCGTGAAAGCGCCCAAGCTCATCGCATTCAACGAGGATTTGGCGGCGATCATGGGGATTACGCCGGGGGAAAGCGCCGAGATGGCGCAGATCTTTGCCGGCAACCAACTGCCCGATGGCGCGAACCCTCTGGCGCAGCTTTATGCGGGTCACCAATTCGGGCAGTTCAATCCGCAGCTCGGCGATGGACGCGCGATCCTGCTTGGCGAAACCGTGGGTCGCGATGGGCAGCGGCGGGACCTGCAACTGAAGGGCTCAGGGCGCACACCCTATTCCCGCATGGGCGACGGCCGCGCATGGCTTGGGCCGGTACTGCGGGAATATGTGGTCTCCGAGGCGATGCACGCTCTTGGCATTCCGACGACCCGTGCCTTGGCGGCAGTCGAGACCGGCGAAGAGGTCATCCGCGAGACAGTCCTCCCAGGTGCTGTGCTGACCCGCGTTGCGTCAAGCCACCTGCGCGTCGGAACCTTCCAGATCTTTGCAGTTCAGGGAGAGATCAAACGCCTGCGCGAACTCACCAACTATGCAATCGCTCGGCATTACCCGGACGCGAAAGGGCCGCTTGGTCTTTTGGCGGCGGTCCGGGACGCGCAGGCCAAGCTGGTGGCGCATTGGATGTCGGTGGGCTTTATCCATGGCGTGATGAACACCGACAATTGCGCAATCTCGGGCGAGACAATCGACTATGGTCCATGCGCCTTCATGGACAGCTATCATCCAAACACGGTTTACAGCTCGATCGATCAGTTCGGCCGCTATGCCTATTCGAACCAACCTTCGATCGTGGTTTGGAACATTGCGCAATTGGCCACTGCATTGATCCAGCAGCTCGACGACCCGGAAACCGCGGTCGAAGAAGCGACCGAGATTGTCCACGCCATGCCCGGGCTGATCCAGGCGGAATGGTTGCATCTCTTCCGGCGCAAAATCGGGCTGTCCTCGACCGAGGATGACGACGAGGCGCTGATCTCGGATCTGTTGCAGCGCATGGCTGACAATCAGGCGGATTTCACTAATACGTTCCGGGCGCTCGGTACAGAAAAGGCGCGCGACCAGTTCTCCGACCCCACCGCCTTTGACAGTTGGGCGGAGGGCTGGATCGCACGGCGCGCCCGCGATCCGGGCGACGCGGCATTGCTCAAAACAGCCAACCCTTGTGTGATCCCGCGCAATCACCGCATAGAAGAGATGATCTCGGCCGCCGTCGCTGGTGACTACGGGCCGTTCCACCGGCTCATGGCCGCTCTGTCACGACCCTATGAGGAAACCGACGGGGCCGAAGATCTGACGCGACCGCCAACCACGGATGAGGTGGTGCAGGCGACCTTCTGCGGAACGTGATAAGAAACGTCGCACACGCTATCCGCGATTGATGAGGAAGATCCCAGCCGCCACCATTACGAGCGCGGCCCAGATTTGCGGGCCGATCACCTCGCCCAGCATCAACCAGCCCATCAACACTGCGAACACCGGAGACAAAAAGCTGAATGAGGCGACACCCGAGGCCTTGTAGGTCGCCAAAAGTCGGAACCAGAACAGAAAGCCCAGGCTTGCCACGGCCACGATCTGGAACACGAGACCTGACCAATGGATCAGTTCGGGACCGCGTAACAAGGGCCCGAACGCCGGGGCCAGTGCCAGAAGTACCAGAGCCGAGGTGACAAGTTGGAACATCAGTTGCAACTCGGGTCGCACCCTGTGCAAGGGCGTCGCTCGAACGCAAAGCGCGATCGCCGCCCAGCACATCGCGGCGCCGAGCGCCATCACATCGCCCGCAAAAGATCCCCCAGCGCCGCGATTATCCACGAGCGCCAGCGCCACGCCCGCCATGGACAACACAAGGCCCGCACTGCGCCAACGGGTCAGCCTTTCGCCTGGCAGCAGGATATGGCTCCCGATCGCCAACCAGACCGGCATGGAATAGAAGACGATCGACGCGCGCGACACGGTCGTTAGGTCCAGCGCGGAAAAGAGCAAGAGGAACTCCAGCGCAAAGAACCCACCCGAGACAAATCCCCAGAGCCAGACCTGACGCGGGATTGACACGTCGAGACCGCGCGCCCAGATCCAGAGCGCCATTACACCGATTGCGCCAGCCGATCGCATTCCGGCCTGAAAGACCGGTCCAAACCCATCCGTCGTCACCTTGACCACGACCTGGTTGAAGGCCAGGAGAAGCGCGACACTTATCAGCCCGGCTGCTCCTGCAAGATCGACATCGCGTTTCGCTTCCATTGCGCCAGAGGAGGGTCAATCCGCCGTATCGTCAAGCAGGTTCCCCGGAACGCCGGTTGCCAAGGCAAAGCGCTTTGCGCAGAGTGGTCCGATGCCGCTTCCCCCGCCTGACCCCGGTCGCTTTCGCCTTGCGAGTTACAATATTCGCAAATGTGTCGGCATGGACATGCGCCGCCAACCCGAGCGCATCCTGGGCGTTCTGGCCGCGCTAAAGGCGGATGTGGTTGTCTTGCAGGAGGCTGACCGCCGATTGCCGCCGCGCCCTGCAGCCCTGGCAGTTGATGCCCTTGTCGAAGCCGGCTGGGACTACGCCGATCTCGACAGTCCGGGGTCGCTCGGCTGGCACGGCAATGCAGTGCTCTGGCGGCGCGCAGCGGTAGAGTTGCGCGGAACCGACCGGATCAAACTGCCGGGGCTTGAACCGCGCGGTGCGGTTCGCGCGCATCTTGCCACAGAGATTGGAACTTTGGATGTGGTTGGGCTGCATCTGGGGCTTATCAGGTCGTCGCGGCGTGCGCAGATCCGTCATTTATCGCAGATGATCGACGGCGTGCGTGAGGGACGCTCGGTCTGGGCGGGCGATTTCAACGACTGGGCTCATCCCTCAAGGCTGCTGGGTCAATTGCCCAATCTGACCCCCCTGCCCACCGGACCCAGCTTTCCGGCACCGCGTCCGGTTGCGCGGCTTGACCGCATCGCGCTCTCGCCGGATCTCCGCGCCGAAAGCCACGGGGTTTACGCGCAAGGCGATGCGCCGATCGCGTCCGATCATCTCCCTGTTTGGGCCGATCTGATTGAAACCTCTGCACAATAAACCACCGACAAACCACCGGCGCTTCGATTTATTCGCCATCCAACCCAAAAACATGGCAGTCTGCCGCAAAGCGCGTGGATTGGGAGGTGTCGACATGAGCTTGATGGGAACACTGGCTAAAGTGGCCATAGGGTATGCCG
Organism: Pseudomonadota bacterium; assembly: GCA_039195015.1. Classification (GTDB taxonomy): domain Bacteria; phylum Pseudomonadota; class Alphaproteobacteria; order Rhodobacterales; family Rhodobacteraceae; genus JBCCVT01. The sequence continues at coordinate 5,745 of JBCCVT010000192.1, forward strand.
CAGCGCGGGGCGTCGATAAGATGGCGGGCGGACAGGGACTGCAGGGGCTTTTTGGCGGCGCGCAGCTTCCAAGCGGGAGTGCCGCGACACAGCCCGCCCCGGGCAGCGAAGCGATCCAGAGCATGATGTCACAGATGACCGGCGGGCTCGGCAATCTTCAAAACATGATGACCGAGATGGCCCAGAAGTCCGGCGTGGATCTGTCGGCTTTGATGGGTGGGATGGATGGTAGCGGCAGCAAAGGAGGGCTCTTGTCGTCAATGCCAACCGGCGGATCCGGCCTTGCAGGCATGCTGGCGGCAATGGGCGGCATGGCGGCGATGACCGGCAAGGGTGTCGGTGACATGGTCG
>JBCCVT010000193.1:0-6091 GCA_039195015.1 Pseudomonadota bacterium
CAAAAATGTGTTTGGCAGGACATCTTGACTCACGCACATGAGCATGATAGACTGATTCCATAAGTCGATGTTTTCGCTCTTTGTTGATTCTGGGCTGGAGCAGCCCTTTGTCGCCACCGCCCATTCGTCGCGCCTGCCCTCCGGCGAGGACCACGCCCAAGGGCGCTTTCATCGCGCACATGCCCCGCCTTCGACGCAGATCATACCGATGCGCCCTTTCGGCGATGACGTGGCGCTTCATCCGGGATGCTGGATGGCGAGACATCACGCAATAGGCGTTCGTCCCCCGATAGGCAGACATAGCGTTGTCCCCGCATCCGACCGATGAGTGTCAAACCAACCTCCCGCGCGATTTCGACGCCCCAGGCCGTGAAACCCGACCGCGAAGCCAGCATCGGTATCCCCATCAGCGCCGTTTTGATTACCATCTCCGAGGTCAAGCGACCGGTCGTATAGAGAATCTTGTCCCCGGCGGGCACATCATGTTTCAACATCCAGCCCGCGATCTTGTCGACCGCGTTGTGTCGTCCGACATCCTCCATGTAGACCAGCGGTCGATCCTGGTGGCAGAGAACGGTTCCATGGATCGCCCCGGCCTCAAGATACAGCGATGGCGTCCGGTTGATCCGCGCGGCCAGAGCATAGAGCCACGAGATGCGCACCTGAGTCGCCGGTAGGATGACCTGATCCAAGCCCTCCATCATGTCGCCAAAGACTGTGCCAACCGCACAGCCGCTGGTGCGGGTTTTCTTCTTGAGCTTGTCTTCGTAGACGGTTTCGGACGCGGTGCGAACGACAACAGTTTCAAGTTCGTCGTCGTAATCGACTCCAGTGATCTGATCCTCAGACCCCAGCATGCCCTGGTTCATGAGAAACCCAAGCGCGAGGTATTCCGGATAGTCTCCGATGGTCATTGCCGTGACGATTTCTTGCGCGTTGAGGAAGATGGTCAACGGTCGTTCTTCGACCACAGAGATGCGGCTGGTGGCACCGGTCTGGTCGACTCCCTCGACGAGACGCGTCAGCCCGGCGGCCTGCGGGTCCGGCGCGATCAGAAAATCTGCGCTGTCTTGCGTTTTCGCCAATTGCGTCCTCCCGCCATCAGGCATACGTCTGGCTGGCGCAGTCTAGAGGCAACGCATGGCATCCACCACCACCATTTCCTACTTCTGGCGCGGCGCTCGAGACAGCGCGCCGTTCATTCTGGTGGCTGGGCCGTTTGGGTTGCTGTTTGGCGTGCTCGGCGCTGAAGCCGGGCTGAACCTGCTGGAAGTCATGGCCTTTTCGGTGACGATATTCGCCGGTGCTGCGCAATTCACCGCCTTGCAGCTGATGCAGGAACAGGCCCCGACGATCATCGTCCTTGTGTCGGCGCTGGCCGTGAACTTGCGGGTCGCGATGTATTCCGCGTCTCTGACGCCGTTTCTGGGCGCCGCGCCGTTGTGGCAGCGTGCGCTTGCGGCGTACTTCACGGTCGATCAGGCCTACGCGCTGTCCATTATTCAGTACGAAACCGTGCCCACGATGACGGTGCCGCAGCGCATGGCCTACTTCTTCGGCACAAATTCCCTCATTGCGCCGCTGTGGTATGCGATGACCTTTGTCGGCGCGATTGCGGGCTCGCAGATACCGGACAGCTGGGCGCTTGATTTTGCGCTGCCGATCGCGTTTGTCGCGATGGTTGGACCGATGCTGCGCACGCCGGCCCATGTGGTCGCGGCCGTTGTTGGCTGCGCAACAGCGCTCGCCGCTGCGGGCCTGCCCTACAACCTCGGCCTGATCTTTGCCGGGCTTGCGGGCATGATCGCCGGTGCGCAGGCCGAGCTCGTCCTGGCGCGCCGGGCAGGAGGTGTGTCATGACCGGCGCGAGTGGCACGATGTCCTTGTGGATCATCATAGTTGGCATGGCGATCGGGAGCTTTGCGCTGCGGTTCCTCTTCATCGGGCTCGTCGGCAGCAAAGCCATGCCCGACTGGATCCTTCGGCACCTGAGATACACGGCCGTCGCAATCATACCCGCTCTCGTCACGCCGCTCATTGTCTGGCCCGGTTCCGGGGCAGAACAACTCGACCCCTCGCGGATCTCGGCCGCTGCGGTGACGCTTGTGGCGGGCGTGCTCAGCAAGAACGTCTTGCTCGCCGTCCTTTGTGGAGCGGCAACGCTTTACGGGATGTTGTACCTTCTGGGCTGATTTCAGGCGTCGATGCCCTGCGCCAGAGCTTTCTGCAGATCGGGGTCGTCGCCTTCGTAATAGCGATCGGTTTCAACCCCGGGGATCTCAGCGACCTGCCGCATCAGATTGTCGGGGAAGAAGGTGGCCGAGATTTGCTCGAACCCAGGTATCTGACGCAGGACCCCCGAGGTCGCTTGCGTGCAGAACGCGCTCATGACAGGTCCGTTCTGGAGCGCAACTTGGTACGCCAGTTGCGCTTGCTCGGGCGTGACCGTGATCTTCTGGGTCACGACGTGGTGCGTGCTGCGCGCGTGGGAGCTTTTGTAGTACTGCTCAACCCGCGGAGAGATACCGAACAGCACGTCATCGCGCTCCGGCACGATCTCAGAGTAAAACGAGCCTGCAGGATCAAAGAGTATCCGTTCGGACGCGTTGATCAAAAGCGCCGAATGCCCACCCGCACCGGTGGCGTTGCTGATCATCGTGATTACGGTGATCGAGGCTTCGGATGTATCGCGGTAAGACACCGCAGCAATGGTGGCGGGATCCGCGTTCGGCTGTTGGGACGCGCAGCCAGACACCACCAGAACAAACGCCAGGATACGTAGCGCGAAACGCATAGGGCACACTTACGACAAAGACGGGAAAGTCAGGAGATAAAAACAGCCATCAGGATCAACAGAACCAAGACCGCGATCACGACCCATTTGGTTGCATTCACAAATCCCATAAAGGTTTGTTCTTGATCGGCGACATCCATCTCGCCGTGTTTGTGTTCAGCCATCGGATACTATTCCTGTTTGGTTGTCGCGCGTAGCGTTAGACCATTCCGCTGAGGCTGTCACGCGGTCATTCCACCGCAGGTGCCGGTTTGCAGGCATAGAGCCATGCGCCGTCCTCGCGTCGGGTCCGATCTGCCGATCCGCTTAGAAAAAGGTGGTTCACGTGGGCCACGGCTTCGACCAGCGCTAGGCCGTACTCCCCATCGCCGATCGACCGTTTGAAGAGTGGCGCGAAACACTCCGCCGCTGTGTGAGGCGTCTGCAGGTGGTCTCGCAAGCGCCTCAGTGCGCCGTGGTGGTTGTCGATCAGTTGACGCATTCGGGTTGGCAGCCCCGTGAACGGCAGCTTGTGACCGCCCAGAACCAGATGTTCGTCTCGTGCCAGAGGGGCCAGTCGCTCGCAGGCTTCGAGCCAGTCCGCCACCGGATCCGCAAGTGGTTCGGTCACGTAGACACCCAGGTTCGGGCTGATCGAGGGCAGGATCTGATCGCCCGAGATGACAAGATCATCGTCACGGCTCCAGAACGTTGCATGTTCGGGCGCGTGACCATTGCCGATATGAACATCCCAGATGCGCTGACCGGCCGTTATCGTGTCACCCTGTTTGATCCGGCGATAGCCCAAGGGCATGGGCGCGACGATATCGGCGTAGTTGAACGGCCGTTCCGAAGACCGTCGCGCCAGGATATCCGGGTGCATCCCGGCGCTGCGATAGTAGGCAAGGGTCTCTTCGGGTAGCTGCGCCTGTTCATCCAGAAGCAGCATGCGCGCAAAGAGCCACGAGGTACGCGTGGTCCACAGCTCGGAGCCGTGATCCTGCTGGAACCAACCGGCGAGGCCGACATGATCGGGGTGGTGATGCGTCACGATCACCCGCGTGACCGGTTTGCTGGAAAGCGGTCCTTCGAGGAGGCTCTGCCAGATGCCTCGCGACTTGCGCGAGGCCATGCCAGTATCAATCAGGGTCCAGCCGTCGCCATCATCCAGAGCGTAAACATTGACATGGTCCAGACGCATCGGCAGCGGAAGGCGCATCCACAAAACGCCTTCGGCAACCTCGATGGCTTCGCCCGACCCGGGCGGGTCGGACCAGGGGTAGCGCAAGGCAGGAGGATCGCCTGCGCCATCCATTGCTCAGGCCGCCAGTTCGTCGATGCTGAGTGCGTAGAGATCTTTGGCCCCGCCCTGCGACTGGCTTAGCAGAGAGGCATGTTCGGGAAGCATCCGCGTGATGTAGAACCGTGCCAGCGCGGCGCGCGGCCCTTTTGGTTCGGTAACCGCCGCCGCAAGGTGGAAATGCGCGCCCAGGACCCGCGCGAAGGCCCGCAGATACGGCACTGCGCCCGCAAAGCGATCGTTCAGATCCGGCTGCGTCGCCAGCCATTCAGTCGTCTCGCGCAGGGTCTCGCTGGCCTGCCATACCGGCTCAGCAAGCTCAGGCAGAACGGTGCGGGCGGTTTCGGCGTGTGACTCGATCTCATCAAGCAGGCGCGCGGCTGTATCGCCGCCATCCATCATCTTGCGCGCGACGAGGTCCATCGCCTGGATGCCGTTGGTGCCCTCATAGATCGTCGTGACCCTTACATCGCGCGCGAACTGCGCCGCACCGGTTTCCTCGACAAAGCCCATGCCGCCATGGACCTGGATGCCCATGTTCGACACTTCAACGCCGACATCGGTGCCAAAGGCTTTGGCAATCGGGGTCAGAAACGCCGCGCGCGCGGCCCATTCGGCATCTGCGGTCGCGGTTTCCATGTCGATCGACACGGCGCAGGCAAGTGCGATTGCACGCGCCGCGAAGACCTCGGCCTTCATCGTCATCAGCATACGGCGCACATCCGCGTGGCCCGCGATCGTGCCTCCGTCAACCGCACGTCCCTGCTTGCGATCCAGCGCATAGGCCAGAGCGTGCTGATAGGCGCCTTCGGCCACGCCGATGCCCTGACCGCCGACGCCCAGACGTGCGTTGTTCATCATCGTGAACATCGCCGCCATGCCGCCATGTTCCGCGCCTACGAGCCAACCGGTCGCGCCATCGTACTGCATCACGCAGGTGGGCGATCCGTGCAGACCCATCTTGTGTTCCAGGCTCACCACTTTGAGGCTGTTGGCAACACCTGCATTCCCATCCGCATCCGGCAGCCGTTTAGGGACCAGGAACAGCGAAATCCCCTTGGTGCCCGGCACGCCATCAGGCAGGCGCGCAAGAACGAGGTGACAAATGTTTTCCGAGAAATCGTTGTCACCCCAGCTGATATAGATCTTCTGGCCCGTGACCGCATAGGTTCCGTCGCCATTGGGTTCGGCCTTGGATGACAACGCGCCGACATCAGACCCGGCTTGGGGTTCGGTCAGGTTCATGGTCCCGGTCCATTCGCCTGACATCAGCTTGGGCAGATAAAGCGCCTTGATCTCGTCGCTCGCATGGTGCTCGAGCGCTTCAATCTGGCCCTGACACATCAGCGGCGCAAGCTGCAGCGAAAGGCAGGCCGAGCTCATCATCTCGTTCACGGCGGTCGTCACCGTCATCGGCAGTCCCATCCCGCCATATTCCGGATCACCGCTGATCCCAACCCAGCCGCCTTCGGCGATCGCATTCCAGCCTTCGGCATAGCCGGGCGACGTGCGCACAACACCGTTTTCGAGGCGGGCAGGATGCAGGTCACCGGGACGTTGCAGCGGCGCCATCACGTCTTCGCTCAGCTTGCCAGCTTCGGTCAGGATGGCTTTGACCACGTCCGATGTCGCGTCCGAGAACCGGTCAGTCTGGGCAACCCTGTCAAAGCCGATCACGTTCGAGAGCAGGAATTCAAATTCGGCGACGGGAGCACGAAATGGCATGACAACCTCAATGATCGGTGCAGCCGCGTCAGTCTTGGATTCGCGAGCGACCGCTTGTATGGGATGGTTCCCGACCAGTTCAAACCAGCGCGCATGGGCGCGCAACCGGAACGCGGCGTCACGGATATGGACGACACCAAAACAGAGCGGCTGCGGCCAGACCCCGACGGAACAAAAAGCGCCGCGAACCATCTTCGTGCGGGCCGGCTGGTCGCGTTCCCAACCGAAACGGTCTACGGGCTGGGTGCAGATGCGCGCGATGCAATCGCCGTTGCCGGGATTTTCGCGGCCAA
>JBCCVT010000194.1:0-6086 GCA_039195015.1 Pseudomonadota bacterium
CATCTTGAAGAGCTCGGCCATGAATTCCGGCGCGGTCCGGCTGAGGAAAATCTGCGGCCCGCGCGGTTCGCGACGCACATCCTTGATGTAGCAGCGGATGCGGTCGTTCGGGCGATAGCTTTCGCGGCCGATCTTTTCGTTGCGCCGCAGGATTGCGTCGCCGGCGCCCACATCGACGATGACGTTGCCATATTCCTCACGCTTCACTTGACCGTTGATGATCGTGCCCGCGCGGTCCTTGAATTCTTCGAACTGGCGGTCGCGTTCGGCCTCGCGCACCTTTTGCAAAATGACCTGTTTGGCCGATTGCGCAGCGATGCGGCCCATTTCGACCGGCGGAACCTCTTCAACGAACTGGTCGCCGACCTGAGGGTTATCGAGATACTGGCGCGCCTGGTCCACAGTGAATTCGGCCTGGTAGTTTTCCAGCTCCTCTTCCTCGACCACGGTGCGAACGCGGGTAAAGGTCGCTTTGCCGGTCTTGCGGTCGATCGACACGCGAATGTCCATTTCGGCGCCATAGCGGCTCTTTGCGGCACGGGCGAGCGATTCTTCCATCGCTTCGACCACCAGGGCGGGGTCGATCATCTTTTCGCGTGCCACCGCCTCGGCGGTTTGCAGCAATTCGAGCTGGTTGGCAGAGGTGATTGCCATCTGTTTTACTCCTCTTCCGATCCCTCGGTCTGGATCTCGTCGAAATCGTCCTGGTTGATTGCGCCGGCGGCTTTGCGCTGGCGCAGCATTTCCTTGATCAGGTCGTCCGTCAGGACCAGCTTTGCATCGCTAAGCCAGTCGAATTTGAGCCCGATCGTCACAGTGTCCCCGTCTTCGGTGATGTTTATGAGCACCTCGTCCCCGTCGATTCCGGCCAGTTCGCCCCTGAACCGACGGCGCCCGCCGATGAGCTCGGCGGTCTCCAGTTTGGCGGCGTAGCCTTCGAACATGTCGAAGTCCTTGAGCCGGGTCAGCGGACGGTCGATCCCGGGGCTTGAGACTTCGAGCGTGTAGGCGTCAAGAATCGGATCCTCGACATCGAGCACAGCGCTGACTGCATTCGAAATCTCGGCGCAATCATCCACCTCGATCCCGCCGTCGGCCTTGTCCGCCATGATCTGCAGGGTCGTCTGCTTGCCCGACATCAACCGGATGCGCACAAGCTCGTACCCCATGTCTTCAATGACAGGGGCGACAATCTCGGCCATGCGACGATCGATGGCGGCTTTGGCTATGAGGTCGTTGGTCATAATGTCCAGCGTTCCACTCGGGCACAAAAAAACGGGCGCGCGGCCCGTCATGATGTTCCGGTGGAGCTTCGGGGCAGGACCCTGACGCGCCGCTGATGAGCGCTCAGATACGCCTATTGGAATTGAATTGCAAGGGGGGCTCTTCGATCCCTTCGGTCTCTCATCGCTGGCGAGCCGTTCAACTCGTGGCGCGCTGTCAGATGAGCCACCAACGTTCGGCGATGCGGCCATCATCCAGCGCGCTTTGGTCCGATACGCGTTTGGGCATGCCCACGCCGATATGAGCCGCCATCGCGATTGCGGAACGCGTTCCCTGGACCCTGAAACCGGCCGCATCCGCAAAATCCGGAGCGTCCGGCATGGCGGCGACATCGACATATCCGTCGCGCAGCGCCTCGGCGCGTACCTTGGCGTCAGGGATCGTGATGACCTCAACCGAGTCGGGCCATCCAGCGCGCCCATCCTTGTAATGCTGACCCGAGCGTTGACCCAGGAAATGCCGATCGTCCCGAACTTGCGCGACACGATAGAGCCCGGTTCCGATTGTCGCGCCTCGGGTCACGCTCCACCGCGTGTCGGACAGCATGAGCGGCAGATCCGGGTTTCCATCCTGCAGGTCAATTGCGACCATGTGATCGTGGTCGACGCGAATGGCTCCGGGTAGCCCGGCATCGCGCAGAGATCGTCGGATGTCTTGCGCAATCAGCTCTTCACCGTCATGAAAGGACACGCCGGTGCGGATCTCGAACATCCAGTGGCGGGCATCGGCGCTTCCGCTCCAGCTCGTTGCCAGTTCGCTGCGTAGCACGCCATCGGGTCCAACCTCGGTCAACGTGTCAAAAGCGGCACGGCGCATCACGGCATCGAAACTGCCATCCCGCGCCACCGCGATACGCAAACGTCCGCCCGACCGGGGCGCGGCATCAAGCGACACGCCCGTGGCTGCCAGCAACGCTGCAGCGGCACCGGAGGTAAAGAGTGCGCGGCGGTCGACGCGAGACATGGTCAGGTCATCTCCTCGGCGATGGAGTCCATCACGCGCACCAACTCAGCACTGATCCCAGGTTCTGACAAGGCGTGCCCTGCATTTCGAACAATTTTCAGATCGGCCACCGGCCAGCGGTCAGCCAGCGCATAGGCCGATTGCGGCGGGCAGATCATGTCGTACCGCCCCTGGACGATGACACCGGGGATATGTCGGATCCGCCCCATATGCGCAAGGATCTGCCCGTCGAATTCGAGAAAACCGCCATTGATGAAGTAGTGATTCTCAAGCCTTGCAAACGCGCGCGCATAGTCCCCCGGGCTTTCACCGGACATCCCGTTTGAATGGATCGACGCAAGCGCGTTTTCCCAGGCGGACCACGCACGACCGAACCGCGTTTCCTGACTGAGATCACCCGAGAACAGCCGCCGGTTGTACGCCGCCACTAGGTCGCTGCGCTCATCTTCGGGGATCATGCAGACAAAGCGCGACCAGGTCTCGGGCCAGAACCGCCCCGCACCGCCGCCATAGAACCAGTCGAGCTCGGCCTTCGTCATCAGGAACACCCCGCGCAGGACCAGATTGGCCACGCGGTCGGGATGTTGCTGCGCATAGATCAACGCCAGCGTCGCACCCCAGCTGCCGCCAAAGACGATCCAATCCTCGATATCGAGGGTCTTGCGGATCTTCTCGATGTCGTCGACCAGATGCCACGTGGTGTTATGCGCGACCGATGCGTGCGGGCGCGACCGGCCGCATCCGCGCTGGTCAAACAGCACCACGCGATAGACGCGCGGATCAAAGTACCGCCGCATCGCCGGGCTACACCCACCACCGGGTCCGCCATGCAGGACGACCACTGGGATGCCATCAGGATTGCCGCATTGTTCGACATATATCTGATGACCTTGGCCGACATCCAGAACCCTCTGATCAAAGGGGTCGATTGGCGGGTACAGATACTGTACTGCGCGCTTTTGATCCAAGAATTTGTCCATGCCCGTCCTATATAGACCGCTGGACCCAAAAGAGCACATGGAGACCGGAATGCAAGCGCATCACAGCACTGTGGACGCAAAGGAAGTGGCCAAATTTGAGGCCATGGCCGCCGAGTGGTGGGATCCGAACGGCAAGTTCAAACCGCTCCACATGCTCAACCCTTGCCGGCTGGACTATGTGACAACGCAGATCGCGGGGCAGTTTGACCGGGATCTGACGCAGAACCTCGCGTTCGACGGGCTCCGTATCCTGGACATTGGGTGCGGTGGCGGACTGCTTTCGGAACCGATGGCGCGGCTCGGCGCCGAAGTGGTTGGCGCGGATGCTGCCGAGCGTAACATTCCGGTCGCCCGGCTCCATGCGGCGCAATCCGGGCTGGATATCGACTATCGCCACACGACGGCCGAAGCGCTGGCGGTTGCAAAGGAACAGTTCGATGTGGTGCTAAACATGGAAGTGGTCGAACATGTCGCAGACCCGCTGGCCTATCTCACAGCCTGCCATGACCTGCTCAAACCCGACGGGTTGCACATCTGCTCAACGATCAATCGCAATCCGAAATCCTACGTGATGGCGATCTTTGGCGCTGAAGTCGTCATGCGCTGGTTGCCACGTGGGACGCATGAATGGTCCAAGTTCATCACACCAGATGAGCTTTATGACTTGTTGCGGAAATCGGGCATGGAGCCCGTGGATCGCACCGGTTTCGTCTTTAATCCAATAGCTTGGAACTGGTCGCTTTCCGATCGCGACCTGAGTGTGAACTACGTGACCGCCAGCGTGAAGCCGGCTTAATCGGAGCTTTCGAGCCGAATGCGCAGATCCCGCATCACCGGCAGAACCGAGCGCGCCTTTTCAACACCCAGTTCGCGGACCACCTGATTGATCATCGGCGTAATCGAAGAGATCGCCTGCGCGCGCGCCTGACGGCCCGCGGGGCTGATCGCCACCATCTTGCGACGCGCATCATCCCAGTCCGGGCGGATGTGGATGTAACCTGCCCATTCCAAACGGTTGAGCGTATTGGTCATGGCGCCGCGCGTGACATGGAACGTATCGGCCAACTGCGCGGGAGACCGTTCATCGGCCACAAATGCCAGATGGTTCAGGACCGAGAAATGCGAAATCTCCATACCACGCGGCAACACGCGGGTGAGCCGGTTGCGCAGCAACTGGTCGACCGTCAAAATCTCGCTAAAGAGCGTGACGGCAAAAGCATTCGTTTCGTCGGTCATGCGGGCTTTGGTCAGGGGCCTTGGAACGGACGGACATGGGCCAACGACGGAATCTTGCGCCGCGCCTCTTCGACAGACTTAGTCGATATCTCGAAAATGTGAATGCCGGGCCCCTCGCCGCCATCGACAATCACCTCTCCCCAGGGCGAGATCGCAAGGCTGTGGCCATAGGTCCGACGCGGCCGTCCACGCGACACCTTGTGGTCTCCGGTCTGAGCCGGGGCCAGCACGTAACACCCGGTCTCGATCGCACGCGCCCGCAGCAGTGCTTCCCAATGCGCCACGCCGGTGAGCTGAGAAAAGGCGGACGGCACGGTCAACACGTGCGCCCCGGCTTGGGCGAGCGCGGCGTAAAGATGCGGAAAGCGCAGATCGTAACAGATGCTCAGGCCCACGCGCCCGAATGGGCAATCCGCAATCACAGCCCGGTCGCCAGGCCGATAACCCGCCGATTCGCGATAGGTTTCAGCCTCGGTCACGGCGACGTCGAACATGTGGATCTTGTCGTAGCGTGCCGCGATGTCGCCATCCGGCGAGATCAGGAACGACCGGTTCACGAACCGGCCGTCCGGGTCGTCCGAGGTCAACGCCAGAGAGCCAATCAGCAGCCAGATCTGCAGATCGGCCGCCTTTTGGCGCAAACCGGCCAGGGTGATGTCGTCCTCCTCGGACTGCAGGACGGCACGCTGATGCGTGCGGCTGCCCGAGACGCAATTCGTGACCTCGGGTGTGAGCACAAATGTCGCGCCCGCCCCGGCGGCTTCGGTGATGAAATTTTCAACAATCGGCAGGTTCGCGACCGGATCGTCGCTGGAACAAAGCTGAACCAGCGCCGCCTTCATTATGCGGTCAGCAGCGAATCAAGCTTACCGGCCCGATCCAGAGCATATAGATCGTCGCATCCGCCCACATGCGTGTCGCCGACGAAGATCTGCGGCACGGTGCGACCACCCTTGGCGCGGGTGATCATCTCGGCCTTTCGATCCGGCTGAGCGAACACGTCGAACTCCTGAAAATTCACACCTTTTTGCGTGAGCAGCCGTTTCGCGGCGTGACAGAAACCACATAAAGGCGAGGTGTAGATCTCAACTTGTTTCATACCGGACCCAATCGCTGTTTTCTCTGTTGTCCAAGAGTCTAGGCATCCTTGGCGACGCGTGCCAGTACGAGCACGCAAACGTCATTTGCGCCGGATGCAAGGCAGGCCTCAGTCGCGGCGCCGAGAGTCGCGCCAGATGTCATGACGTCATCGACCAGAACAACCGGCCGTCCGGCCAAACGGTGACGGCGACGCGGGTGGACCTTGATCGCCTGATCCAGCGCCGCGAAACGTTCCGCATGGGTGTGGCCTTCAAGCGGTTTGGTCTGTCGGGTCCGGACCAGCAGGTCGGGGCAATGTGCCGCGCCGAGTTCATTTGCCAGAGCATGTGACAGCAACGCCGACTGGTTGTAGCGGCGTTTGACCAGCCTCGACCAATGCAGCGGTATAGGCGCGATGAGAGTCTGAGGTCCGATCAGATCGCGGCCCGCCTGCGCGAGCCACTTGGCCGCCGGTCGCGCGATATCGGATCGATCACCATGTTTCAGGGCCAGCACCATCGACCGCGCACGCCCTTGATAAAG
>JBCCVT010000195.1:0-6041 GCA_039195015.1 Pseudomonadota bacterium
CCGCGCGGATGGCAGCGTATACGCGGTCTTACCAACCAGACGCAAGGAAAATCGGCTCCATGAAACGCGTGACTTCTCAAGCTGTCGGAAGGAGGAAAGATTATATTTTTCAGTATCTTAATCGGTTTCGCGGCAAGCGAAGCCTCCGCTGCACTGTCCAAGAGACCCTTCGTCCGATCGGGCACCCGAACCACCGCGGGGCCGGAAGTCTCAATCTGACAGACGATCCAAAACGGTGATTGGCGCGTCTTTGGACTCGTCGGAGCAGATTTTCGGGAAGGACTGATTCGAGAACCGATCGCCCGAAGAGATTGATCGTGTCAGCAACAGATTTCCAATTAAAGTACTGATATCGTGATCTTTTCAGAGGGGCCCCCGCGCGCAGCGTAACTGCGCCCAACGCCTCCCGTCCAGGGCCTAGGTCAGTCCCAGCACCGCAGCGTCGGCATGATCGACCACCACCAGATCACTTGCGCTCAGCCCCGCCGACCCCGGAATGCGCAGCATTTCCACGCCGTTCACCCAGACACTGCTGCTGTTCGGAGCGCCTTCGGCTTCGGTCACCACAATATCGGGCGACACATTGCCTTCACCAAGATCCAGCATGATCACCAGCTGATCCTCGTCGCGATCGTAGTCCATGACATCCACTGGTCCGTCGCCTTCGCCGATCCAGTCGCCTAGCACGATCACGTCTTCGCCTGCGCCGGCGGTTACGATATCACTGCCGCCTGCCCGGATCACGTCATCGCCGTCTCCGCCATTGAGGAAATCGGCCTCGGACGCTTCGTCGACACCTGTCAGCGTGTCGTCGCCGACCCCGCCAAAGAGCGTGTCTTCGCCCGCGCCTCCGTCCAATTCGTCGGATCCCATGCCGCCATGCAGCGCGTCGTCTCCGTCACCACCGTCGATCTGGTCGGCACCCTCTCCGCCATGCGCCGAATCGTCCCCCGCGCCGCCATCGACCTCATCGTCTCCGGCATGGCCAAAGAGGTCGTCGTCGTCATCGCCGCCGAATAGGGTGTCGTCGCCGTCCTGACCATGAATCGTATCGTCCCCCGCGCCGCCGTCTGCGACGTCGTTCCCGTCGCCGCCATGCAGGTCGTCGCGCCCATCTTCGCCTGAAAGCGTGTCGTCCCCGTCATAGCCGCCAAGCTGGTCGTTGCCTGCGCCGCCCGTCAGAATGTCATTCAGATCCGAACCCGCGAGCACCTTGGGATCGGAAGTCACCTGCTCGGCGAAGTCACCGGCGTCGGCATCGGCCTCATCCGGGCCGATGTCCAGCGACACGTCGGTGCCGCCTTCGGCGCCATTCAGCGCGCCGTCTTCGGTTTCGACGTCGCTTTCATCATCCTCGTCAGTCGTCGTTTGGATGGGCTCCATCACCGCGATGGCGCCCACGGCCATCAGACCCATCAACCCGGCCAGCATAAACACAGCGAAAGATCCATTTTGTCCCGAGACACTTCGACATCCAGTTACCGCACATGCGGGTCTTCTGGGTCAAATGTAATGACATCAAAGGGTTAACGGTTTCCAAATCTCGGGCTGCTGAGTGTAGGAAATATAGAGAGGATGCTTTGGATGTCCGGACTTGCTGACCCCAAGCTGAAACAGATTGTGACCGGCTTTGCGCAGCATCGCCTCGACCTGCGGGCCTCGGTCGAGATGTTCGCCATGGGTCCCCCAGGCCGCAACGATTCGGTCCGCCCAGTCCGCGCCGGCCAGGATCGCGTCGTCATTGGCTGGGCCGACCGGGTCTTTCGCCTTGCGCATCTGCCGCGGATCAGTGTCACGCCACGCGAAGATATTGGTCACCTGAAAGCTGCCATAGCCAAGCGTGCGGGCGCGCCGCTCGCAGCGTTCGACGGTCGGGTCGTTCTGCACTTCGGTCGCGGTCGAGGGGTTCAGCATCACGAACATCACCTTGTCGCCGCCCGGGTCCCAGACCCGCGTGAGGCTGTACCGGTACCGTTCACAGTCGGAATAGATAGCGGTCGACGGAGCGTCGCCCTTGGTATGCGTGCGGGTGATCATGAGCTCTGGTTTGGCAAATGTGCCGGCGCTCTGCAACGGCGAACGGGCCGCCCGGCTGGGGCGACCCGTCGATGCATTTCGGGTGTTGGATCAGCCGAGCACGGGGCGGAAACGGCCAGGCAGGTCAAAGACGACCCCGCGTGCTTCGATGATTGCGGCGGCGACCAGCGCATAGACCACGTGACCCCAGAGCGCGACCCAGGTGATGCCGGTGAACCCGAGGAAGGGGGCGTTCCCGACGACCAGATGTGCCATGATGTAGAGGGCGAAGACCCAGAGCGCGACACCATAAGCCGCGGCCGTCAGACCCCAGTGCAATCCCGGCAGAACGGCGCGTTGGATCGGGCGGGCGACAAAGGCGTAACCGACGGCGTAAAACACCATGCCAGTGACCAGATGCAGCAAATAGGCCGCTCCGGCCGGGTTCGAACCGAAGACCGTATTCAACGTCGCACCGGCAAGGCCGACAGGGGCGAGCTTCGCAAAGCCGAAGAGCGGGCTCAGCGCCTGACCAAAGGCGTCAAAAGCCAGTGTTGCAAAGGCGCCTGCGGTCAGAATGGTGATGGCGGTCTGTTTCATGATCGTGTCCTCGGTTAGGGGTGCGGGTGTCTTGCTGGGACAGAGATGGGCGGGTGCATCGGATGTTGGCAGGGCCGATCACATGGATCTGACCGCATCTGCCAAACCTGAAACACTTTTTGAAACAAACACCTGCAAGCGCTGACGAACCGGTGAGCGGACTGTCAAAGTGTTACAGTTTTGGCAGATCGGGTCGTACAAACGCTTTGAGAACCGGTCTCGCGCAGTTCATGGATCAGTTGTTGAAGACCCGGCTGGGATGGAGCTGACCGCTGCGATAAGTGCCAACCGCCACGGCCTGGCCTTCGAACGAGGCCCAGCATTCATCACCGTAATCCACGTCACCCGGAAGGACCTGTCCGGGATTGCCGTTGCGCAGGCGGTTGGCGCCGTCGGGGGTGCAGCGCAACTCGGGCAGGTCACTCAGACCCGTTTCGAGCGGACGCAGATAAGTGTCGAGGTCTGGCGTGCGGGCCAGCGTTTCGACCTGATCCAGGGTGAGACCATCGGCAGCGTCGAACGGCCCGGACCAGACCCGGCGGAGTGTCGTCACATGGCCAAGGCAGCCGAGCGCTGCGCCAAGATCGCGGGCAACCGATCGGACATAACCGCCCTTGCCGCACACCATCTCAAAGGTGGCGTGATCGGGATCAGGACGATCGGTCAAAACAAGTTCCTCCACCCAAAGCGGGCGGGCAGCGAGTGTGATCTCTTCGCCTTCGCGGGCTCTTTTGTAGGCGCGTTCCCCGTCAATCTTGACCGCAGAATATTGCGGAGGGACCTGCATGATATCGCCGACGAACTGGCCCAGAGCTTCGGTGATCTGGCCGTCTTCGGGCCGCGTATCGGACCGGGCGATGATTTCGCCTTCTGCATCATCCGTGTTCGTCGCCTGTCCCCAACGAACTGTGAAGACATAAGCTTTCAAGGCATCTGTTATGTAAGGTACCGTTTTGGTCGCCTCGCCAAGGGCGACGGCCAGAACGCCCGTCGCGTCGGGATCCAGCGTGCCCGCGTGCCCAGCCTTGCGCGCATCAAACGCCCAGCGGACCTTGTTGACAATGGCCGTCGACGTGTAGCCCGCAGGCTTGTCGACCACCAGCCATCCCGAGATGTCGCGACCTTTGCGTTTGCGTCCCATACTGCCCCCGAAACAACCGAGGCGCGCGGCCTAACCTATCGGCGTGATCCTGTCAATTTGACTGGCGCGACCAAGCACACAGTCCCTACGAGCCCTCGATCGGCACGACCACCCCGACAATCGGACCCATGGGAAATCCGGGATCGTCACGTCCAATCGAAGGCGCGTAAAGCCGTGAAATGTTGCCGTCGAAATAGAGCGCGTTCGGCAACTCCAGCCCGTCCCGAAAGAGGCTCCCGAATTGGTAAAACGTCACCGGCTGGCGCGAGATCGCAAAGACGACACGCGCGCCGTCGGCGCTGGTGCCCACGCCGTTGCGCAGGTAGCGCGATGTGCTGTCGGGCAGAAATCGCGGATGCAGTGTGCCGTCGATCACCAGCATCGGGCCGGATTGCGTGGCGTAGGAACAGCCTTTGCCGGTTTCGACGAAACTCAGCGTTTCGAGGACATGGGCTGAACCGGGGGTGATGCAGAAAATTCCGTTGGGCAACATACCGAAATTGCCCGGTCCGGCATTCGGCACGACGCGCATATGCTCATCACCATCCTCGACGTAATAACCCACAGGAGACCGGTCGGTGTGATACATGCCGGCGTTCATCGCAAATGACAGCCGATCGCCGGCGGCCGAAAGCGCCTGGTCCACTGCCGAAAACTGCCCCAGCGGGAATCCGTCACCATTGGCGAGAAACAGGCGCAGGTCTTCGGTCGTGGCATCCACCTCGCATAAGGTGTAGCGCGCGTCGTCATAGCTGACGTCACGGCACTCCACTGCCCCGGCGGCCGACGCCAGAACCCCGAACACAGCTGTCGCAATCGCCCTGGTGATCAATTGTCCAGATCCCGGCGCACCGCGTCCTGCGCGAACATCCGGCGCGTGTCATCCATCCGGTCAAAGGTTTCGTCCAGTTGAAACCTCAGGTCGGGCGAGAACTTCAGCGTCAGTTGCTTGGACACGGCTCGGCGCAGTTCGCTCTTGTTGCGTGCCAAAAGGGCGATCACGTCCTCCTGCCCCTTGCCGCCCAAAGGCAGGACATAGGCGGTCGCGATACGCAAATCGGGCGAGGTGCGTACCTCGCCCACGGTGATGGACATGCGGTTAAGATCGGGGTCATGAATGTCGCCGCGCGCCAGCACATCGGACAGGGTCCGGCGGATCAATTCGCCGACCCGAAGCTGCCGCTGCGACGGCCCCGGACCATCATGAAACTTGTTCTTTGCCATGTCGTCCACTTACGCCCTTTGCCGGGCTTTGCCAAGCGCGCGGCGGTGGCTTAGGAAGGGTCGGCAAGAACAAGGAGAGAGCTGATGTCGCAACAGCCTGGCATCGTCGTGACCGGGGGATCGGGACGCATGGGACAAATGCTGATCCGAACCGTGTTGGAGAGTGACAAGGCCAATCTCGTCGGGGTGATTGAGCGTGCGGGCCATGACTGGATCGGGCAGGATGTCGGCGAGGCGATGGGCGGCCCACAGCTAGACGTTCGAGTAACAGACGACCCGCTTGAAGCTTTCGCCCGTGCGCAGGCGATCCTGGATTTCACCGCGCCGGAGGCGACATTGAACTATGCCGCGCTCGCGGCTCAGGCGCGGGCGGTGCATGTGATCGGAACAACCGGCATGACCGAGGATCAGATCGCGCAGCTTGAACCTGCGTCAAGGCACGCAGTGATTGTCCGCGCGGGCAACATGTCTCTGGGTGTGAACCTGCTGGTGCAGCTGACAAAACGCGTGGCTGCCTCGCTGGATGAAGACTTCGACATCGAGATCATTGAGGCACATCACAACCGGAAGGTCGACGCGCCCTCAGGCACGGCGCTGATGCTGGGCGATGCGGCGGCCGAGGGGCGCGGCGTGGCGCTCCCGGACGTGGCCGACCGGGGGCGCGATGGCATGACCGGGGCGCGAAAACGTGGCGATATTGGCTTTGTGGCGGTCCGGGGTGGCGACGTGGTTGGCGAACATGATGTGGTCTTTGCTGCGGCTGGAGAACGCATCGTGTTGCGCCACCTGGCCACTGATCGCGCGATCTTTTCCCGCGGCGCGCTCAAGGCCGCGCTTTGGGGGCAGGACAAGGCGCCGGGTCAATACGATATGGTCGACGTGTTGGGCCTCTAGCCGTTCAGCATATTTTTGCCGGAATCGCGAAATATCTTCCCATCACTGATCCGTTCAGGATCGATGGGCGTAAAACGATCATGTTCCACAGCAACTCTTGGGGAGGTTTTCCGTGTTGTTGAGAATGGCAAGTTTTGCAACGGCAGTCGCATTGGCGACCCCCGCG
>JBCCVT010000196.1:0-5970 GCA_039195015.1 Pseudomonadota bacterium
CTTCTCGCGCAAACTCGCGGATCGACTCTTCATGGTCTTCTTCGAGCAGTTTCACGATGTGCGATGTGGCGTCCGCCTAGCTTCCTCCCCTGCCGAGCGGCTGTCGGGCAACGAACAGACATCTCTTCAAAAAGTGACGTCAAGCGACCTCTGCGAACGCGCAGCCCGGGCGATTGAGGACAGCGTAAAAATTTGTTTTGTATACGTTTCATGCGCGGCGTTCGCCGTGGACAGGTTTGATGCCCAACCCCAAGTATGCATGAAGTAATAAAGTCTTTTATCATGTAGTAAGCCCGGCAGATCCGAGACCCTCATTAGAAGTGGTATTCCCATCGACCCGGAACAGCTCGTGCTTTGCGGCATCGTCGGTGTGGAAACCATCGGCAACGACTTCGATTTCCAGCGCGATCGGTTCTCCTCGGAGTTTCTGTGGCACAACTCGGTAGAGGCGACCGAGTATCAGCGCACCCATGGTCAAGCCGATGAGCCGGTCTGCTGGATGCAAACGGGCTATGCATCTGGATATGCGAGCAAGTTCTTCAAACGGTTGGTGATCTTTGAGGAAGTCGAATGTATGGCGATGGGTCACAAGGCCTGTCGTCTGAAAGGCGGCACGGCCGACAAGTGGGGCGAAAACTCCGACATTGTGCGCTTTTTCCGGGACCGCGTGGTGTCCCCTTTGCAGGTCCCGAAGGCGGCAAGAACCGTCGGCAAATCAAGAGGATCTCCACAGCTGACCTATGTTCACTGCGCACGGCCCGATATGCGCGAGGCGCTCGCGGAATTGCTTGCGCCGAAACGCAAACCGGCGGCGGACAGGTTCCGGTTGCTGGACGGCGTCGATGCGCTGCCCGGCCATCTGCAATCGGAACTCGCCTTCAGACTCGATGACACCGCGCAGCGCGGTCCATGTTTCGCGGCCATCATCGAAGCGCAGGCTCTGCCACTTCTCGACCAGCGTCTGCGCTTTGCCTGTGCCGCGCTCTCGATGCCGCCGCTCACCCGGCGCAGCGACATCACGCAGCTAGCCGAGATGGTGCTGAAGGATCTGGCCGAAACACATGTCGTGCCGGTGCCAAGTCTGTCCGAAGCCGCGCGCCAAAGCCTGCACGACCACGCCTGGCCCGGAAATCTCCACGAATTGCGCGGTCGGCTGCGCGACGCCCTGATGGCCTGCGACGGCCGCGACATTGAGACACTGGACCTCGGTCAGGATGGTCTGCACGGAACCTACAGATCCGCTCTCCAGGACGCCTTGGACCAGGGGCCGATCGACATTGACGGGCTGGTTGATGAGGTCCGCCTCAGCGCTTGGGAGAAGGCCGATCACAACGTTTCGGTGGCGGCGCGGCTGCTCAAGCTCACGCGACCCCAACTGTCCTACCGTTTGAAACGGGCATCCACGAAATCGCCCGGCTGATTGACGGATCCCAAGCCCGCACGCAGGTGCCCGAGATCGAAAGCATCGCAAGATCACGCCGCCCTGACCCGGTCTGGATCGGAGCATCTGACCGTAACATGACCCGTCGTGATGATCGTCAGGACTCGACGATCATGTCCACACCTTCTTCGGCGCGCAGATCGCATTGGACAGTGACAACCCGCTCCCCTGGATCGCCGTCATGACGCCAGCCGCGCTGGAACTGTCACCGGGTTGCTGCCCGATCACGCCGGTTGAGCCATTGATCAAGCCGCTCCGCACAGTCGCGGTTTGCAGCCATGCGGCCGAACTGTTCGCGTTCGATCGCAAGGCCTTCGTCGATGCTGGTGTTGAGACCGCGCGTCACCGCCGTGATGATCCGCGACGCCGCCAGGGGCGAATGCCTCAGGATGCGGTCGGCCAGATCGAAGCTGGCATCCATCAGATTGTCATGCGGCACGACCCGGTTCACGAGGCCAAGTGCCATGGCACGGTCCGGGTCAAATATGTCGCCCGTCAATAGATGCTCCAACGCGCGCTTGCGCCCGGCCAATCGCGGCAATCGCTGCGTTCCCCCGAATGTGGGCGGGATCCCGATATTGATCTCGGGCTTGGCAAAGCGCGCCCGGTCCGACGCGATGGCCAGATGCGCGGCTTCGGTAATCTTACATCCACCGCCAAACGCGATGCCGTTCACGGCCACGATGATCGGTGTCTGAAACGCCTCCAGCCGGCTGGTCATGGCCTGCCCGCGCCGGACAAATTCTCGGATCCCAAAGTCAGGTCCGGCCTGGATGCTGGCCGCGAACTCGGGAATGTCGGCGCCCGCGGAGAAGGCGCGCTGTCCCGCACCGGTCAGGATGACAGCCCGGATACTGCCATCCCGTTCGATCCGATCCAACAAGGCCATCAGGCGATCGACGGTCGCATAGTTCAACGCGTTCAGCTTGTCAGGCCGGTTAAGCGTCAAAACCGCAACCGCGCCATGTTTTGCAAAGTTGACCACATCGTCCATTGCCGCTCTCCCTATCTGCTTGGCAGGAGGCTAGGAGGCGCGGAACACTCATGTAAACTCACTGGTAAGTATACATGGCGAAACCGCAATCCGTCTCAACCCGCGACAAGATCCTGACCGCAGCCAACAAGCTTTTCTATGCCGAGGGGATCAAGGCCGTCAGCGTCGACGCCATCGCCGAAAAGGCAGGGCTGACAAAGCGGACGCTCTACTACCATTTCAAGAGCAAGGATGACCTGATCGAGGCCTATCTTCAGTCGCGCGACCATCCGAACCTGCAGGCCTTTGCAGAATGGTTCGACGCCGCGGACGGGTCAGTGGCCGAAAAAACCGAAATTCTGTTTCGGCGCGTGGCCGAGGCGGCGCATCATCCGAAATGGAAAGGTTGTGGGTTCCTGCGCACCGTGGCCGAGCTTGCAAACATGCCCGGTCACCCTGCGGTCAAGGTCGGCGCCGCGCACAAAAAGCGGTTCGAGGCCTGGCTCGCCGGTCACTATGGGCACGCGGGCGTGACGAAACCGCAGGAACTCGCGCGCGGTGTGTCCCTGCTGATGGACGGCGCGTTTTCGGCCATGCTGACGCATCGAGATCCCAGTTATGCGCTGGCGGCTGGAACCGCCGCGCGGCAGCTTGTCGAGATCGCACAATAGGTTTCGATCATGATGCGGACCGGACGAACCTTTGCTCCAGTACGTCCTTGCCCCACCGGTCGCCTGGCCGCTCTTCGACCAATGCGAAGCCCCGCGATTCATAAAGGTAACGCGCGGCGTCCAAACCGGAAAACGTCCAGAGGTGGGTTTCGCGAAACCCCTGCGCGCCGACAAAACCCAACGCGGCGTCCAGCAGCGCTTTGCCCGCGCCTGTCCCACGCAAGGCATCATCGACAATGAACCAGCGCAGATGGGCGATCCCCTCGCCCAGATCCTCTCCATCGATTGCGATAGAGCCCAGGATCTGGCCGCCCCGTTCAGCCCGCCAGATCTCGTTCCTTGGGCTGTCGAGGCGGTCGCTGAAATCCGCAAGACCCTTCGCTACGACGCTCTCAAAGCGTTGGCCGAATTGCGAGAAACCAGCGTAATATGCGATATGCATGGCCGTGACCTGAGCCAGCAGACCGGGACAATATCCAATTCGGATATGCGGCGAGGTGGGTTTCGTCGAAACACCCGCATCAGGTGTTTGCAGTGCCGTCGCATAGGTCTCAAGCCCGGTCAGAATACCCGAGACCTGATCCGCACAGGTTGTTTGCAGCGCGCTGGCGACACGCTTGCGGGCAAAATCGTGGATCGCGCGCATCCGCGTCCGACCGGCATCGGTCAGCGCAAGCTGCTTGGCGCGACCATCGCGCGCACTTGTTCGTTCGCTGACATCTCCCGAGGCCACAAGTTTTTGCAGCAAGCGGCTGACACTTGATTTCTCCAAATGCAGGCGCTGGCACAAGTCGCGCGCTGTCACGTCGCCCGCTTCGATTTCGATCAAGGCGTGCACTGCGGACGGTGACAGTTCTGTCCCGGCAAAGTCGCCGCCCATAAAGCCAAGCTCCCGCACAAGGGTTCGCGAGGCGGCGCGAATAGCGTCGATGGTTTCAGTTGTAGGATCAGGCATAATAATCATTTGGTTGTATGATGCAACTTATTAGGCGCCATCTGTGCCGCCGTCAATCACCCGTCCGCTGCACCGGCAGCCTCGCGGCAAAAATCCGCATCTTGCCCAAGATCCTGCCAAAGCGCCCAGCGACGCCAATGAAGGCAGCGGCTCTTGGCGCAGCAAAGGAATCCCGTATTCAAACGTTGAAAACCCGACCGAGCGGCGGATTGTCGAACGCCATCAGATCCATATGGTACGGCCCACATGTGATTGACGCCAAACAACGACCGCCAGACGGCCTTTCTTTAATTTACGACCGTCAGATGGGTGAAGCGATGGGCCATCACCGTTCCGTCGCGGATCAGCCAGGCTTCGCCCAGGTATTCGCCAACCGGCCAGCCGCCTTCGGGCGCACGGCGGCCAAAGGCCTGCATCTGGCTGACCTTCGGATCCTCCAGCACAATGTCGCGGGCGAACACGTCACCTTCGGGACCGGTTGCGGTCAGGCGCAGGACATCGCCCGGTTGCGCGTATCCCGCATGGGCGTAAACCACCAGCGGTGCGCCACTGCGGCCTTCGCCGATGCGCGCCGCGCCGGACGTGACTTCGTCAAGCGACGGTACACGATCCGAGAACCCGGCCGTCACCAGCCCGGTATTGTGGTAGGTTGGCGGGTCGGTCCAGAGCGACGCGCCGACCGGGCCACAGCTGCCGAAGGCATGGGGGCGGAACGGGTCGACCAGATCGCCGTCCCGAAAGACATTGAAGTGCAGATGCGGGTGGTTGGTTTGTCCCGACAGCCCGATCTCCCCGATCACGTCGCCGGCCTCTACGCGTTCGCCGCGCGCCACACTGATCGAGCCCAGCTTCAGGTGGCAATACTGCGTCTGCCACCCGTCATCGTGCCGGATGATGAGACCGTTGCCGCAGGCATTTTCGGACGTCACACCGCGCATCAGCCGGTCATCCGGCATTTCATCGCGCAGGCGCAGCACCACGCCCGGCGCCGCCGCCAACACGTCCACGCCGGCCTCGAGCGCGTCAAAGCTCAGGATGGCAATATCCGTGCCCTTGTGGCCGTCGCGCGAGTTGATGCCGCAG
Organism: Pseudomonadota bacterium; assembly: GCA_039195015.1. Taxonomy (GTDB): domain Bacteria; phylum Pseudomonadota; class Alphaproteobacteria; order Rhodobacterales; family Rhodobacteraceae; genus JBCCVT01. Next base: position 5,124 of record JBCCVT010000196.1, read on the forward strand.
GCGAAATCCCGTTGCTGGCCCTCGGCGGGGTCCTGGTCGACATAGTCTTCGATGAAGCAGGTGGCGCCCATCTCGCAATCAACCGGCAGCGTCAGGCGCAAATCCTGCGCCTGACCGGATGTCGGTTGCATCAGGGCCAGAGCAAAGAGGGCGAGGGCCGTGCCAGCCCGGTACATCAGTCCGCTGTCAAAAGCGGCGGCTTGTCTCCTGAAAGCCGCGGATTTCCGGGGCCTTCGATCTGCAGATCGATTTCGCCATTCTTGATCGCCACGCGCACCACGCCGCCTTTCGCGAGCTTGCCAAAGAGCAACTCTTCCGCCAGCGGCTTCTTGATGTGCTCCTGGATCACGCGGCCCAGCGGGCGGGCGCCCATCTTGTCGTCATAGCCCTTGTCGGCCAGCCACTCGGCCGCCGGTTTGGTGAGCTCGATCGACACGCCGCGATCCATCAGCTGCGCTTCCAGCTGCAGGACGAATTTTTCGACCACTTGCAGGATCACGTCCTTCGGCAGCGGCGCGAATGAGATCACCGCATCCAGGCGGTTGCGGAATTCCGGCGTGAACGTGCGTTCAATGGCGGCGGTATCCTCGCCCTCGCGCCGGTCGCGACCAAAGCCGATGGCTGCCTTGGCTTGCTCGGCTGCACCGGCATTCGACGTCATGATCAGGATCACGTTACGAAAATCCACCGTGCGCCCGTTGTGATCGGTCAGCTTGCCGTGGTCCATAACCTGCAACAGGATGTTGTAGACATCCGGGTGCGCCTTTTCGATCTCGTCCAGCAGCAACACGCAATGCGGATGTTGGTCGACACCGTCGGTGAGCATGCCACCCTGGTCAAAGCCGAC
>JBCCVT010000197.1:0-5900 GCA_039195015.1 Pseudomonadota bacterium
AGTGCCCACGGATACAAGGGAACGGGTCATGCATATCGGTCTGATCGGCGGGATTGGAGTTGCCGCCACCGTCGTCTATTACCAACGCTTGACCGCCGCCGTGGCCGCGCTCGGCGTTCCTTTGGAGCTGACAATTGTCCATGCCGATGTAAACGAGCTTCTGGCCAACAACCTCGCCGACAAACGCCCAGAACAAGCTGCGAGCTATGCGCGGCTTATCGACCGCCTGAAAGCCGCTGGCGCTGACTGCGCGGCCATTACCTCGCTCGGTGGACATTTTTGTTACGACGAAACCGTGGAGGTCTCTTCGTTACCACTCGTCTCCGCCGTGACCCCGCTGGACGATTTTTTTCAGCGAGAGGGTCTCAAACGGGTTGGGCTCATGGGCACGCGCGTAGTGATGCGCACGCGGCTTTACGGGCAACTCAAGCGGACCGCGGCGGTTGCCTTGGACGATGAGATCGAGGAGTTGGGGCAAACCTACACCGACATGGCGCTCGCGGGCGCGTGCACACCCGAACAGCGCACGATGTTTCTTGATGCCGGCACGCGACTGATCCGCGACCGGGGCGCAGATGCAGTGGTGCTTGCCGGCACTGACTTGAATCTCGCGTTCGATGGAGAGGCAACCGGTTATCGCGTGGTGGATGCGCTGGATGTGCATGTCGACGTGCTGGCGCGTCTAGCGGCAGGTCAGTCGACCTTGGCAGACTTATGATCCGCGCCTCGCTGTTCCTTGCGCTGGCAAGTACCGTCGCGCTTTCGGCCTGCGGATCGCCCGGCTACGTCGCGTCGATCCCCACTCGTGCTGCGCATGAATGCGGTGTGACCGAAGTTGTTGACGGCGACACGATCCGCCTATTGTGCGCCCAGGGCGAGGTGACGGCTCGGCTCATGGGTTACGATACGCCCGAAACCTTCCGTCCCGGCTGCCGGGCCGAGGCACGGGCCGGCGCGCGTGCAACTGCGTTTCTGGACGACACGCTGCGAACCGCCGAGGTGATCGCACCGCGCGTCCACGGCCACGACCGTTACGATCGTCCGCTGGTTGCCCTGACAATTGATGGCGAGGCATTGCACAAGCGCATGATCGAAGCGGGTCACGCGGTGCCTTATTCCGGTGGGCAACGGATCGACTGGTGCGCGCATTTGCGCAGCTGACCCAGAACCGAAGAAGCCGTTCATCCGGAGATCGCTTTTCACGCGACCGGAAAGTGCACGCGTCGCGCGCGGGACTGGCGTCAGCGGCCCATTTAACAGATCGCGTTTTTTGTGATGTCATTTTACAGCGAATGCATATAGTATGTATATACTAAATTGATTGTTAACCATTGCGTCATAAAGTTGTTACATGAAGATTTTCGCACGTATCATTGTTTGCGTGGCGGCGTTGTTACTGATCAGCGCCTGCGCCGCGCTCGCCCTTCCGGCCCGATCTTTCGAACGCGCGGAAGTGTTTGCAACCTGCTCCGGACGGCTCGAAGCGTTGGCGGTTCATGATCGCGCCTATCGGGAAGACAACAGCCCCGAAATCGGAGTTCTGTCATCCACATTCACGGATCTTTTGCACGCGGTTCTGCCAGACGCGCATGAGGAAGGTGTGCCCGCCAACCAGCACACGCTCTGGCGCGTCGCCGGGTGGAGCGAGGTTGCCGCTCTTTTGAACGAGGTGTATTTTACCTTTGACGCGGCGCGGTCCATGCGCGCGGCAAATGCGTTGCGCGAGCGGATCATGCAATGCACCGAACTGATCCTGCCAAAAGAGGAACCGGATTGGGTCAACCGGGTGTCAGGTCTCACGCACTGATCAAACGCGCAACGGGAATGCCGATGCGCTAAAGCACTCGGATCAAGGCAGCCCGGGTCGGATTCCGGCCCCTGCCCTCTTGCCTTTTGCCGTGGGCTGCTGATTTAACCGCCTTATGGCACCGCAACCCGAAAACCCCGCCGATCCGTTCAAAAAAGCCCTGGCCGAATGCACCAAGGTCATGGCAGAGGATCCCGAACTGACGATCAGCTATTCGGTGGATCCGTCCGGCGTGACGGGCGATGCCATGCGCTTGCCACAAGTGTCGCGGCGCATGACTCGAGAAGAGGTACTGCTCGCGCGCGGCACAGCCGACGCACTGGCCATGCAGCGCAAGTACCACGACCCGGGCACCCACGCGCGCTATGCCCCTGCAGGTGACATGGCGCGCGACATCTATGAGGCGATGGAAACCGCCCGGTGCGAAGCGATGGGCGCGCGGGACATGCCCGGCACCGCTGGCAATATCGACGCCAAGATCGGTCATGAGGCGATGCGGCGCGGGTACGATCAGATCCGCAACGCGTCCGACGCGCCTCTTGCTGCCGCGGCCGGCTACCTCGTGCGGCATATGGCGACAGACCGTAATCTGCCAGGGGGTGCACAGAACGTGCTCGACCTCTGGCGCGACTATATCGATGATCAGGCGGGTGAAACCCTCTCTGATTTGGGCGATCGTCTGGAAGACCAAAGCGCCTTCGCCCGATTTGCGCGGCAAGTCATCACCGATCTTGGTTATGGGGATCAGCTCGGCGACGATCCCGATGCCGAGGATGACGAAAACGACGATCAGGCCGAACAGACCGAGGACGAAGAACAGCAGCCCGACAGCACGGGCGATGACGACGCCGAAGAGCAGGACGCCGAGGCCAATCCGGAACAGTCCCAGGACGAGCAACAGGATTCGGCACAGGCGCAGGTCTCGATGGATGAGATGGCCGATCAGGAGATGGGCGAAGAGGCCGAGATGCCCGAGGGTGAGGCTCCTCTCGAGCCGCCTGCCCCGCAACCGGCCTCCGAGGCGGATCCGACCTATCAGGTTTATCTGAGCGACCATGATGAAGAGATTGCGGCCGAAGAACTGGCTGAGCCGGTCGAACTGGAGCGGCTGCGCGCCTATCTGGATCAGCAGCTGGAACCGCTCAAAGGTGCGGTAAGCCGGCTTGCCAACAAGTTGCAACGCCGCTTGCAGGCGCAACAGAACCGGAGCTGGGAGTTCGACCGTGAGGAAGGCATTCTCGATGCCGGCAGACTGGCGCGTGTGGTGGCCAACCCGACGACTCCGCTGTCTTTCAAGGTCGAAAAAGATACCGAATTCCGCGACACGGTCGTGACCCTGCTTTTGGATAACTCAGGTTCCATGCGCGGGCGGCCCATCTCGATCGCCGCGATCTGCGCAGATGTTCTGGCCCGGACGCTGGAGCGCTGCAATGTGAAGGTTGAGATCCTCGGCTTTACAACCCGTGCCTGGAAAGGTGGGCAGGCGCGCGAGGCGTGGCTGGCCGATGGTCGACCGCAGACGCCAGGGCGTCTGAACGACCTGCGCCACATCATCTACAAGGGGGCGGACGCGCCGTGGCGTCGGGCCCGGTCGAACCTTGGACTGATGATGAAGGAAGGACTTTTAAAGGAAAACATTGACGGCGAGGCACTTGAATGGGCGCATCGCCGGATGATGGCCCGCCGCGAGCAACGCAAGATCATGATGGTGATCTCGGACGGCGCTCCGGTCGACGATTCCACGCTGAGCGTCAATCCAGCCAACTACCTTGAAAGGCACCTGCGCAACGTGATTGCCATGATCGAAAAGCGCAAGATGGTAGAGCTTTTGGCAATCGGTATCGGACATGACGTGACCCGCTATTACGAACGTGCGGTGACAATCACTGACGTCGAGCAGCTGGCCGGTGCCATGACAGAACAACTCGCGGCGCTATTCGATTCCGACCCGCGGGCCCGTGCGCGCGTCATGGGCATGAAAAAAGCCAGCTGAGCCAGGCTTCACACGGGCGCGGCATTTCGGAATTTGGACGAACGGAAAGGGGGCGGCGGTGTTTCAGGATTTCAAGGTCACGGCGCGCCCGGATCAGGGACCGCCCCGGCTCGCCGCCCTGCGATCGCATATGGCGGCACAAGGCTTGGCTGGTTTCCTCGTCCCGCGCGCCGACGCGCATCAGGGTGAGTACGTGGCGCCACGCGACGAAAGACTCGCCTGGCTAACCGGCTTTACCGGCTCGGCAGGGTTTTGTGCGGTGTTGGCAGATATTGCCGGCGTCTTCATTGACGGACGGTATCGGACACAGGTCAAATCCCAGGTCGCCGATGTGTTTACCCCCGTCCCCTGGCCCGACGTGGCTCTCGCGGACTGGCTGCGAGAGCAACTGCCCGACGGTGGGCGGATCGGATTTGACCCCTGGCTCCATTCGCTGGGTCAGATCGAGGCATTGCAGTCAAAGCTCGAAGGCTCTGGCATCACGATGGATCGATCTGAAAACCTGGTCGATGCCATTTGGGAAGATCAGCCTCAGCCGCCCTTGCACCCGGCACGTATCCATCCTTTGGAGTTTGCTGGCGAAGCGCATGCCGACAAACGCGCACGTCTTGCGGAGACGCTGAAGACCGCAGGCCAGCAGGCCGCACTCATCACCATGCCCGACAGCATTATGTGGCTTTTGAACCTGCGCGGATCGGACATCTTGCGCAATCCGGTGGCGCAGGGTTTTGCGCTTTTGCAGCAGGATGGTTCGGTCGATCTGTTCATGGCATCGGAGAAACTCGAAGGGCTAGGTGATCATCTGGGCGAGGATGTCCGCGTGGCCGCACCCGATGACCTCGTCACGCATCTCGACCGGCAAGAAGGCCCGGTGCGGATCGATCCGGCGTCGATCCCGATGATCCTGGCCGACACGCTCGGTGACAAAGCAGCGAAAGGTGACGATCCCTGTGCGTTGCCCAAGGCCTGCAAGAATGAAGCCGAGATCGCCGGCGCCGCTGCAGCGCATCTGCGCGATGGGGCGGCCGTAGTCGAACTTCTCGCCTGGTTGGACGCGCAGCCACCGGGAAGCCTGACAGAAACACAGGTGGTCACGCAGCTTGAAAGCACTCGGCGCGCCGATAACGCGCTTCAGGACATCAGTTTCGAAACCATCGCCGGCACCGGCGCCAATGGTGCGATCATGCATTACCGGGTGACCGAGGAGACCGACAGCCGGCTCGAGGACGGACACTTGCTCGTTCTCGACAGCGGCGGTCAATATCTGGATGGCACCACCGACATTACCCGCACAATTGCCATCGGCTCGCCCGCAGCCGAGGCCAGACGCGCCTTTACGCGCGTGCTGCAGGGCATGATCGCGATGTCGCGCCTACGTTGGCCCAAGGGCTTGGCCGGGCGCGATATCGAGGCAATCGGGCGCGTGCCGCTCTGGCTTGCGGGGCAGGATTTCAACCATGGTCTTGGCCACGGCGTGGGCGCTTATCTGAACGTTCATGAAGGTCCGCAGCGCCTGTCCCGGACCAGCCACGTGCCGCTGGAGCCTGGAATGATCCTGTCGAACGAGCCCGGCTATTATCGCGAAGGTGGCTTTGGCATCCGGATCGAGAACCTGATTGTTGTCGAACGCGCGCCCGACCTCCCCGATGCCGATCCGGAACGTGAGATGTTTTCCTGGCGAACGCTGACCTATGTGCCGATCGACAGGCGCCTGATCGTCGTCGACTTGCTCACACCTGATGAACGGGCCTGGATTAACGCCTATCACCGCGACGTGCTGGGTAAAATCGGTCCTCGGGTTGATGGCGAGACGCGCGATTGGTTGAAGGCCGCGACGGATCCGATTTGACATCGCCCCGTTACACAGGGCAGCGTATGCGTTCTGCGTCGACGACCTGACGCACGCACCTCCGGCTTGCGCCTGCAAGTGCGTGACAAGAAATTGAAAGGGAGATTTGTGACATGACAGATCGTATCAAGATTCGCAAAGCACCAGGCACTTGGTCTGTGCGGTCTGGTGGCGCAGTGCTCGGCGAAAGCCAGAATGCGCTGGAACTCAGCGAAGAGGGATACAACCCCGTGATCTATTTCCCGCGCGCC
>JBCCVT010000198.1:0-5810 GCA_039195015.1 Pseudomonadota bacterium
CACCCGCCGGCATACACGGTCGCGCGGCCATCCCCCTCCATGGCAACGGTCGTCGTGGCGACGCGATCCAGAAAATCCCGGTCATGGCTCACAAGCAGAACGGTGCCGTCGAAATCGTCCAGCAGTTCCTGCAGCAAATCCAGCGTCTCAACATCCAGATCATTGGTCGGTTCATCCAAAACCAGCAGGTTCGCGGGCTTGGCCATGAGTTTTGCAAGCAGCAGCCGGGCCTTTTCGCCCCCCGACAGGGAACGGATCGGTGCGCGCGCTTGCGCGTCGTCAAAGAGGAATTCCTTGAGGTACCCGACCACATGTTTTGGCCGACCGCGCACGAGAACCTGATCCGCCTTGCCAGAGACGCGCATGTCCGGGTCGCTTGTTAGCGTGTCCCAAAGGCTCAGATCCGGGTCCAGCTGCGCACGCGCCTGATCAAAGACGGCGACATCCAATCGCGTGCCAAGACGCACGTCACCCGCGTCTGGCGGAACCTGCCCCAGCAGGATATTCAACGCGGTCGTCTTGCCCACCCCGTTCGGACCCACAAACGCCACGCGATCGCCGCGTTGGATCTTGATGGAAAACCCAGACAGGATTACTTGGTCATCAAAGGATTTCGATACACAATCGGCCTCGATCACCTTGCGTCCGGATTTTGGCGCCGCGGCGAGCGCCATGGCTGCATTGCCCTTCCGCCGGATCTGATCCGCACGCGCCTGCCGCAACGCCTGCAGCGCCCTTACGCGGCCCTGATTGCGCTTGCGCCGCGCGCTGATGCCTTCCACGGCCCATCGCGCCTCGGACCTGATCTTGCGATCAAGCTTGTGGCGGGCGGTGTCTTCTTCCTCCCACACTTTGTCTCGCCAGGCTTCAAACGCGTCGAACCCCTTGTCCTGTCGCCGAAGGTCGCCGCGGTCGATCCAGAGCGTTGCGCGTGACAACGCACGCAAAAAGGCCCGGTCGTGACTGATCATCACGAAAGCCGCCCGTGTCGTGCCCAGTTCACGCTCCAGCCAGGCAATTGCTTCGATATCCAGATGGTTTGTTGGCTCGTCGAGCAACATCAGATCCGGCGCTTCGGCCATCAGTTTCGCCAGTGCCGCCCGACGCCGTTCGCCGCCCGAAGCGGTTGCCACGGCGCGCGCGGGATCGAACTTGAGCCCCTCGCCCGCGCGTTCCACGCGGTACATCTCTCCCGCATCCAAGTCGCTCGCTGCGTAATCGCCCAGGGTCGCGTGACCCGTCATCGCCGGGTCCTGTTCCATATATCCAACCGTCTTGCCTGGCGGCAAGGTGACCGTACCGCTATCGGGATCAACGAGGCTCGCCATCACCTTCATCAGGGTCGACTTGCCCGACCCGTTGCGCCCCACCAACGCCAGACGGTCGCCGGGTTGGACCACCAGATCAAGATCGGAAAACACCGGGTCTCCGCCAAAAGTCAGAGAAATCCCGGACATCTGCAACAAGGGTGAGCGTGCCATGGACCGCCAGCTAGACTGCGCGCGTCAGGGCGTCAACGGCCCTGCTTCTTTCTGGTCAAAAATACGCAATTCACCCGGCCACCGCCCGCAACAGACGCTTTCGGGCTGGGGGAATCGCGCCGATCTCGAGCCCGGTAAAGACGTGAAGGGTGTTCATCTGACGATCCACCACCGCGTGATCGCTGACCCAGCCCCCCATCATCAGATAGGTTCTCAGCAGGGGCGGCATCCGCATCATCGCCTTTTTGAGATCCGGCTTCCGGCGCAGCCGCGACGCGAACCGGAACACATCGGGCGCTTTCACCCGCGGCAGCCAGCGCTTGGGCGCAAGATGGCGGTGCTTCAGAACCGCGAACGCATCCAGATAATCCCTTGTCTCGGTCCCCGCGAAGGAAGAACAGCCAAAGAGCATCTGTATGTCATTGTCATCGACAAACCGGGTCATCGCCCCCCAGGCCACTCGCAGGATATCCGCGTCGACCCAGTCGGGGTGGATACAAAACCGGCCCATCTCGACCATGCGACCCTCAAAGCTTTCAAGCGCCGAGAGCTCGTAGAATTGCGCCGAATAGCTTTGCGCGAGCTCGGATCCACCTTCGAGCACGAGCATCCGAAAGCAACAGACCAGGGCACCGCCACGGGTTTCGCGCACAAGGATATGCGTGCAGATGGGGTCAAAGGCGTCGCAATCGGTCTTACGCGTTCCAAAGGCCAAGGTTCGCAAGACCTGTGCTTCGGCAATCTCGTCATCCGAAGATGCGCATTTCGCCGAATAGCGACCTTTGGTCAGGAACGGCAGCTTGGGCAGCATCATGATCTCCGGCGGGATTGCCTGTCGTGCTCGATTGGCCCAGAGCTAGCACAGAGAATATGACAACGTCTTGAACTCTATTGGTCGCCCAGGAAATCCGCCGGGTTGATGTTGCCAAAATTCCCAAAGAGCTGCCGCAGGAAGGTGTTTTCCTCGACCGCGGCATTGGTCACACGGCGCTGAAGCGTTACGACCTGGCCGTCTTCCAAGCCCAGCCGTTCGATGTTCTGCACGACACCGGAATTGTCGAAAGTGATGGCCACAAGCTGGCGGTCGACGATCTGCGGCTCGCGCGGACCGTAATACCGCACGCGGCTTGAGACGTAGTAGTACCCGCTTTCTTCCAGCAGCCCCAATGACGACGGTTGGCCCACGGTTTCGACAACAGTTTCACGCGTATCAACGCCGACGACGATTTCCGACAGGTCCTCTTCGGTCGGAACATAGCCATGATTCCGGTAGGTGGCGACGCAGCCGGTCGTCACCAGAACAGAGAATAACAGGGCCAACCGGCCCAGCTTTGCAGTCATGACAGACATGGCCCCCCTTGCCTAGATTGTCTGCGGCGCGTAATCCGATTACCCAAGGAACGGCCCGGGTTCAAGGAAGCTGTTCAACAAAACCTTCATCAAGAAGAGGGATCACTGTGATGCAAGTGACCACGTATCGGGTGGCCGACCTGCCGCAAAATCGCCCCACCCCGTTCGATCTGCGCCCCGACGCCGCAACCACGCAAGCCCTTCTGGCCGAACTTGACGTGGCCGATCTGCGCAAGCTGCGCCTCTGGGGCGAGATCACCGCGCGCGGCAAACGCGATTGGCAACTCAACGCGACTTTGGGCGCGACGGTGGTTCAGCCCTGCGTGGTGACCCTCGCACCCGTGACAACGCGCATTGATACCCCGCTTTCGCGGACCTATGCGGCCGATTTCAACGACCCCGAAGGCGATGAAGTCGAAATGCCCGAAGACGACACGATCGAACCTCTGCCCGAGATCATTGATCTTCACGCAGTGCTGATCGAAGCACTGCAGCTGCACCTGCCACTTTATCCCAAGGTCGAAGGTGTCGAGCTTGGCGAGGCCGTCTTTGCGGCCCCCGGCCAGGCCGCGTTGCGAGACGAAGACACCCGGCCCTTTTCCTCGCTTGCCGATCTGCGCGACCGGATGAAGAAAGACGGCTGACGAGGCCGCATGTCACGCTAGCGCGGGCGGCATGAGAAATCGCTTGCGGAATCGCGCAACATGACTATTTTCGCGCCTTCATCGGAAAAGGGTTGGACAACGCAAGGCAGCTGGTCTAAGCGCTCGTCTCGCCGCACGAAAAACAGAGATTTGCAACACAAGGTTCGGGCGTCGCCACTGGCGAGGCAAGCGAGACCGATAACGAGACAAAGGTTGAGACAATGGCTGTCCAACAAAACAAAGTATCCAAATCGCGCCGTAACAACCGTCGGGCGCATGACGCATTGGTTGCTGCCAACCCCAACGAGTGCCCCAACTGCGGCGAGCTCAAGCGCCCGCACCATGTGTGCGGTGCCTGCGGGCACTATGACGACCGTGAAGTCGTCGCTGCAGCAGACGAGATCGATCTGGAAGACGACGCGGCATAAGTCTGGGCTGACGGCACCTGCATGACGTTATCGTCCGCAGCCATGCCCGACACCGACGGTCGCATCATCATATCAGTCGACGCCATGGGCGGAGACCGCGGCCCGGCCGCTGTTATCGCCGGGCTTGACCGGTCGGCGCGCAAAAATCCTGAGATTGCATTTATCCTGCACGGTCCCACCGCGCAGCTGCAGCCGCTGGTGGAACGACGCCGGCGGCTTGAAGGTCGTGTTACCTTCCGCGACGTGGCCGATGTGGTCACGATGGACGACAAACCCAGTCACGTGATGCGCCACGGCAAAGGCACATCGATGTGGTCGACACTCGAATCCGTGCGCAGCGGTGAAGCGACCGTGGCCGTGTCCTGCGGCAACACCGGCGCACTCATGGCACTCTCGATGATCCGGCTGCGAAAGCTTGAAGGCGTCAACCGCCCCGCCATTGCCGTGCTTTGGCCGTCGCGTAACGCGCAGGGTTTTAACGTGATGCTGGATGTCGGCGCCGATATCCGCGCGGACGCCAAGGACCTTCTGCAATTCGCACTTATGGGCACGTCTTATGCCCGCAACGGTCTGGAACTGCGCCGTCCACGGGTTGGACTTTTGAATGTCGGGACCGAAGAGCATAAAGGTCGGCCCGAACTCAAGACCGCGCATGAGCTGATCGCCGAGTTTGCTGATCGCGCGCAATACGACTTTGTCGGCTTTGTCGAGGGCAGCGACATTCCGGGCGACGTCGCGGACGTCATCGTCACGGATGGGTTCACCGGCAATGTGGCAATCAAGACCGGCGAAGGCACCGCCAGCCTGATCGGAGATCTCTTGCGCGAGGCGTTCAAGTTTTCGCCGCTGTCGCGCTTGGCATCCCTGCTCGCCCTGAGCTCGCTCCACCGTTTGCGGAAACGAATCGACCCGCGCCGGGTCAATGGCGGCGTCTTTCTGGGTTTGAACGGTACGGTTGTAAAATCCCATGGAGGCGCCGATGCCACGGGGATCTCGGCGGCGGTAAAGCTCGCCTTCCAACTCGCGCAAAGCGGGTTTTCGGAAAAACTGGCGGCACGGGTTGCATCTACGTCAACCGTTTCGCAGGATAACCAACAAGAACCCGAAACGCGGGCGGGCAGTGAACGGCAAGAAGGACAGGCCTCAGCATGACATGCCGGGCAGTTGTGAAGGGTGTTGGGCATTACCTGCCCGAGCGGGTGGTGCCAAACAGCGAGTTCGAAGAAACCCTCGACACAACTGACGAATGGATCCGCTCCCGGTCCGGAATCGAACGCCGACATTTTGCCGCCGAAGGGCAAACAACTTCAGATCTGGCCACACTGGCCGCCGAGGCAGCCCTTGCGGATGCCGGCCTCACCCCCGACGACATCGATGCGATCATTCTTGCAACCTCCACCGCCGATCTGACCTTTCCCGCCGCCGCCACGATGGTGCAGGCGCGATTGGGCATGACTTGCGGCTTTGCCTTTGACGTGCAGGCCGTGTGTGCGGGGTTCGTATACGCGCTCACCAACGCCAACGCGCTGATCGTCAGCGGTCAGGCCCGCCGTGTTCTGGTGATCGGCGCTGAAACCTTCAGCAGGATCATGGACTGGACCGACCGGTCGACCTGCGTGCTTTTCGGCGACGGCGCCGGAGCGCTTGTCCTTGAGGTCGGCGAGGGTACAGGCAGCTCGGATGATCAGGGTATCCTGGCGACCGATCTCAATTCCGATGGCCGATACCGAGACCTACTCTACGTCGATGGTGGCGTTTCGACGCAAGCCACCGGATACTTGCGGATGCAAGGCAATCAGGTGTTTCGCCACGCCGTTGAAAAGCTGGCGAACACGGCCGAGGTCAGCTTGGATCGCGCCGGGCTTACGGCAGCAGACGTGGACTGGATCGTCCCGCATCAGGCCAAC
>JBCCVT010000199.1:0-5776 GCA_039195015.1 Pseudomonadota bacterium
AGACGCTCGCGCGAAATCCGACGTAACAACTTTGGCCCATAGCTTCATGCAATGGCGGCCCGGATCAGCCTCGCACCGCGTCGATCATGATCTGCACGTTTTCGGGATCTGCGTCGGGCTTAATCCCGTGGCCCAGGTTGAAGATATGCGGCCCGCCGGAGAAGGCTTGAACGATCCGCCGCGTCTCGTCGATCAAGGCCTGCCCCCCGGTGACCATGTGCGACGAGGCCAGGTTGCCCTGCACACAGCCATCCTTTTGCACATGCGCGGCCGCCCATGCCGGATCCACGGAATTGTCAAGCGCGACGCAGTCGACACCGGTCGCCTTGGCAAAACCTTCGTACATTTCTCCCGCCTCTCGCGGAAAGCCGATCACTGGTACGTCAGGATGCGCATCTTTCACCGCCGCGGTGATCCGGCGACAGGGTTCGACGGCGAACTCGGCAAAGTCTGCGCCAGTTAGCGATCCGGCCCAACTATCGAAGATCTTTACGACCTCGGCACCGGCATCGATCTGAGCTGAAAGATAGGCGATGGTCGCCTCGGTCAGCTTATCGATCAAATCCGCAAACAGCTTGCGATCTTCGGCCTTCAGCGCATGAGCCGGACCCTGATCCGGTGTTCCGCGCCCTGCGATCATGTAGGTCGCCACAGTCCACGGTGCGCCCGCGAATCCGATGAGCGTGGTTTCGGACGGCAAGGCTTCCGTCAGGATGCGAACCGTTTCGTAGATCGGGTTGAGCGTTTCGTGGATGGCATCGACAGGTTTGAGCGCATCGAATTCGGCGCGCGAGGAAATCGTTGACAGGCGCGGCCCTTCACCGGTCACGAACCAGAGATCCGCGCCCAAGGCCTGCGGGACCAGCAGAATGTCGGCAAAGAGGATCGCGGCGTCAAAACCGTAGCGGCGAATAGGCTGCAAGGTGACCTCGGCCGCCAGGTCAGGTGCGTAGCAAAGCGACAGGAAATCTCCGGCTTGTGCACGGGTGGCGCGGTATTCAGGCAGGTAGCGCCCTGCCTGACGCATCATCCAGATCGGAGGGGTGTCCAGCGTTTCGCCCGAGAGCGCGCGCAAAAGTTTCTTTGTTTCAGCCATGTTGCACCCGCATCTCCCCCGCAATTCACCCGCCAATGGGTTGCGGCTGGACGTTGTTTTGTCAAGACAGTGCAGGTTGTCAGTTCAAATTGACGCGACTAAACATAACCGCATGACACGCGTTCTGCCTTCGCCCGCCTCGCCTCTGAAAATCGGTACAAGAGGATCACCGCTCGCCTTGGCGCAGGCCTATGAAACGCGTGATCGATTGGCCCAAGCCTTTGATCTGCATGAGGAAGCCTTTGAGATCGTTGTGATCAAGGTCACGGGCGACATGGTGCAGGACCGCGCCTTGAAAGAGATTGGCGGCAAGGGACTTTTCACCAAGGAGATCGAAGAAGACCTCCTGTCAGGCAAGATTGACATCGCCGTTCATTCGATGAAGGACATGCCGGTCGAACAGCCCTTGGGCCTGTTGCTCGAAACCTATCTGCCGCGCGAGGATGTGCGCGATGCCTTCGTGTCGCACAAGCACCAAGCCATCTCGGATCTCGCCGAAGGTGCGACTGTTGGCACGTCGAGCCTGCGACGCCGCGCGCAACTTTTGCATCGCAGGCCCGATCTGAACGTTGTCGAATTTCGAGGCAACGTGCAGACGCGCCTCGGCAAACTGGCCGACGGGGTGGCCGAATGCACCTTTCTGGCGAAGGCTGGGTTGAACCGCCTCAAGATGGCCGATGTGCCGGCAACACCGATCTTGCCAGACGACATGCTGCCTGCCGTTGCGCAAGGTGCCATCGGGATCGAACGGCGGGCGGATGACAGCATCGCTGCCCATATGCTCGAAGCGATCCACGACGCCCCAACGGCGCAGCGTCTGACGGCCGAGCGCAACTTTCTGCGGGCTCTGGATGGATCCTGTGAAACGCCTATCGCCGGACTTGCCGAGCTCAACGGCGGAACAGTACGGCTGCGCGGTGAAGTCCTGCGAACGGACGGATCGGAATCGGTGTCGGACGACAGCGAAGCCCCGGTCGAAGACGCAGCGGTTCTTGGCACCGACATGGCCGCACGCTTGTTGGACCGCGCCGGGCCGGGGTTCTTCGACTGGCGTTAACGACCAACAGTGACGTGGCGCTTTAATTGACCGGGCGCCCGGCATCTGAGACCCTTCCCCACAGGAGGAGTTCGGCGTGACACCCGGAAAAGCCTATATCAGTTCCGAAGACATTCGCCCCTTGGCCAAACGATCCAACGTGGTGGGCGCAGGCCTGATCCTGCATTGCTGGGGGTTGATCACAGGCGCGGTCGTGCTCTTTTCCTGGTTGCCAAATCCGCTGACCTTCGTCTTGGCCATCATGGTCATCGGCTCGCGGCAATTGGGACTTGCCATTCTGATGCACGAGGCCGCGCATAATGCGCTCTTTCGCACACAACGGCTGAATGAGTTTGTCGGCGAATGGCTCTGCGGGCGGCCGATCCTGGCGGAACTTGGTGCCTACCGTCACTACCACCTGACGCATCACCGCTTTACGCAGACCGATCAGGATCCAGATCTGGTGCTCTCGTCAAAGTTTCCGACAACGCGCGCGTCTTTGATGCGCAAATTCGTGCGGGACATCACAGGACAAACAGGTGTCAAACAACTGGTCGCTCAGATCTTACTGTCGGTGCGCCTTGCCGGGGATGACGACGCGATCGACGCCGCGACACGCGACTTTGCCCAAGCGTTCAAGACCACCGATTTGTGGAAATCGTTGCCGGTCTTTCTGGGTGTCATGTTGATCATGAGCGTCGCCGGCGAATGGTGGTACGGGATCGCCTTCTGGCTCCTGCCGTTTCTGACCTGGTTCCAACTGGTTCTTCGCGTGCGCAACATCGCCGAGCATGGCGCAACCGAGATGTCAGACGATCCGCTTCGCAATGTGCGCACGACCCATGCCGGACCGCTAATGCGTTTGTTCGTGGCACCTTACTGGGTGAACTATCACCTCGAACATCACATGGTGATGCATGTGCCATGCTGGAAACTGCCCCGGATGCACAAGCTGCTGATCGACAAGGGACTTGGCCCTCAGATGCGCACTGCGGCCAGCTATTGGCGTGCCCTCGGTGAAGCCGGTTGGCGCAACGCCTGACAGATACGCAAAAAAAAGGACGGGTTTTCACCCGTCCTTGAGTGCCCCCGGCGGTGTGGGCTGGAAAGCGACCGGGAGCGTTCCGTATCGCGGCCAAAAAACTAAGGCCGCCATCCGGCAGGGAGGTCCTGTTCAAACGTGCCGTGTCCGCATCACGACCGATCAGATGAGCTGGACGAAACCACCGGCTTGGACGGTGGCTTCGCGCCCGCTGGAAAACTCAGGCTTTGCTGAGTGAAGGTCAAAAACATCAGTGAAAATAAAATCGTAAACCGCATTACTCGTCTCCTTTGACCAGGTCCGCCCGGAAATCCGGTGGGCGGTTCCTGATCATGAAACGACTATGCAGGCCTTCGCAGAGATTCTCTGTGAAGTTGGTTACAAAGCTGCGAGTTTCGTAAAAAAACTTCGGTCAGACCCATTTGGCCAGCGGCGGGAGGCTCATCAGAACCGCATTTGCGTCGTGGCCAGTCTCAAGCCCGAATTTGGTGCCGCGGTCGTAGACCAAGTTGTACTCCGCATAGAGTCCGCGATGGATCAATTGCGCCTCCTTGTCGGCGTCGTCCCAGCTCTGGACGCGGCGCTTTTCGACAAGCGGGACAAAAGCAGGTAGAAAAGCGCGTCCGATATCCTGCGTCAGCGCAAAATCCGTGGCCCAGTCGCCGGTGCAGAGGTCATCCATAAAGATCCCGCCGACACCGCGGGCGCGGTTTCGATGAGGGATGTAGAAATAGTCGTCCGCCCAGTCCTTGAGACGTGGGTAGTGTGCCTCACCATGCGGATCGAGATGTGTCTTTTGCGCGGCATGGAAATGGGCCGTGTCATCGGCATATTCGATGCAGGGGTTCAAATCCGACCCGCCACCGAACCACCAGGCATGGGGCGTCCAAAACATGCGAGTGTTCATGTGCACTGCCGGGACATGCGGGTTCTGCATATGTGCCACCAGCGAGATTCCCGACGCCCAGAATCGCGGATCTTCGGCCATGCCAGGAATACCCTTGCGCGCAGCCATTGCTGCCTGCGCCCGCGTACCCAGCGTCCCGTATACGGTAGAGATGTTGACACCGACCTTTTCAAATACACGCCCGCCACGCATCACGCTCATCAGCCCGCCGCCTGCATCGCTGCCATTGTCGGACTGTCGTCTGGTCTCGCTCACCTCGAACACGGCAGGATCGGCGTCCGACAGCGGACCGATGTGGTGTGAGGCTTCAAGCCCTTCGAACGCGGAGACGATGTCATCGCGCAACTGGCGGAACCAGGCCGAAGCTGTGGCTTTCTCCTGCGTCAGATCGTGTGTCATGATGAGGCTTTCCATATTGTCTTGTCTGGCCGGAAATCGCGGTAGGTGTCTTTGAGGCGGATCAATGCGCGGGCGCGGCCACCGGGTCCAACAATGTCCGACCTCCGTCGAGCGTCAGGATCTGCCCCGTCATGAAACCCGACCCGTCCGAGGCGAGATATTGCATGGTATCCGCCAACTCGCCGGGTGAGGCGATGCGCGACAGGGGTGTGTGATCTTCGATGTCCTGCCGAAAGACACGATTGTCTTTTAATGTCTCCCGCAAGGAAGCGCTCATCACCGATCCCATAGCCACCGCGTTGACCCGAATCCGATGCGGCGCAAGCGCAACGGCCAACGACCGCGTCATCTGGTCCAGAGCGGCAGAGCTCACCGAAAATCCCATAAGGTCCGGGTGTGTACGCCGTGCCGCGATCGAGGAAAGATTGATGATCGTGCCCACTGGCCCCTCCTCCTGGTCCTCGGCCTGTTTGATCATCCGCTTGGCTACCGACTGGCTGAGTCGCAGAGCCGGCATGAGGTTCTGGTTCAAGAGGTCCATGACCGAGCCGTCGTCGGGATCGAGTGGATCGGTCTGCACGACTTGCCGGGCACAGTTGATCAGGACGTTCACCTCATCAAACGCGTCGATCGTGGCCGACAGCAGATTGGCGATCGTCAGCTTTTCACGCAAGTCTCCTGCAAAAGCGCGAACATTGCTGTCCTCGACCTGATCGCCCAGCTGTTCAACCAGGCCCTTCTCGTCGATATCGGCGAAGACGACATTGGCGCCTTTTTCGGCGAATTGACGGCCGACGGACAGGCCAATGCCATTGGCAGCCCCGGTGACGATGGCGGTCTTGCCGGCGATGGAAAATGACATGGTTCGGCTCCCCGTTCCTCGCGGACGCTAGCGCAGTTCACGCTCGGGGGCGAGAGGGTCTTTGCGCGTGCAAAACCTTGAACGAACCCGTACCCGAAATCTCCTGTACCTGACCAAAGTGGTCCGACAGCGTCGCTTCGTATGGCAAATGCCGATTGGCCACGAGCCAAAGTGCGCCTTTGGGCCTGAGCAGGCGCGCGGCCGAGATGATAAACGCACGTCCGAGATCCGGATCCGCGACGCGGCCGGTGTGGAACGGTGGATTGGTGATTACCGCATCCACCCCGTCTGAAACGTTCCAGGTTCGCGCATCTGCCCAATGCATCTGCGCGCGCGGGTTGGGCACGTTGATGCGGGCACAGTCCAGCGCCCTTGCGTCCGCTTCGACCAAGTGAATGGTCTCGATCCCGCGGTCAGTTTCCAGCGCCTTTGCC
>JBCCVT010000200.1:0-5758 GCA_039195015.1 Pseudomonadota bacterium
CGCATCATAGCTGGCATCCGTCATGATATGCGCGGAAATCACTGGCCGGATGCCAAAGAATGTTCCCACCAGCGCGGTGCCCGAAAGTGGCGTGAACATGGGGTACTCGCGGCGCTGTGCGGTATAAATGCGGGGCTCTTCCGTGTCGATCGACCCGCCACGGGTGACCAGGCCCCCGGGCTGGCCGTGTTCGCGGCCGATGGCATTCAGACGGAATGGCTCGAGCATCAGCTCTTCGGCGTTGCCGTAGATGTCGTAGAGACCCAGCGGATTGGGCTGCCGGATGCCCACTGGCCGTAATTTTCCCCGCCCCTGGCCGGGCGCCTGGAAATGGGCGTATTCCGAGAGGTCTCCACCATCAAAGAACCGACGGGCAAGGAATACGCCGGGATCGGCCTTGATCCCGCCGCGCGCGGCAAATTCCCATTCGACCTCGGTTGGCAGGCGCAAAAACCCGATCCGGTCGCCATCCGCGGGCATCGCGTCGCGCGCGTTGGCCAGAACCCATTCGGTATAGCTGCGCAGCAGATCCACGGCGTCAAACCAGCTAAAGTCGCCTTTGGCGAATTGATCCCGGCGCGCGAACGTCTCATCGCAGTCCCCGGTGATCGCCCGGAATTGCGCAACGTTCATCTCGTAACGCGCAATGTAGTAAACCGTCGTGCCTGCATCGCGATCGACAAACGCGCCGCGCAGGTGGGTTGGCTGCAGGTAGTCGGAAAAGCCGGTATCGGCACCGGACTGGCCCATGCGAAACGGCCGGTCCGAGAGCGGCTTTTCGATGTCGGTCGGGACGGCGACACGTTGGAATGCCATGCCGCCTCCGCAAGGCATGGGCAGGATCAGATCTGCAGGCTCGCCGGACCCAACAAGCGGGGCGGGGTCGATCAATTCCGCAATCCAAGGTTCGCGCACGTCCGAGGTGCTGTCTTGTGCCGCCGCGGGTGGGGCCATCAGGGCAAGGGCGATCAGAAGGGCGTTCAGTTTCACGTGGCGCTTTCCCTCAACACATCGGCCGGGTCGGTGCGTCCGGCCTGCCGCGCCGCAAAAAGTGATGCACCCGCAACGAAGATCAAGACAAAGAGACCGATCGCCGCCCCTTGCGCCAGGCCGAGCGATACAAGGCCCGATCCTTCGGTCAAGCCGCTTTCGAAAAGCCGCTCGGCGACCGCACCGGCCACCAGGAAAATCGCGAAGGACGCGAGCAATCCCAGCAGGCCCGAGGCAATCGCCTGGATCACCGGAAAGATCCACAGGGCGCGGCCACCGATCCCGAGCAGGGCAAGCGAGGCCATTACCTGCCGCTTGCGCGCAACTTCACCCCAAAACCCAAAGACAAGCGCGGCTGCCAGCCCGATCGCGGCAACGCCTGCGGTGAAAAGCAGTGCAAGGTTCAGGTTCCGGCCAAGTTTCAGGATGGCCGTGACTTCATCCGTGCGCGCTTCGGTCCGGACATCGAAAGCGTCTTCGATCTGGGCTTGTAACGGCGCTAGGCTTTCGAGATCGCGGGCAAAAACACGTAACCCTTCGAATTCGCCGGTGCGCTCGCTCAAGGGGCGGCCTTGCGTGATCCCGTAGTCCGGCAGCGCGTAGCTGTCATAAAAAGCCTCAACCAAATCGAGCACATCGATATGGGCAAACAACGTGCGCCCGCTTGCCCGTTCGTCCGGCAGGATCGCCACCACGGTCAGCGGCAAGAGCAATTGACGCGGCCGGTCTTCGGCTTGGGTGATGACCTGCAGCGGCGCGCCGATCGAAATGTCGAGCTGTCGCGCAAGACCGGCGCTTACCACCGCATCCGCGGGGCCCAGTTCCAGATCGCCGGGCAGGTTCGGGTCGCCAGTGCCCGACGGGATCAGGAGCGCGTCGCGCTTTTCACGCCCGCCTTCGAGCCGGACGTTGACGTAGTCGAAAAGACTTCGCGTCTTGAGGGTAACAAACCCCGCCTCGGCCCACGCGCGCACCTTTTCGGCATCCTCTGGATAGAAGGTGTCATTGCCCGAGGTATCGATCTGAAGCGTTGCCGGGTTCGACAGCAGCCGCCCGATCAGCGCGTCGTAGACCCCGTTCTTGATACCGAAGAGCACAAGCAGCGGCACGAGCACACCCACCAGAACCGCAACATTGCAGATGAGGTGCACGCGGTGATGAAAGAGATCGCGCAGTGCGAGGTTGAAGACAAGCGTCATGCGGCGGCCTCCACCGCCTCGCTCAAGCAGCTTTCGATGTGGCGGCTGTCTGATGTCGGAACAAGACCCAGCTGCAGCCGGCGCATCGGGAAACGGTCGAGCAGCGCCAGATCGTGGGATGAGATCATCACAGCCGATCTGCCAACCTGCGCGGCTTCGATCAAAAGCGACATCGCTGTCGCGGCGTTTTCGGGGTCAAGCGCGGCTGTCGGCTCGTCCGCGATTACGAAAGGCGGACGGTGCGCCAGAGCGCGGGCAATCGCCACGCGTTGGCGCTGCCCGATCGACAGGGCTCCGGGAAGCAACCCGCGCAACTGATCCAGACCTAGGAGCGTTTCCAGTTCTGCTTGCCAGGCGGGGTTCTCGCGACCTGCGATGCGCTGGCTCAGCGCAATGTTCTCGGTCACCGTCAGAAACGGGAGGAGCCCGCCCGATTGCGGGACGAAACCGTAATGCGCGCCCCGCAGCGCCGGGGCCTGGACCGTGGCCGCCGGACCGGCCCACATCGCGGCTGCATCGACCGTACCGGGCTCTGTGGCCAGGGCAAAGGCCCCGCCCGGATCGGGCCGCCGCAGCAGGCCGAGAACCTCAAGGAGCATTGTCTTTCCGGTTCCGCTTGGGCCGCTCACGCCCAAAACCTCACCCGCGCTGATCCGCAACGCGTCAATGCGCAGTCGGAACAGCCTGTCACCGTCGGACGCGCTCACTGACAGTCCCTTGATGGACAGGCTTGTGTCCATACTGGTCACGGCAACACGTCGAATGGCATCGCGAAAACATGTTCGCCGTCCGGTGCGCCTTCGTAGGGAACCGTCCAGACACCGGCGTCAAAGAGCCATTTGCGGTACTGCGTTAGTTTCTGGCGCATGCCGTCGATAATGCCGCGCCGGACGACGGCGCTTTGCAGCCAACGGTCTTCGGTCATCTGTAGGATCTGACTGCGATAGGGCAGCCTTTCGAGGTATTCCAGCGAGCTTCCAATCGTGTCGTCATTGACTTGGGTGAGGGTCTCGGGGTTCGTGACCGCCTGGCCGATCACCTGCTGCACCTGACCGAAAAAGCTCTGCGCATCGTCCGCGCCGCGCGTCTGTTCAGCCAGCCGGATCAGATTGTCCAAAAGTTCGGCCATTGTGGCCATCTCGTTCTTGGTGACCAGAAGCCGGGGTTCAAAGGACAGTTTTTGCGGTGCTTCCACAGCCTTGTCTGACACCCAACCGGTGATCACGTCCGGTGCTTGAGTACCCTTGCGCGACCCGAGCCACGCAAGCTCCATCGACTTGAAGAGGCCCTTGAGCTCCTCATCGGTTTCATCAGCCTTCAACACCGTGGCCTGCCCCTGGATCGAGCGCACGTGATCAGTGATGGCCGTCACCAAACGGCTTGCCACACCTTCAAATGCCTCCTCGGAACCGCCCTCGATCGGAAAGTAAAAGCCCCGGTCGCCAAAGCGCGACAGGTTCCGGTAAGCGCCGGCGGCATAGTCATGGGTGCCAGCCCCGCCCGGGGTCTTGAGGTGGAGCGTCATGATCGCGATGTTCTGGTCTTCGGCGTCGGCCTGAAGCTCGGCAGGGCCGATGAGCGACCGCGCATTTGGATCCCGGGGATCCTTGGGACCCGCATCAGTCACGAGGATGATGTAACGGGCATTGACCGGGTCGCCATCCGCCTTGGCCTGATCCCAATCGATAAGGTCGATCGCGTCTTCGACACCTGCCAGGCTGTCTTCGTTGAAGCCCGGCGAGCTTGCGAGCGTCACATCCGTCGCCTCGGACAGGGCGTTGATCACCGGGGTCTCTTCCGTGCGGCGTTCGAGGTTCACAAGCACCTTGGTGCGGTATTCCAACTCGGGCACGGCCTCGGGATTGTCGCGGAACCCGACCACGCCGAAATTCACCAGATCGCCGATTTCGGTATCAGCAATCCGCCGGACCGTATTCTGCAGTACGCGTTGCGTCAGCGCGATGTAGTTGCGCATGGACGAGGTGGTATCGAGCACAAAGGTGATCCCGACGTCGAAGTTATCCGACGTGACTTCGACCGTTTCGACGCCCTCCTGTTCGTCCTTATTGATGGACGCGATCTCCATCAGCAGGATGTCTTCGTAATTCATCGGGTGCAGGTCCTCGACGAAATCGAGGATCGGCATCACGTAAAGCTCATCCCGGATGTTGACGAATTCGGCCGGTTCGACACTGACAACGCCGAGCTGACCTTCGACCGTTCCCGCCGAGGCTTCGGCGACCAGCCGTTCCTGCACGTCGCGCAGAGCTTCGTGGTTCATAAGACCGCGCAGGTCGTCTTCGGTGCCAAAGATCAGCTGGCGGCTGCGCTCGGCCGGATTGGTGAAAGCGGCGACAATGTTGTGCTTCCAGTCCACCACGCGACCGGCTTGGGCCCATCCGATGGGCGCGCGCGCTGCCGAGGGTCCGATCTGCACCCATTCGCCTTGACGGGCGAAAACGTAGAAAGGCTGGAACGCCGCATAGCGGTCGATCAACTGGCCGTTCGGTGCGTCATAGACCTCGGTCGCTGGTCGGGTCAGGACGCGTTGATAGACGGTCGAGGTACCGTCGACCAGCAATGGTGTCTGGGCTTGGGAAGGCGACGCAATTGTAATCGCTGCCCACATGGCAAGACCTGTCAAAAGAGAACGCATGGAACCGCGGGACATGTCGTATCTCCTTGTCATTGCGCGCAAAAGTCCTGGGTGGCCCCTTCGGAAAGGGTATCGGTTGCAGTCGCCAAACGTTCGCAGATTGCGGTGAGCGCCTCGGCGGCACCCACGCCATCCCCGGCCGTGACGGCGCGAGAGTAGTACTCGGCAGCGCGTGCGGGGTTGTCGGCAAAGGTCAGACCCATGTTGGTTTCGATGCCGTCGATCACCGAGGCCTCGTCATAAAGTCGCCCAAGGGCAGCAAGGGCGGCCGGGTCGTTTGCATCCACCCCGGTTTCGATCATGCCGAGAGCGGTGTCCACCGACACCGCGTTACCGCAGCTCGCCAGGCGGTCGAGCATCGTGCCGTAGCCTTCGGTCACCACCCCGGCGAGTGCCGCGTCCGAGCACGGGTTGTCCGGAGCCGGCTCAGCGACCGCCGCTGGTTCTTCAACTGGTTCCTCGACGGGCGGCTCTTCCGATTCTGCAACAACCGGTTCGTTCTCCTGCGTGAGGAACCAATATGCAGCCCCCGCAAGCAGCGCGGCCACGATCGCGATGCCCGCGATCATCAGTCCGGGGCTGCGGCGCCCAGCCTCATCCTCGGTCGTGTCTGTTTCGGTGCCGCCGGTCGCAACTCCAGTGCCGATGTCATCACTGGTATCTTGCGACGTTTCCTCGTCTTCCGGCGGCGGATCCTCCTTGGCCTTGCCCACAAGGTTCGGCCCCGTATTGGCGTTTTGCGAGGGTGGGGCGGCCGAGACGCCACCAACCGTGGCAGCGGGCGGACCTTCCTTGATGTCGTCCGGCCAGCTTGTCTCGAACTCGCGATCGCCAATGCCGATGGCCAAGGGCGTGTATTCTTCGACGAGGTTCACGATCTCAGTGCCGACCACGAATTCCGCCTTGTCTCCCG
>JBCCVT010000201.1:0-5734 GCA_039195015.1 Pseudomonadota bacterium
AGCTGAATGATTTCGGATCGCCTTTGGCGATCCGACCAATGCGAGGGGGCTATGCTCCCCGCGCGCCCAAGACTTAGAGATGGGAGCAAGGGTCCGATTTGCGTCATCCTTGGTCGCGGGGTTCTTGCGAGGTGAGTATTGCGTTCTCAAAGCTGTCTTTTTTTGGAAGCGCTCGATCGGTCCGGTAACAGGAACATGGATTTGAGTAGAAATGGTTCAGCATTCGGAGCGCGCAGTTGGAAGCTGCAAGATCAATGTACTGTTTCCATGCGCCACGCACAGCCATTGGTTGTCTGGCAAAGTTACTGCCGGCTGTCGGTTGTGTGCTTCGGTGGCGCAATCGGGCTGTAGGCGCACCGATCGGGTTTGAGGTCCACGAGAGGTGTGCCATTGAGGCAATCCAAACCCCGAACCGTCAGGCAGTTTCCGTCCCGGTTTTCGAGCACAACTAGAGACGTACCAATCGGATTGGGTCGCACTGGTGACCGTAGCGAAAACGTCCCGCGTACGCGCCCATCACTCGCGGGAGATTGCAAGAGCAAGTCCCGACGCGAGTGGTCTAGCCAGTAAAGTACCTCGATCCGTTCATAAGCATCGATCCCGTCCAATGCGTCATCCCAGGGTTTGAAAAGATGGATCTGGCATTCCGGTCCGTCAACGCTGCCTTGTCGCGGGCACTGGTCGCGTGTCGGCCAGGGTGTCTGAATGCTGCCGATAAACTGAATGGTCGCGTCCGCACGGACTGCGTTACACGTTGCGATTTCACCTGGACGGAGTGTGGTGTCGGGCATGATCCAAGTCTGTCACGGCTCGGATCGGTTGACCAGATCGGGCATCGGTATGTTCAAACGCCGTCGCGCTGCCGTAGAAAACTTCGCACCCAATGGTTGGATGAAGACTTGTAGGACAAGCGCGTATGCGGCGCTACGAAGCGACGCAAATCGTGGTCCTGAAGAATCCAGTGTCCGGGTCGCAACCGTCCGTCTTCCACGGTGCCGAATTGCGCAAAGGCGCGGGTGAGCGCGCCGGGACCAGAGGACAACCACAACGTTTCGCCAAGCGGTCCCAAGGCCGCACCCGCCGCCTGCTCCAACGCGCTTCGAATGATGGGGTTTTGGGGCGCGACCGCGATGAAGTTGTTGCCGATGCTGCGGTAGATCTCCTGCAGTCCGATGAACTCCAACCGATGGTTGATCATGCGGCTCAAAGATCCAAGGCAACGATCGTCCGCGTCGAGATAAACGCCCCCGCAATGCCAAAGATAGACCAGCCGAAAGATGTCAGCCTGTTCGGCGGGGTGACGGGCGTAGCGAAAGGCGCGCAGAGCATCGAGTTCTCCGGCTTCGGCGATAAATGTGCGGGCGGTTTCCTTGTTATAGATGCGGTGCTCATACCGGGGATTGAGCCGTTGGTTTTCATGCATCACCCAGTCGACCTGTTCTGGACGCTGGGCGGCATCCCAATACTGGACGATGACCCGCGGGATACGATTCCCACGTGCCCGGGCGTCGGGCGGCGGCGGCGTATCGGTCAATTCGCCCATCCGCTGGAGGGCGCTCAATTGACAGATCGCCAGTGCGGTACTGTCGGGCAACTGATCGACCCGCTCTTTGAAGAATTGCGCGGCCGCGTGTTGCGGCGCCCCGATTGCGCAAGCCGACAAATCCGTATCCAAAAGCCTGAATTCGTTGATGATCTGTCCGAGCACCGAATGGGTCGGTTTCAGGCTCGCTTGCCCGGTTAGGTCTTGCGCATAGCGTTGGCTCGCATGCTCGGTCTGGCTGGCCCAGGCGGCCGCCACGTCCCCCTGCAACAACTCTGCAACCGTCTTCAGCACCCAGGCGGGTAGAAAGCGCGGGTTAGATTGGACCGCCGCGCGTGCCGCATCCAGCGCCTGGTCCAGGTGCCCTTGCGACAGCGCGATCTTGGACCGGACCGCAAAGTGCCTTGGCTGGATCGCCTGGCGTTGCGGCGGTACGGCGTCTAGATGCCCGAGTGCTTCGCGAAATTGGCCCCGATCACCGTAGCATTCGGCCGCTTCAAGCCGCGCACCCGCGTCATTTGGCGCGTTGCGCAGGAACCGCTCCAACCGAAGGGCCGCACCTTTCAGATCGCCTATGGCGCGTTCGGCGCGGGCCATAACGCGAACTGCCTGCGTTGGTGGTGATTTGCCTTCGACGGCGCGCTTGGCCAGGGCAAGGGCCGACAACCCATCATGTTGCAGCAGCCGCAGCCGCGCCTGCGCGGCAAGGATCTGCGGTGAGCCGGGGAGACGCGCGTCCAGATCGTCAAGAATTTCATCCGCAACCGCGCGATCACCAGTGCCGATCAGGAATTCGGCGGCCGCAATCTGCACCTGAAGGTTATCCCGCATGCGCGCGGCAAATGCCTTGCAAGTTGTTGTGGCGGCATCCGTTTCACGGTTGGCCGTCAGGATCCGCCAGAAACGCTCCTGGATCCGGATCTCATGAGGAAAGATCGCGGCCGCAGTTCGTACAGCGGCCAGCAATCGATCGTCTTGTCGCGTGTCTTCGAGCGCGCGCAGAAATGCCAGGTGCCACCACGCGCATGTGCGATCTAGCTTGGCGTGGCGCTGCAATAGGGTCATGGCCTCATCGGGCCGCTCAGTGTCGTTCAAGAGGTTCGCAAGATCGCGAATAGCTTCGGGCTTCGGATCCTTGGCCTCCAACTGCACACGCAAACGCGCTTCGATGCCTTCGGTCCTTTCCGTCATCGCGCTCAGACGTTCGCATTCCCGTCGAAGCGGTTGGCGATCCGGCCAAGCTTCCGCGAGTTCGCGTGCGCATTCCAGCGCGGCGTCCACACCGTCGTCATGCTCGACCAATCGGATCATTGCCAATTGGCGTGCCATCGTATCTGACCCGTCTTGTGGCGGGGCTGCCAGCGCGGCTCGTGCTCTCTGAGGTCGTCCGGCCTGGATCCAGACCCGCACGGCGATATCAATCAGGGCACCGCGGCGCAGCGGAACGGGCATTCCATCAATTGCGTCCAGCGCGGCATCCAGCCGGTTCAAACCGATCAAGGCACGGAGCTTGAGGCGCAGGAACGGCGGGTGCTCGGGATCGACGATCAAGCCGTCATTGACGGTCGACAGCACCGTTGAATAATCCGCATCCGCAAACGCCTCCTCGGCGCGGCGGCTGATACTCTTACGGTCCAGCGCCTGTGTCATTCGTCACCCGATCACGCATGTCTGCGACAACATGCTTGTCACTCCGACCACTAGATCAACGGGTTGGCAGTATTCGATCAAGCAAAAACGCAAATTTGTTATGGTGATGCCGGTGAAGCGAGATCGCGCATTTTGGTCGCAGTATCATCCAGAGCGGCCGGTTGATCATCGGGCCTTGGCCGCAAGATCATCGCATAGACGGAAGATAAGCTTTCTACACAAATTGCAGAAAGTTTGCTGGCGAACCAGCCGTACACCATTCATAACGTGAGGAAAATGGCAGCCCGTAGGGGAATCGAACCCCTCTTTCCAGGTTGAAAACCTGGCGTCCTAACCGATAGACGAACGGGCCATCTGGCGTGAGCGCGGTATTACGGAATGCGTTGGGGCGGTGCAAGGGAAAAAATCACGGGTTTTGGCGAATATTATTGACCGTCTCACCGTCACGAATTGCTGGCTTTTGCTGCGTCCTCGACTCGTAGCTGAACGGATTGGCGACCTTGCCATGTGTTGATCTCCAGGCGGCCTGCGACATGAAACCGCGCGCCACCGTGGTCTAGAAGAGTGGGCCCCAGCTGACCGTCGAAGGCGCCAAAACAGATGCCATCGATACCGGAACCCGCACCATCGTCGAACCCCAGTTTCAAGTGGAAGTCCCCGACGCGTCGGGCAAATCGGACCCGGAGGTCGGGTAAGACAAATCGGGGGGCGGGCGCGCTTGCGCCAAAAGGACCGGCTTGCTCAAGCTGTTCGATCAGCTCAACTGAGGCTGCCGATGGAAAGATCACACCGTCCAGTCGCAGATCCCGCGGGCCCATAGAATCCGCTCCCTGTTTTGCCATCAGCTCGGACAGACGCGCCATTGCGGGTTCAATCTGATCTTCCGCCACGGTGAGGCCAGCGGCCATCTTGTGTCCGCCACCTTTGAGCAGCAGTCCTTCGCGCGTGAGGCGTTGCACCGCAGCACCCAGATCAATGCCAGCGACGGACCGTCCCGACCCTTTGCCAATTCCGTCTTCCAGGCCGATTACAATGGCGGGGCGGTTGGCGCTATCTTTCAAACGCGAAGCAACGATACCGACCACCCCCGGGTGCCAATTGTCGCCTGCAGCCCATACGAGTGGAGCGTCCAGCCCCCGGTCTTCGGCTTGCGCAAGCGCTGCGGCGCGTACGGAGTTTTCGATCTCACGGCGTTCCGTATTCAATTCGTCGAGACGTTGTGCAAGAGCTTCAGCCTCGACCATGCTGTCTGTTGCTAGAAGCCGCGCGCCCAGATCGGCCTGACCGATCCGCCCGCCTGCATTCACACGCGGTCCAAGCAGAAAACCCAAGTGATAACTCGACGGTGCAGTATCCATCCGGGCAATGTCGGCGAGCGCCACGAGGCCAGGGCGACCGCGCTGGGCCATGACGGTCAGACCCTGACGCACAAGTGCACGATTGAAACCAACAAGCGGTGCGACATCTGCAACCGTCGCGAGCGCGACGAGGTCGAGCATTGACATCAAGTCGGGGCCTTGCATACCTGCCTCTCGCATCAAGCGTCCGACTTCAACGAGCATCAGGAAAACAACCGCGGCGGCGCAGAGATAGGCAAGTTCGCCGATTTCATCCTGCCGGTTCGGATTGACCACGGCCAGGGCCGGCGGCAGCGTTTCGCCGCCGAGATGGTGATCAAGGACGATCACATCCACGTTCGTCGCCGCTGCCAGCGCGTCGTGGGAGAGTGTGCCGCAATCGACACAAATGATCAGATCGTGCCGGGTCGCGAGATCGCGCATTGCGGTCGGGTTCGGGCCGTAGCCCTCGTCAATGCGATCCGGGATGTAGAGCGTCGCGCCTAGCCCCATTTGACGGAGCCAGACCAGCAGGAGAGCGGCCGATGCGCCGCCGTCCACATCGTAATCGGCGAATACCGCGATTTTCTCGCGCATTTTTGCTGCATCGAGAAATCGGCGCGCGGCGCGTTCCATGTCCTTGAGGCAGCGCGGGTCGGGCATGAGGTCGCGCAGCTTGGGCGTGAGAAAGCCTTCCGCTTGGTCCGGCGCTACACCGCGTCGGGCAAGCACGCGACAGAGCGGATCTGGCAAAGCGGTGTGCTGCGCTAATGCCTGGGCGGCGCGTTCGGTGGCTGGGTCGGGCCCGAGCCATCTGCGACCGGTCAGCGATTGCTCAATGTTCAGATAGGCGCTCATACCCTGAGCCCGCGCGTCAGGATCAAAACAAATGGCTGGAGCAACGGGCCCTCATCCGTCCCTTCGGTCCGTCTTCGTGCGCGATGAGAGACCAGAGGTGTCGAAGAGCACCGCGCGATCCAGCCGCCCAGGATCACCGTCCCGGCGCGGTCCCGGCCGGGGTGCGGTATTGCATGCGGCGAACGGATCCGGTCTTCGACCGCATCAGCAACGTCTCGGTCGTGATCCAGCCGGGTTCGCGCTTGATCCCCGGCAGCAGCGTTCCCCCTGTCACACCGCTTGCGGCAAAGATTACGTCTGACGTTACCATTTCGTCGCGCAAGTAGATCTGATCAAGATCTGAAAT
>JBCCVT010000202.1:0-5732 GCA_039195015.1 Pseudomonadota bacterium
GACGGACTTCGTGATCCCTGTGCCAGCCAGATCCGCTAGAAACTCGTGGCTGGTGTAGTCGCGCATGATGGCGCGGTAGGGACCGAAAATGCGCGGTTGTTCTGGGCCCAGCAACCAGGGCAAGTCTTTTTGCAACCAGATATGGTGGTGCGCGTCAATCATGCGGCCCTCGCCATGGTCAGAATATGCTCGGTGATGTCGGCTGTTGTTGCTGCACTGCCAAGCTGATCGATCATGGGCAAGATCGCGGTCAGGCCTTCGGTTGCAGGCGTGTAGTCGGGATCGGCAGCCAGCGGTGTCAGCCAGTCGAAGCGACAGGCCAGACGCGACAGGCGCGATGCAGCATCGATCAGGGCGTTTGGCATGCCCCGTTCAAGACCGTCGGACAGGACAACCACTGCAGCCCCCCGCGCAAATCCGGCATAACGCGGCACGGCCAAATAGGCCGCCAGCGCATCGCCAATGCGCGTACCACCATCAAAATCTGCGATGGCCTCGGATGCCCGCGCCAGCGCAGCGCCCCGATCCGCGGGACGCAAGCTTTCGGTGATCCGTGTCAATCGCGTGCCGAGCGTAAAGACCTCCGCCCATTCGGCGGCTTGCACAACCGCATGCGCAAGCCTCAGCATGGCCTCCGACCGATCCTTCATCGAACCGGAGACATCGATCAGCAGCAAAACCCGCCGCTGTCTCTGCTTTCGTTGGGTCTCAAACAGTCTCGGCACATCGCCGTCTCGTCGCACGGCCTCGCGCAGGATGCGGCGCATATCCAGCCGGTCACCTTTGCGAAACGCGCGACGACGATAGGACAGACGACGGGGCAGGGCCCGGGCTGCGTCGCGCTTGAACCGGTCCAATGCTGCGTCGACACTGTCGCCAAGATCTCGCCGACCCAGGCGTTCGATCACCGTGGCCTCGGCACCCACCTCACTGTCATCCTCGGGGCTTTCGATATCGTCCGTGTCGCCTGTGGGTTCGTAGGCCTCGACCTCGTCATCCTCGTCGTCATCAACCGGCGACTGAACAACCTGGTTGAGAAAAACCGCACGAAAGATGGCATCATATTCGGCCATGCGTTCAGGCGGAATGGCAAAGAGCGCGCGACCCGCCCGCCAGATGTCGGTCATGTCACGGGGGCCAAGCAGGCCGACTGCGGCGATGAAATCGATGGTCTGGTCGGGCGAGACGGCAAATCCGGCCCCTTTCAGGGCGTGCGGCAAACCCAGAAACGGTTGCAAGGCGCGGGGTAGGCTCATGCAGCTTCTCCCGGTAGTACGGAAGACAGGCGCTCGGCCATATAGGACAGGTCATCGTGATCTTTCAGGGCCACCCCGATCGACCTTTTGAAGGCGTCGGGCCACCGCGCGCCCTGCTGATTCAAAAGCGTCGCGGCCTCGGCCCATTCCACGGTCTCGGCCACGCCGGGTGGTTTCGCGAGCGGTTCGGCCCGGAGAAGGCCAACTGACGCGACAACGGCCTCCGCCGTGCCCCGCGCGACCGAGCTGGCGCGGGTCATCACAATCTCGGCTTCCAAGGCGGCATCCGGATAGTCGATCCAGTGATACACGCATCGGCGGCGCAAGGCCTCGTGCAGGTCTCGCGTCCGGTTCGAGGTCAGGACAACAACGGGCGCCTGCGCCGCGCGCACCGTACCGGTTTCGGGGATTGAAATCGTGAAATCTGACAGGAACTCCAGCAGGAACGCTTCGAATTCCTGATCCGAGCGATCGATCTCGTCGATCAGCAAAAGCGTGCCCGTGGGATTGCGAAGCGCCTGCAGCAGTGGGCGCTCCTGCAGATAATCCTCGGAATAGAGGTTTAGATGCGCATCGTCTGCTTGCCGAATGGCCAGCATCTGGCGCGGGTAGTTCCATTCGTACAAGGCTGCGGCGGCGTCGATCCCCTCGAAACACTGCAGCCGGATCACATTGCGACCCAGAACACCGCCAAGCGCTTTTGCGGCCTCGGTCTTGCCGACACCGGGGGCGCCTTCCAACAGCAAGGGTTTGCCCAACGCGAGCGCCAGATAAGCCGCCGTCGACAGCGCATCGTCCGCCAAATACTGCGCATCGGTCAAAGCGCGGCGCAGCTCCTCCGGCGCGCGTATCCCGGCGATATTGGGCGTCACGGCCATCAGCCGGGCATCCCCTGTGGTCGCGCGCCACCATTGGCGCGGATACCTTTGAGCACCTTCTCGGGCGTGATGGGCAGCGCATCAATCCGAACACCAACGGCGTTGTAAACCGCGTTCGCAATCGCCGGCAGCACCGGGTTGGCGCACATCTCGCCCGGCCCCTTGCCACCATAGGGGGCGTCTTCTGCGGGGCGTTCCAAAACTGCAATGTTGTGCGGTACAGTCTCACCGGGGCCCGGCATCAGATATGCGTTGAAATCGACGGGCCGGTGATCCCGCTGCGGATAGAAGGGCTCGGTCGTCTCATAGAGCGCATGGCTGACGCCCATCCATGCGCCGCCGATCAGCTGCTGCTCCACCAGCTTCGGGTTCAGCGCGCGGCCGACTTCGTAGGCCGAGTTGATTTCCTTGACCTCGACCTCGCCGGTTTCGTCATCCACCTCAAGGTCGATCACAAGCGCTGCATGTGCAAAGCAGGTGACCGGTGTCATCTCACCGGTTTCGGCGTCCGCATCACTGGGCGGCACCAGAAAGATTCCGCGACCAGACAGCGTGCGGCCCTGTTTGAACTGGGCCGCGATGGCGGTCTCGGCGATGGAGATCGACCGCGAAGGCGCGCCTTTCACGTGGATATTGCCCTGACCGTCGGTATCGAGATCGCTTGCGTTGACCTCAAGCTCTTCGGCGGCGGCCTCCATCATCTGTTTGCGGGCTTCTGCAGCGGCGCGGATCACCGCATTGCCAACCCGATGCGTCCCGCGCGAGGCAAATGAGCCCATGCAATGAGGGCCGGTGTCGCTGTCAGCGGTGTCGACATAGACGTCTTCGACCGGCACGCCGAGCGTTTCCGAGGCGATCTGGCGCGTCACCGATTTCATGCCCTGTCCCAGGTCGATCGAGGACAGCGCGACCATGAACTTGCCGTCGGGTGTAGAGTGGACAAGCGCCTGTGACGGATCTCCGCCAAGGTTCATGCCAATCGGGTAGTTGATACAGGCAAAACCACGGCCTTTGTGAAGGGTCATCTCAACGTCTCCGAAAGCCAGAGGTGAAGCGTGACGTGCCAGGACGCTTGAGCCCGCGCGAGAACGGTTTGTCGGGCTGATAGGGCTGCGGCTCGGGTGATGGTGTCGGCGACGACAAAGTCGGTGCGGCCGCTGCCGGTGGCGATGGAGGAGCGGGTGGTATGGGCGCTGCTGGAGGCGGTGTCGGCGACGGCGGGATCGCTGTGGCAGGGACAGGGGCCGCCGGAGTGCTTGGCTTGTCGACAGGTGTTGCCCCCATCTTGTGTCCGATCCGATCGGCATCGATCTGCATGTCGGGGTTCTGTACAGGCGCGCCGGATACCGGAGATTTCTTCATCGTGCCCGCAGCCATACGGCCCGAGCCCTGTGTCGCAGGCGATGTCGATGGTACCCGCCCGGTCCGGCGCTCACCGATCCTGCCATCTTCGTCGGTCACCGTCTCCGGGATCGCCGCGCGCGCGGGCGTGCCTCCGCCGGCCTTCGAAGACTGGGCTGCGGCATCTGGCGAGATTGCCCATCCGGCCTTGTCGGCAGCCACCTGGCAGCATTCAATAAGCGCTGTGTTTTTGGCCAGCCGTCTGTGGGCTTTCATGTCGCCATCGCGATAGGCGTTCAAAATGCGCAGCTCGACAGGGTGCATGCCCACAGCCTCGGCAACGCGATCCATATGGCATTCGATCGCAAAGTCGACGCCAGTGATACCGAAACCCCGCATGGCTGTCGCAGGCGTCCGGTTGGTCACACAGCAATAGACATTGGACGCAACATTCGGGATCGAATACGGGCCTGGCAGATGCCCCGTGCCTTTGATGATCGCATATGGCGACAGCCGCATGTATGCGCCGCTGTCAAAGAACCCGGTGAACTCCCGCGCGACGATGCGCCCGTCGCCCATCACGCCGTCCTTGATCCGCCAGCGTTCGCCGCCACGCGGCGCGCCTACCTGCATTTCTTCCTCGCGATCCCAGGCAAAGCGCACCGGCTTGCCGGTGAGCATCGCCCCCAGGACGGCGGTCGGCTCCACGATGGAATCCACCTTGCCGCCAAAGCCGCCACCGGCAGTCCCACCAATGAAATGAAGACGGGAGGAGGCTGTATCCAAGAGCTTTGCCGTCGTCCCGAGCGAGAAGAACAGCGCCTGCGTATTGGTATGACAAACATAGCGGTCATTGGTTTCGGGCGCGGCGATGGCGCCGCAGGTTTCAATAGGCGCCTGTTCGATCGGCGACATCTGGTATTCAGCCTCGACGATATGATCGGCGGTCGCGAAGGCCGCGTTCACATCGCCGAACCGAAGCTTCTGGTGATCGTATTTCTCATGATAATCAAAGGTGTTGTTCGGGTAGATGTCGTTGACCACGGGCGCGTTTGGCGCAATTGCCTCTTCCGCGTCCAGCACATGCGGCAAAACGTTGTAATCAACACGCACGACAGCACAGGCATCGCGCGCCTGCCGCTCGGTGTCCGCGATAACCCAAGCAACGGTTTCGCCCATGTAGCGAACCTTGTCATGCGCACAGAGCGGTTCATCATCGCGACCAAAGTTGATTAGACTGAGCAAGGTGTTGAGGTTGTTTGGCACGTCCCGCGCCGTCGCGACACGTCGCACACCGGGCATCCCTTCGGCAGCGCTTGTGTCGATAGATCTGATTTCCGCGTGATGGTGCGGAGACCGGACGGCCCGCATATGCAGCATGCCATCAAACTGGTGGTCATCGTAAAATGGCGTGCGCCCTGTGACATGTCCCAGAATATCCTGGCGGATCGTCGGTTTGCCGATCTCCTTCAGCGTGTCGTCGCGTTCATCGGCAAAGAGCTCTTTGCGGAATTCGATCGAAGACATCAGACCGCCCTCTGCTGCATACGCGCGGCGGCTGTCAGAATGGCGTCGACGATCGGCTCATATCCGGTGCAACGGCACAGGTTGCCCGAAATCGCCTCGATCACCTCATCGCGCGTAGGGTTCGGCGTCTGATCCAGCAGCGCCTTGGCCGCCATCAGCATCCCCGCCGTGCAGAAACCGCATTGCGCCGCGAACCCTTCCATGAAAGCCGTCTGCAGCGGGTGAAGTTCCGGTCCGCCGGCCAAACCGGCGGTGGTGTCAATGCGTTTGCCTTCCACGGTTTCGGCCAGTGTCAGACACGACAGATGCGGCACCCCATTGATCAGGACGGTGCATGCTCCGCAGGTTCCCTGCCCGCAACCGTGCTTGGTAGTCAGATCTCCCGCATTCCGGCGCAAAACCTCGTTCAGATTTGCACCCGGATCGACAAAGACACCGGTTTCCGCATCGTTCAACATGAAGGTGACAGGTGTTTTGGCCATCAGCCGTGGCCTCCTTCTTTCAGAAGCCGTCTCAAGTGCACCGAGGCCACCTCGCGCCGGTACCATTCGGTGGCGAGCGGGTCGTCCGTCGGGCTCAATCCCTCAAGACAGGCCGCGGCGGCCGCGTCCGGCCCCCGCGCCAATTCGCGCTCCCCCCCGATCGATCGGGTGGGGCCCGGTGCCATGTTGCCAAAAACCACGCGCGGATCCCCGCGCCGAGTGTTAACGGCAATCGACATTACGGATAC
>JBCCVT010000203.1:0-5704 GCA_039195015.1 Pseudomonadota bacterium
GCCCAATAACCGGGTTATGCTGGAAATCTTGGGACGGCCACGTATTGATTTCTCGCAGGAATGCATGGGCGTCACCAATGACAGACTGAAGGCATTGATGGAAACGCGGCAGGTCGGACCGATCCGGGTGACGATGATCCGACCGGCGCTCGACTCGCTGGAACGGATCATGTCGAAACTGCAGGCAACCGAGCCTGACATTTATGCCGCTGTCGGCACGGCGGGGGCGATTTGCGCGCGCTATGTGCGCGGTTCGACACGGTCAATCTCCAACCATTCCTGGGGCACTGCGGTTGACATAAAACTTCAAGACCGGCTGGACGGCTTTGCGGATGGCGGCACGCAATTCGGGCTGATGATCCTGGCTGAACTCTTTAATGAAGAGGGCTGGTATTGGGGTGCGACCTATAATCGCGAGGATTCGATGCACTTCGAAGTGGGTGTCGAAACCTTGCGGTCCTGGGCGTCGGCCGGGCAGCTTTAGTGACGATTTATGAGCAGCATGCCAGCGATGTGCGAGCGTTTCTGGCCACGATCGGGGACCATGCGTCACAAGGGGAACGCACACTGGCCGAGCGCGCGGGAGCGGTGCTTGACGCCTATGAGACCAAACTTCGGACGAGCGACGTTCCGCAACCGTCGGTCCCGGTGGCGCGGTTGGCGCTCGCGGTGCAGATCGATCAGGCGGTGCGAGCCGAGAAACGCGTGCGCGGCAGTGCGTGGTCGGCCGCGGCCCATACGCATCTGTTTGGTCGGCGCAACGTGACACCGGACGATCTGCGCCGGTTTCACGAGACGGCGATAGAGCAGGGGAGTGACTATGCGGCGCTTGCGGCATTTCTCGAGACTGTTCTCGACAGGCTCGAGGGGCGTCGGCGCACGCGGGAAGGTTTGTCCGCCCGACCAGCAGTGTATCTCGGCCTTTCTGTCGTTCTGCTGATTGCGGCGCTCGCCGTATATGCCGGTTTCCTGGACTACCGATATCATGCGGCGTTGCGCGCGTCGTTCGAAGACGAGCTGAAACAAGGACCCGTGAGTGACCCAGTTGCCCGTCTTGCGCATGTCGCGGACCTTTCTGAACGGGTCGGCCGCGCGGCCGCACAGGCGCCGCTCGCCGAGATTATCGAGATCCCGATTTGGAATAGCGGGACGTCGGCGCGCGAACGTTATGCCGCGGACGTGGCGGCGTTTTTGCCGAATCTCATTGGTGATGCTTTGGCGGATGCAATGGCGACCGAGGGAGAGGATATCGAGCAGTATGACAGCCTTCGGGCTTGGTCGGTGCTGTCCGGCGCTTCCGACTGGCAGCCGGGTTACCTGGCGGCCTGGCTCGCGGATCGGGATGCCGCATTGGGCACGGGTGCTTTGTCCCGACATGTAAAGATGCTTTCCGGTCCGGTACCAACGATGCCACCGCCGGATGCAGAGCTTTTGGCGCAAGCCGTGGGTTTTGCCAGCGCTGCGACCGAGGAGGCGCGCGCATTCCTGGAGCTTACGCGGATGGACGCGGTTGCCGAGCTTGCGGATTGGACGCCAGCGGGCATACCTGGGCTGGCAGATGTTGTGTTCCGGCGCTCCGGCGATGTCCTGACGGATGGCGTGCCGGCCATCTTCACGGCCGAGGGTTGGCGGTTTGCAAACAGCGTCGGTGTCGGGTTGGCTGTTCAGAAAGCACGCGGCGAAGCTCTGAAACTCTTCCCGACCGCACAACCCCGGCAGAACGATGCGCCGGATCGGGTTTTGGCGCTCTTGCAGGACGAAACGCTGGCCCGGTGGAAATTCTGGCTTGCGGATTTGCGGGTGCGGCCATTCGACGACCAAACCAGTGCCATTCGCATCTCGGGTGCATTGGCGCAGCGGCGATCACCGCTGGAAGGATTGATCCGGGCCGTTTGGATAGAGGCGGGCGGCGAAGACCGAACCCGGCCGCATGCCTTCCAGCTAAGGATCGCAACGGAGTTCGGCGCGGCCATCCAGTATGTCGAAGCCGGTCGCATGGCGGAGATCGGCAACCTCTTTGCATCGCTGAACGTTGCGCTCAGTGCGATCGAATTCGATGAGGAGGCGGGCGCCGAAAAGCTCATGGACGTGCAAGAGGTCGCCCGATCGGTGACCGCGCTCAGGGCCGCACCACCGCTGGTCAGCCAAATTGTCGAGGATGTGCTGGCCCAGACGAGCGCCGCGCATGCGTCGCTTCTGGCAAACCCTCTGACGCGGGAATGGCAACGCCTTGTCTTTCCGGCCTGCCTGGCTGCCGTTGATGGACGGTATCCCTTTGCCGAAGGCGCAGACGCAAGCGCGTCGTCTTTTGCCGAGTTTCTGGGGCCGCGCGGCTTGTTGCCACGCTTTGTCGAGAGCTCGGCGCGCGCATATCTCGACAAGAGCGGTGAAACGTGGCGCTGGAAGCCGGAAGCCCGATTGGCGGGCGTCGGGCAGGAAAGTGCCGCGTTTCTTCAGCAGAGCATGGCGGTTTCCGCAGCATTCTTCGGGGAGGATGGCCAGTTGGGGGATGGCTTTGATATCGCGGCCCTGGCCGAGCGGGGCGAGGCGAGTGTGACGGTGGGCGGGGTCACGCGCCCGGTACGTGCAACGGGTGGAAATGAACGGCTCGAATGGCCGGGTCCTGATCCGCAGCTTGGTTCGGAGGTGGCTTTGCGGCAAGGCGCGAACACGGCCCGTGAACTCCGCGACGGGATATGGGGTCTGCTGCGTCTTCTCGACGCGACCCGGTTGCGCCCAAGGGATGGCGGAAAACGTTACCTGGTCGATCTGAGAAGCGACAGCGGGCGTCTGTTCTTTGAGATGACGTTTGATACGGAACTGAACCCTGTTTCCGGTCGCCGGTTCGCAAAGGGAATGGTCTGTCCGCCTGTGCTTTGAGTTTTCAATGTTTCGGGATCGACATCATTTGGGATCGGCTGGAAATCGGCTAGACTCGACCAAGTATTCAAGCACCGGGTTATTTTATGGCTGATGGACGTGCAATTACGGCGGTTACGCCGCTCGCTGACGACAAATTGCAATTCACGCGCATGTCGGGCGAAGAGGAGGTGAGCCGCTGCTTTTCTTTCGTCACGCATTTTGACACCGAAGACATCGATATCCCGGCAGAAGACGTGTTGGGCAAGGACGTCACGATCAAGGTCGCAGGCGAAGCGGGCGATCGGTTTTTTCACGGCTTTGTTGATGAGTTTTCGCTGACCGAGGCCGGCGCGTCGCGCTTTGAATATGTCGCGGTCTTGCGACCATGGCTCTGGTTCCTGGGGAAGACAACGGACAACCGTATTTTTCAGGAAATGAGCGTCGTCGACATCATTGAGGAGGTCTTTTCAACCTATTCCGAAGCCAAGTTCGAGAAACGCCTTCAAGAGACCTATGAGCCGCGCGAGTATTGCGTGCAATACGGGGAAACGGATCTGAACTTTGTGCAGCGCCTGATGGAGCATGAGGGGATTTTCTATTTCTTTGAACATGCCGATGGCGAACACAAGCTGGTGCTGATCGACAACATGTCGGACCTCGGGCCGGTATCGGGGTATGACACGTTGCCGTATGCCGGGGACGGGGACACAGGCCGGGAGTTCGAGGAAGGCATCCGCCGTTGGCACCGCACGGCAAGTGCTGTCAGCGGAAGCTTTACCCATACCGATTACGACTTTGAAAAGCCGACCGCCGATCTGAAGGTGATGAGCGAAACGCCTTTTGCGCACGATCAGGCCGACGGCAAACTTTATGACTATCCGGGGACATACACCGTGATCGCGCGAGGCGAGGACCTCGCCGCCGTGCGCCTCGAGGAAGTGCAATCGCCGCATCAGCGGATCACCTGTGTCTCGACCGCGCAAGGGCCCTGGGCCGGATCAACCTTCACCTTGGAGTATTATCCGCGGACCGCCGAGAATGATGAGTATCTGATCCTAAAGGCGAGTTACGAACTTGCCGACGGGCAGTACATGGCGCGTCACGGATATGACAATGACGGGTTCGAAGCCCATTACGAGCTGACCCCGGTGTCGGTTCCATTCCGGCCCGAGCGGCGGTCGCCGCGACCGATCATGAAAGGATTGCAAACCGCGGTGGTGACCGGCCCGTCGGGCGAGGAGATCTACACGGACGAATACTCCCGTGTGAAAGTTCAGTTCTTCTGGGACCGGCTTGGCGGTAATGATGAACGCACAACCTGTTTCATTCGGGTCAGTTCGGTCT
This sequence comes from Pseudomonadota bacterium, assembly GCA_039195015.1. Taxonomy (GTDB): domain Bacteria; phylum Pseudomonadota; class Alphaproteobacteria; order Rhodobacterales; family Rhodobacteraceae; genus JBCCVT01. The sequence goes on from JBCCVT010000203.1 coordinate 4,207, forward strand.
GGGCAGGCAGCGGCTGGGGCTTCATTCAGATCCCCCGGATCGGGCAGGAGGTGATTGTCGATTTCCTCGATGGCGATCCAGACCAGCCGATCATCACGGGGCGGGTCTACAACGCCAACCAGATGCCGCCCTACGGCCTGCCCGACAACATGACACAATCGGGCTGGAAGTCGAATTCCTCTCCTGGCGGCGGTGGCTGGAACGAATTGCGGTTCGAGGACAAGAAAGGGTCGGAAGAGGTCTACTTCCAGGCCGAGAAGGACCATAATGAGCTGGTCAAGAACAACGAAACCCGCACCATCGGCAATGACTGGGTCGAGGATGTTGGCCACGATGGCACGCAGAGCATCGGCAATGACCGGACCGAGTCGGTCGGCAACAACAAGTCGACCTCGGTCGGGGTGGACCGGACAGTCAGTATCGGGAACAACGACACGGAAACCGTTGGCACCGATCGCAGCCTTACGGTCGGGTCCAACGAAACCATTGGGATCGGCGTCGATTCGACCGAGACGATCGGATCGAACCACAGCCAATCCGTGGGTTCGGCGCAAACCTTGTCGGTGGGCACCGCCCGGACCCGCACCGTGGGCGCGGCCGAGGCCGTCACGGTCGGCGCGGCGCAAGCCATCACCGTTGGCGCCGCGCGCGCGGTGACGGTGGCCGCTGCGCAAACTCACACTGTCGGTGGCGGTGACACATGGACCGTTGGTGGGTCACAGGGTGTGACCGTGGCCGCCAGCCAGAGCTTTGATGTCGGTGCGAGCCAGTCGACCAGCACCGGCGCGGATCGCAGCGTGACCGTCGGAGCGGGGCAAACGCATGCGATTTCAGACGACATGAGCGTCTCTGTTGGCAAGAAGCTCGCCATCACGGCGGCGGATGAGATTTCACTGACCTGCGGGAGTGCATCCATCGTCATGAAAAAAGACGGAACAATCACGATCGACGGCAAGGACATCAACGTGAAAGGCTCGGGCAAGATAAACATAAAGGCGTCGAGCGACATCACGATGAAGGGAAGCAAGATCAATCAGAATTGACGAGGGCACCGCCTGTCGCGCGCGGTAGCTCGGTTAAACGTTTGAGTTCTTTTAGGGGATTGGACATGGATACGGGTGTTTATCTTGCGGGGCGTAGTATTCCTTACAATTGGCCTTCGCCTCTGACACATCAGTTTATCGTCCTTGTCCCGCGCGAAGGAAGCGCGCTTACCGGAATGAGCCGACCTTCGAAAGCGGGCCGGGTGATTGTTCTTGGTGCATACCCGGACAAGGGGTTTCTGCGGGCGAAACCCTTCAATCAGCGCGATATCTCGCCCTTGAACGCCGGTCGCGCCGAGTTGGACAAGGTGAAGCTCGGCATGTGTTATGCCGACTCTGATATGCCTCTGACGATCGTCTGGAACTGTTTTCTCCGCTATCGCGCTTGGGAAGGGACACCGGATGAGATCAAGTATCCGTCGCATAGCGAGCAATTGAGCGACGATTCCTTCAAC
>JBCCVT010000204.1:0-5657 GCA_039195015.1 Pseudomonadota bacterium
CAGCGCGCCATTGGGTTCCCGCATCGAATGGTGCACCAAGGATGGCGACATCCGCGTCGATTGCGGACCAATCTGATACGAACGGGCGCTTGCCGAATGTTGAAATCCCGACAAAGGGCAGATCCAGACGTCCGCCGTCATGACTATGGGTCATCTCGGTCGCTCCTTCCTGACGGCGCAGTCTACGAGCGCGGCGAACGATGATGCAATGTGATTGCGTTGGTGATCGATGACGAGGTCTTCCAGAATGCCTTCGTCATTGCGACACATTCCCATCAGGCAGCGAGCCCTGGGGCAAGGTGCTCGATCCGTACCCTAACCGCCGCGGCTGCATTCCATTTGCCCGATTGGACCCGCTGACAGGACCTTTGGCACGCTTGGCATGCGCGCAAAGCCGGATAACAGCATATTGGGGTTTTCCTCGCTGTCGCCCCATGCGATAGGGACGTGCCAATGAAACTCCGCGCATGAGGTCCCAGATGGAGATTCGCGAGGCACTCACTTTCGACGATGTTCTTCTGGTCCCGGCCGCTTCCTCCGTGCTGCCGGCGACGGCTGATACCACGACCCGTGTGACCCGGGACATTGCGATGAACATCCCGCTTCTGTCCAGCGCCATGGACACAGTGACCGAGGCGCGCATGGCCATCGCCATGGCCCAGGCCGGCGGGATCGGCGTGGTCCATCGCAATCTCGACATCGAGGCGCAGTCGCGCGAAATCCGCAGGGTGAAACGCTTTGAAAGCGGGATCGTATATAATCCCATAACACTTCGTGCCGAACAGACGCTCGCTGATGCCAAAGCACTGCGCGAACGGTATAATGTAACGGGGTTTCCAGTGGTGGATGACAGCGGCCGAGTGGTCGGGATCGTCACCAACCGCGACATGCGCTTTGCCAGCGCCGATGACACTCCGGTCCGAGTGATGATGTCGTCGGAAAATCTCGCCATTCTGCACGAACCCGCGGATCGGGAAGAGGCGATCAGCCTGATGAAAGCCCGGCGCATTGAAAAACTGTTGGTCACGGACGGGCAGGGCAAGCTGACCGGACTCCTGACCCTGAAGGACACCGAGCAGGCCGTATTGAACCCCACAGCCTGCAAGGACCGGCTGGGACGGCTGCGGGTGGCTGCGGCGTCGACTGTCGGGGACGCCGGCTTTGAGCGGTCGCAAGCGCTCGTCGACGCTGGTGTCGATATGATTGTCATCGACACCGCACATGGCCATTCCGAAGGTGTCGCTCAAGCGGTCGAGCGCGCCAAGATGTTGTCGAACGAAGTTCAGATTGTGGCGGGCAATGTTGCCACAGGCGACGCCACCCGCGCGCTGATCGATGCGGGCGCAGACGCAGTAAAGGTCGGCATCGGCCCGGGGTCGATCTGCACCACCCGCATGGTCGCTGGCGTTGGTGTGCCTCAGTTGACCGCGATCATGGATTGCGCAAGCGCTGCCGGAGACGTCCCGGTAATCGCCGATGGCGGCATCAAGTTCTCCGGCGATTTCGCCAAGGCCATCGCGGCGGGTGCCTCCTGCGCCATGGTCGGCAGCATGATCGCCGGAACCGATGAAAGCCCGGGCGAGGTGATCCTGTACCAGGGCCGCAGTTTCAAAAGTTACCGGGGCATGGGAAGCCTTGGCGCAATGGCGCGCGGTTCTGCGGACCGATATTTCCAGAAAGACGCGGCCAGCGACAAACTGGTGCCCGAAGGGATCGAAGGCCAAGTACCCTACAAAGGCAGTGCCACGACCGTCATTCATCAGTTGGTTGGCGGTCTGCGCGCGGCGATGGGATACACCGGTTGTGCAACGGTCGAAGATATGCGGCGCAAGTGCAGCTTCGTACGGATCACTGGGGCCGGGCTCAAGGAAAGCCACGTGCATGACGTGCAGATCACCCGTGAGGCGCCCAATTACCGCGCAATGTGACGGCCCAACATGACCCCCGGCGCGCGGGTCGCGGCAGCGATCGAGATCCTGGACGACATTTTGCGCGGCGAACCTGCCGAGCGCGCCTTGACCGCTTGGGCAAGACACAGCCGGTTTGCCGGATCCAAGGACCGTGCCGCGGTCCGGGACCACGTGTTCGACGTTTTGCGGCGCAAGCGCTCATGCGCGGCGCAAGGTGGCGCGATGACCGGGCGCGGCCTTATGCTGGGGTTGCTTCGCCAGTCGGACGTGGATCCCGCGACGCTGTTCACGGGCGTCGGCCATGCGCCTGAACCGTTGAACGACATGGATGGAACCGGTCATGCGCCCAAGGCTCCGGAGGATGCGTTCGATATCCCCGCTTGGCTCTGGCCTCACGTACAGGAGAGCCTCGGAGATAACGCGTCCCGAGTGGCCGAGGCGCTCCGCAGCCGCGCGCCAGTGCATTTGCGCGTGAACCTCGCAAAGACATCGCGCGTCGCGGTGCAGAGGGATCTGGCCGATGACGGGATTTTCACGGATCCACACGCATCCGCTGACACTGCTCTCGAAATCACGGAAGGCGCGCGCGCCCTGCGCAACAGCCGCGCCTATCAAACCGGTCTTGTGGAACTCCAGGACGGCGCTAGTCAGGCCGTTGTTGCCGCGCTTCCGTTGTCGCCGGACATCGTCGTTCTTGATTATTGCGCGGGCGGAGGTGGCAAGGCGCTCGCCATAGCCGCGCGTGGTGTGACAAATGTGACTGCGCATGATATTGCACCCGCGCGGATGCGCGACCTGCCGGACCGCGCCCGCCGGGCCGGTGTCGCGATCAAGATCGCCCCGCCCAAAAGAGTCTCTGGCCTTTATGACGTCGTACTTTGCGACGCCCCCTGTTCGGGCAGCGGGGCATGGCGACGGGATCCGGACGGGAAATGGAGACTGACCCAGGCGCGTCTTGACGAGCTTACACGGATCCAGGCGGAGATTCTGGATCGCGCCAAGGAACTTGTATCTCCAAACGGGATGCTGGCCTACGCCACTTGTTCTTTGTTTGACCGTGAAAACTCCGCGCAAATTGATGCGTTTCTGAAGCGGAATCCGGCGTGGCAGTGCCATTTCCGTCACAGCTGGACACCTTTGGATGGCACGGATGGGTTTTACACCGCGCATTTGACTCGCGTCTAGGTAGATTGTTAGTGTTCGCAGGGCTCGCAAGTGGCCCTGTTAAATTCAGCTTAACTCTTTCTGAGTGACATCGACCTTTGACCGATTCCCGCAACGGAGCCGACCACGTGCTCGACAGATCCACCGATTCCCTTCCGGGCCTGACCGCGCCGGACCTAAGTCCGGTCCGGCTTGCGGTGGTAATCGCCCTTGGGATCGGCGTTCTCGCTTGGGGTCTTTTTGTGGCGGCAACTGGGCTCTTGTCGATGATCGGCACAGCCGTCGGTGGCACGCTGGTCTGCGTCGGTGCGGGCCTTTACGTTGTGGCGCGCAGCCGGGCGCGCGGGAAATCCATCGCAATTGATATCCTTGACGGGTTCATCGCCAAGGATGCATCGCCCAGCTTTGTCACGGACGAAGAGGGGGTCATCCAGTCCCGAAACTCCGCCGCCAACAGCCGGTTCAAACCCTCCGCAGACGAAACGCTGGCAAGCGCACTTCGAACAGTTCTCGCGAACCCGACCGCGGTGCTTTACCGGTTGCAGCGCAAGGCTGCGTTTGATGGGGCCGGGCGCGAGGATATCGTGACGCGCACTGGTCACTTGCGCTTGGCCGTGCATGCGATTGGGAGCGGCGGGTTCCTCTGGCGGATCGAGGATATGCCGGACCAGCGCAGTTCGTCGCGTGGAGAAACCCTGCCGATCCCGATGATCACGGTGGGCCGCAACGGTGCGATCCTTTTCATGAATGAAGCCGCGCGCGGTATCGCGGGTGCGCGGGTCAAATCCCTGGACCGTCTGTTTCGGGATCTGCCGCTGCAACCGGGCACGGTGAACACGCTCAACAGCGCCGACGGCCCCGTCGAGGTTGTGGTTGTGGACCGCGAAACAAGCGCCAGCCGTCGCGAGATCTACCTGCTGCCGTCGCCCGGCGCGCCGGTTTCGGACAGCGCGGCCGTGTTTGAAACGCTGCCGGTTCCGCTATTGAAACTTTCACAGTCAGGCGAGGTTCTGGCTGCCAACCGTATGGCGCTGGGGCTCCTGAGCGAGGACGGAACGGCGCCTGGGCAGATCGACGACGCGATGCACGGACTGGGGCGATCTATTCCCGACTGGATACAGGACACGCTCACCCGGCACCCGGTGCCGCAAGCAGAGGTACTGCGCCTGAACCGCAAGGATCAGGAAATGTTTGTTCAGGTCACGCTCAGCAAGGTCTCTGAGGCCGGGCAAACCGTGCTGATCGGTGTTCTGAACGATGCGACCGAACTCAAGACGCTTGAAGCGCAGTTCGTCCAGAGCCAGAAAATGCAGGCGATCGGTCAGCTCGCGGGCGGCGTGGCGCATGATTTCAACAACCTGCTGACCGCAATCTCGGGCCACTGTGACCTGCTCCTGTTGCGCCACGATCAGGGTGACCCGGATTACGGTGATCTTATCCAGATCAATCAGAACGCCAACCGCGCGGCCGCTCTGGTCGGGCAGTTGCTGGCGTTTTCGCGCAAACAGACCCTGCGGCCCGAAGTGATCGATCTGCGCGACACGCTGTCTGATCTGACCCATCTGCTGAACCGGTTGGTCGGCGAAAAGGTGGTGCTGACGCTCAGCCATGATCCCGTGCTACGCCCGATCCGCGCCGATAAGCGGCAGCTGGAACAGGTTCTTATGAACCTGGTCGTGAATGCGCGCGACGCAATGCCCGGAGGAGGCGAGATTCGGATTGAAACCGAAGACACCACGGTGAGCGTCCCGATTGAACGAGACCGCGCCAAGGTTCCTGTCGGTGACTATGTCGTTGTTCGTGTGCGCGATGAAGGTGTGGGGATCCCGCCAGACAAGCTCAGCAAAGTGTTTGAGCCGTTCTACACGACGAAACGCACGGGCGAGGGCACGGGTCTGGGATTGTCGACGGCCTACGGAATCATCAAGCAGACCGGCGGATTCATTTTTGTCGACAGTGAGCAGGATGCCGGCACGTGTTTTACGCTCTACCTGCCTGTCTTCGACGCCGAACCGGAGGTCCAAGCGCCTGTTGAGCGTGCAGTGCCGACGCCCGCGCCCGCACATGGCGAAGGCGTTGTCTTGCTGGTTGAGGACGAGGCCCCGGTCCGCGCCTTTGCATCGCGCGCGCTTCGGCTGCGCGGCTACACGGTTCTCGAAGCTGAATCTGCCGAAGACGCGTTGGCCACGCTTGAAGACCCGAGCCTTGCCGTTGATATTTTCATCACGGACGTGGTGATGCCGGGTATGGACGGACCAAGCTGGGTTCGCAAAGCGCTCGAAACGCGGCCCGACGTGCGGGTCGTCTTTGTGTCGGGCTATACCGAAGGCGCTTTGTCCGAGGCAGATGACGCGATCCCGAATTCCGTTTTCTTGCCAAAACCTTTCTCGCTCAACCAACTGACCGAGACGGTACATCAGCAGTTGCACTGATTGGGAATGTCGGCGGTCACCGACGCGAGATTTCGATCCCGTCGTAAAGTTTGAACTCCGCCGCGCATTTCCTACGCAGGCGCCTCTCGACATTGGCAGACAGCACCAGTGTCATGTCCGGAGACACGTTCAAACGGTCCGGCTGGACCTG
>JBCCVT010000205.1:0-5582 GCA_039195015.1 Pseudomonadota bacterium
CGGAAGTCTCCGATCACCCCGCGCGCGATCAGCGCCTGCATCGCGGCGTAACCTTCCGCAAATCGGAATGACACCTGGCTGCCCCGCTGCGATCCGTCGCGCGGGCTCGCGAGCTCCAGTCCGGGACAGGTGGCCTCAACCTCGGCGATGAAGAGATCACACAGCGTGATTGATGCGGTCCGGATATCGGCCATCTCAACCCGGTCCCAGATGTCAAGCGCGGTTTCCAGCGCGGTAAGCTGCAGGACAGGCGGCGTGCCGACGCGCATGCGCTCGATCCCGGGCGCGGGGCGGTAGTCGAGGTCAAAGGCAAACGGTGCTTCGTGACCGAGCCAGCCCGACAGGGCTGGGGCGGCGCGATCCGCGTGTCTGGGGGCCACATAGATGAAGGCGGGCGCGCCCGGACCGCCATTGAGGTACTTGTAGGTGCAGCCCACCGCGAAATCTGCCCCGGACCCGGCCAGATCGACCGGCAAGGCGCCTGCGCTATGTGCCAGATCCCAAACAGTCAGCGCCCCCACGGCATGCGCGCGGCGGGTCAGATCAGCCATATCGTGCTTGCGCCCGGTACGATAGTCGACCTCGGTCAGCATCAGAACGGCCAGATCGTGATCAATGGCGCCCGCAACCTCTTCCGGATCCACAACGCGGAGTTCCAGCCCGCGCCCGAACGCCTTCACAAGCCCTTCCGCCATGTAGAGATCGGAAGGAAAGTTGCCATTGTCCGACAGGATCACCTTGCGATCAGGACGCATCTCGGTCGCGGCGGCAAGCGCCTGGTAAACCTTGATCGACAGTGTGTCGCCCATCACCACATGGCCGGGTTTGGCGCCGATCAGCCGGGCGATGCGGTCACCAACGCGCGCAGGTTGCGCCATCCAGCCGGCATTGTTCCAGCCGGTGATCAGCATCTGCCCCCATTCGTCGCGCATCATCTCGCCCAACCGCCCAGGCGCGGCCTTGGGCAATGGACCCAGCGAGTTGCCGTCGAGATAGATCACGCCATCGGGCAGGTCAAAGAGCTGTTTGGTGGCGGCGAAATTGGACATGGGCGCGCTCCTTGGGGGCTTTGGTCCTGAGCTATCGCCTGAATCCGGCCCTGTCCACCTTTGGCGTTCTGGCCTATGTCTGACCGCCAGCGATCTCGATCGTCTGGCCGTTCACACTGTCCGAGCCCGGGCCGACAAGCCACATCGCGGCCGAGGCGATCTCGCTCGGCTCGATGAGCCGCTGGTGACGGTTTGCGCCCACCATCATCTGCATCGCCTCGTCCGCACTGACCCCCGCGCGCTCGGAAATCGACGCGACATTTCGGTCGATGATCGGCGTCGCGACATAGGCCGGACAGATCGCGTTGAAGGTGTAGTTCGTGCCCAGGTAATCCTCGCTCAGCGAACGGGTGAGACCAATGAGCCCGTGTTTCGAGGCCGAATAGCACGCGGCTCCTTTCAACCCGCGCACGCCCGCGATGGATGAGATTGTGATCACCCGGCCCCAGTCAGTCTGCCGCATCGAAGTGAGGCTTTCGCGGATCGTCAGGAAGGCGCCGTCAAGATTGGTCGCCATCATGTTGCGCCAAAATGTCATGTCCGTCTTGTGCACCGCCCGGCCTTCGGCAACGCCTGCATTGGCGACACAGATCTGGATCGGGCCGCGCGCCGCGACAGCGGTGGCGATCTTGGCAACCACGTCCTCTTCGTCCCGGACATCCATTGCAAGTCCGCTCATGTTCGATCCCGCCACCTCGTCCAGGACCGTCTGCCGACGTCCGGTGATGGTGACCTGTGCGCCGGCTGCCGCAAAAGCCTCGGCGATCGCAAGGCCAATGCCAGTGCCGCCGCCCGTCACGAGCGCATGTTTTCCTTCAAGCATCATGGCCGTCTCCTCCCGCTGGTGCCGGCAGCCTACCGGTCCCGCCGCCTGTGACAATAAGTGCCGTGCAGTAATCACGCGGATTGTGGCACGGCAGGAGCGACGGAGCGAGGGGACCGTGATGACCGCCGATAACCGCATGAGCGCTTTGAAATGGATTGATCTGCCCCCGGTCTGGCTTGTCGGTTTCCTTGTAATCGCCTGGGTGCAATCGTCCCGTCAGAGCTTGGGGCTTGGTTTCGGGGGCGGCTGGGCTCAATTCGTGGGCGGGTTGCTGGTGGGTGGCGGGATCCTTCTGATGGTCCTCGCACTGGTCGAGTTTCGCAAGCACCGGACCACGCCTGTGCCACACCACACGCCGGACCGTATGATCCAAAGCGGTATCTTCAGCCGCACGCGCAACCCGATCTACCTTGGCGACGCACTGGTGCTGACCGGACTGATTCTGCGGTGGGACGCGGTGTTGGCGCTACCGCTTGTGCCGATCTTCGTCTGGATGATCGAGAAACGTTTCGTCATACCCGAGGAAAACCGGATGCGGCGCGTTTTTCGCGCGGATTTTGCGCGTTACACAGAAAAGGTGCGACGCTGGATCTAGCGAATTGCGACAATCTGTTTGCAGGCTGACACCGAAGCTTGCGCAATTTTGTTGCTCCCGGTACTGGAAATCGTTGCGCATTAATCCATTTTGGCCGGAATTCCGGCGCAGAGGGGGACACCACGGTGAAAATCGGTACACCAAAAGAGCTGTTCAAGGGCGAGGCGCGCGTTGCAATGACGCCAGACTCGGCCAAGCAGCTTCACAAACTCGGCCATGAGTGCATCATCGAATCCGGCGCAGGTGTTGCCGCTGGCTTTTCCGATGCGGCCTATCAGGAGGCCGGGGTCGAGATCGTCAAAACCGCTGCCACGCTTTTCAAGCAATCCGACGTGATCGCCAAGGTACGCCCCCCAACCGAGGCCGAGGTCAAGCGACTGAACGGAAACAAGACGCTGATTTCTTTCTTTTATCCGGGCGCGAATGAAGAGCTGATGCAGCAGGCCGCCGACAAGGGCGCGACCGTGATCGCCATGGACATGGTACCGCGCATCAGCCGTGCGCAGAAGATGGATGCGCTGTCGTCAATGGCCAACATCGCCGGCTATCGGGCGGTGATCGAGGCGGGCAACAATTTTGGCCGTTTCTTCACCGGTCAGGTGACGGCGGCCGGCAAGGTGCCACCGGCCAAAGTTCTGGTCGTTGGTGCAGGCGTCGCGGGTCTCGCCGCCATTGGGACGGCAACGTCGTTGGGTGCAATCACCTACGCTTTCGACGTACGCCCCGAGGTTGCCGAACAGATCGAATCCATGGGCGCCGAGTTCGTCTTTCTCGAGTTCGACGAAAGCCAACAGGATGGCGCGGCCACAGGCGGTTACGCGGCTCCGTCGAGCCCCGAATTCCGTGAGAAGCAGCTTGAAAAGTTTCGCGAGCTCGCCCCGGACATGGACATCGTCATCACTACGGCTTTGATCCCGAACCGGGACGCACCGGTTCTGTGGACCAAGGACATGGTCGAGGCGATGAAACCCGGCTCGGTCATCGTCGACCTCGCAGCCGAGCGCGGCGGAAACTGTGAACTGACAGTGCCGGACGACAAGATCGTAACGCCAAATGGCGTGACCATCGTCGGATACACCGATTTCCCAAGCCGGATGGCCGCGCAATCCTCGACGCTTTATTCCACGAATGTCCGTCACATGATGACGGACCTGACGCCGGAAAAGGACGGCGTCATCGTGCATGACATGGAAGATGACGTGATCCGTGGCGCGACGGTCACGCACGAAAAGGAGGTCACGTTCCCGCCGCCGCCGCCCAAGGTTCAGGCGATCGCGGCGAAACCACAAGAGAAACCCAAGGAGAAGACGCCTGAGGAGCTACGCGCGGAAGAGGCCGAGGCCTTCCGGCAGCAAACCAAGAACCAGGTGACGTTGCTGGCCACTGGCGGCGCGCTCGTCCTGCTTGTTGGCCTCGTCGCACCGGCAAGCTTCATGCAGCATTTCATTGTCTTCGTGCTGTCCGTCTTTATCGGCTTCCAGGTGATCTGGAACGTTGCACACAGCCTTCATACGCCGCTGATGGCGGTCACCAACGCGATCTCGTCGATCATCATCCTCGGCGCGCTGATCCAGATCGGATCCAGCTCGGCGCTGATCACGATCCTTGCCGCGGCAGGGGTTCTGATGGCCTCGGTCAACATTTTTGGTGGCTTCCTCGTGACACGGCGCATGCTCGCCATGTTCCAGAAATCCTAACGCGCGGAGACGACAGTTATGGAATTTGGATTTACGATTGCGGCCTATGCGGTGGCCGCCGTGCTCTTCATCCTGTCGCTCGGCGGCTTGTCCAATCAGGAAAGCGCAAAGCGTGCCGTGTGGTATGGCATCGTTGGGATGGCCATCGCCGTTCTGGCGACGATGATCGGACCGGGACAGGGCCTTTGGGGCGCATCGATCATTCTGATCGCTATGGGTGCGGCGGTCGGCTATCAGTTGGCGACCCGTGTGCAGATGACGCAGATGCCGGAACTTGTGGCGATCATGCACTCGCTGGTCGGCCTGGCGGCTGTCTTTGTGGGGTTCAACGCGGATATCGAACTGGGACGCGTGGCAGCCGCCTTCACGGATGCTGGCCTGAGCTTCCCGCGCCCCGAAGAGATCACGCCAGAAGGAACGGCCTTTGCCAAGGAATTCACCGGCTTCGCCTCGATTGTGGCCAAGAAGACGGCGGTCGAGGTGAATATCCTCAAGATCGAACTGGTGCTTGGCATCTGGATCGGTGCGGTGACGTTCACCGGCTCGGTCATCGCTTATGGCAAGCTGGCGGGTCGCGTGACCTCGGCGGCGACGAAACTGCCGGGCGGTCACATGCTGAACGCCGGCGCGGCGGCGCTGTCGCTGATCCTGGCGATCCTCTATCTGGCCAATGGTGGCAGCTGGACGTTGATCCTGTTGACGCTCGCGGCGCTCTTCATCGGGTATCACCTGATCATGGGGATTGGTGGCGCTGACATGCCGGTCGTGGTGTCGATGCTCAACTCCTATTCGGGCTGGGCCGCCGCCGCGATCGGGTTCTCGCTGGGCAACGATCTGCTGATCGTTGTGGGGGCGCTGGTCGGGTCTTCGGGTGCGATCCTGTCCTACATCATGTGTAAAGCGATGAACCGGTCCTTCATCAGCGTGATCCTCGGCGGTTTCGGCGGCCCTGCGGGCGAACAGATGGCCGTTGAAGGCGAACAGATCGCCATTGAGGCCGAAGGTGTTTCGGCCGCTCTGAACGACGCTGATAGCGTGATAATCGTGCCCGGCTATGGCATGGCGGTGGCGCAAGCGCAGCAATCGGTCAGCGAGCTGACACGCAAGCTGCGCGCGGCAGGCAAGGAGGTTCGCTTTGCCATCCACCCGGTTGCGGGGCGTCTGCCCGGGCATATGAACGTGCTTTTGGCCGAAGCCAAGGTGCCATATGACATCGTGCTTGAGATGGACGAGATCAACGAGGATTTCCCCGAAACCGACGTGGCCATCGTGATTGGTTCCAATGACATCGTGAACCCTGCCGCACAGGACGACCCGAACAGCCCGATCGCTGGTATGCCGGTCCTTGAGGTGTGGAAATCCAAGCAGGTCTTTGTGTCGAAGCGCGGGCAGGGTACCGGTTACTCCGGGATCGA